>DATIAY010000039.1:0-3462 GCA_035457825.1 Candidatus Methylomirabilota bacterium
TTCCGGGACAGACCCCTAATTACCAAAACTGCTTCGAGGCGAGGCGAGCGCCCTCGGCGAGAGCGGAGAGCTTGGCCCAGACCACGTCGGGATCGACGGCGGCCTGGCCGACCCAGGTGCCGAAACCACAGTCGGTGCCCACGATGACATTCTCGCGACCCACCAGTCGCGCGTAACGCCCGATGCGCTCGGCGACGAGCTCGGGGTGCTCGATGAAGTTGGTGGTGGAATCGATGATGCCGGGAATGATCACCTTGCCCGCGGGCAGCTTGACGCGCTCGAAGAGCTTCCACTCGTGCGCGTGGCGAGGGTTGGCGGCCTCGAACGAGATGCCGTTGGGGCGGGCCGTGAAGACGACGTCGATGATGTCGGCCAGCGGCACGTCGTAGTGGTGCGGCCCCTCGTAGTTGCCCCAGCACAGGTGCAAGCGCGCCTGGTCCGGCGGCACGTTGGCCAGGGCGTGGTTGAGGGCGTCGATGTGCAGGCGCGCCATCCGTCGGAACTCCTCGAGGGGCAAGGCGGCGAACTGGATGTGCCGGCCCATGGCCAGGTCCGGGCAGTCGACCTGCAGGACGAACCCCGCCCGGGCCACGGTCTCGTACTCGTGCTTCATGGCCTCCGCGATGGCGAAGAGGTACGCCTCGTGGCTGGGGTAATGATCGTTGCGGAAGAACAGGGAGACGACGCCGGGGGAGGCCGCGCTCAGGAAGGCCTCGGCGGCCGTGGCCGGGCCCAGCGCGGCCCGCAAGTTGTCGGCGTCCGCCTGGGCGGCGCGGGGATCGCGCACGCGGATCGGGCCCGTGCAGGCCGGCGTTTTGCGCCGGGCCCGGCCGGGATCACCGAACACCCGCCGGGCCATACCGGGGAAGTCGGCGAGATCTTGATACTGCAGCGGCTGGCTGGTGCCGCCGAAGCCGTCCAGACGATCCTTGATATACGTGGCGTAGCTGGGCTTGCTGAGCTCGCCGTCGTTGAGGACGTCGATACCGGCCTGGGCCTGCTTGCTGACCACCTCGGCCACGGCCGACCGGACGCGGGCGGCCAGGGCCGCCGCGTCGACGGGCACGCCTTCCTCCTTGGCGAACATCATCCGGATCAGGTCGTCCGGGCGGGGCAGGCTTCCCGTATGCGTGGTCAGGAAGTGCGCGGTGCTGCGTTTCACGGGCATCGCTCCTCGTGGCTCAACAAGGTTGTCAGTCGAACACGACAGTCCGGCTGCCACAGGGCAGGACCCGGCCTTGCAGGTGCAGGAGGACGGCCTGCGCCAGCACGATGCGCTCCAGGTCCCGACCCTTGCGCACGAGGTCCTCCACCGTGTCCCGGTGACTGACCCGGATGGTGTCCTGCTCGATGATCGGGCCCTCGTCGACGACGGCAGTCACGTAGTGGCTGGTGGCGCCGATGATCTTGACGCCGCGGGCGTGGGCCTGGGCATAGGGTCGGGCGCCGCTGAACGCGGGCAGGAACGAGTGATGGATGTTGATGAGCCGGTTCGGGTACCGTGCCACGAACTCGGCCGATAGGACCTGCATGTAGCGGGCGAGCACCACGAGGTCCACGCGCAGGGCGGCCAGGAGCGCGAGCTCCCGCTCCTCCTGCGCCGCCTTGCTCGCCGCGGTGACCGGGAAGAGGTGGAACAGAATTCCGTAGCGGTTGGCCACCGGCTGCAGCTCGGGATGGTTGCTGAAGATCGCGACCACGCTCGCCGGGAGCTCCCCGATGGCGTGGCGGTGCAACAGGTCGATGAGGCAATGGTCGAAGCGGGAGACGAAGATGGCCACGCGCAGGGGCCGGTCGGAGAACCGCAGCTCCCAGCGCATCTCGAGCTCCTCGGCCAGCGCCTGCACGGCGCCGGTCATCTCCTCGGGGGCCAGCCGGAAGTCGTCGAGGTCCCACTCGACCCGGGAGAGGAACAGCCCGGTCTCGAAGTCGATGTGATGGTCGGCGTGCAGAATGTTGCCCTGGTGGCGGAACACGAACTCGGAGATCCGGTACACGAGCCCTTTCTGGTCCTTGCCCGTGATGAGCAGGGTCGCGGTCTGGCTCACGTCGTCGGTCTATAACACATCTGCTTCCTCCTTGCGATCCCGAAACCGGCTCGGTATAGTCACGGCCACCTGAATCCGGGTGGTCCGGAGGGCCTGCCATGATGCTCGACCGTTGTCGTCTCGCTGTGCTCGCGTTCGCCGGCCTGGGGGGCTTCGTCCTGGCCGCCGGCTCCAGCGCCGCGCCGTCCGGGCCGCCCATTCGCGTCGGCAGCACCCTGGCCCTGACCGGTCCGCTGGCCGCCACCGCGCTCGTGCACAAGATCTCGGGCGAGATCTTCGTGGAGCAGCTCAACCAGAAGAACGGCCTGCTGGGCCGGCCGGTCCAGTGGGTTCTGCTCGACGACCAGTCCAAGGCGGACCTGACCCGTACGCTCTACGAGAAGTTGATCACGGTGGACAAGGTCGACATCCTGCTGGGTCCCTATGCGACGGGCCCCATCCTCTCAGCCATGGCCGTGGCCCAACGACACAACAAGGTGCTCGTCCACCACACCTTTGGCATCCCCCATCTCGCCAAGTACGAGATGCACTTTCCGACCTGGGCCATCGGGCCCGAGCCGGGCCGGACGTTCCCCAACACGCTCTTCGATGCCCTGGCCGCTTCCGGCAAGCCCCCCAAGACGATCGCTATGGTGACGAGCAAGTTCCCTTCGGTCCACTTTATGTCCGTGGGGGCCCGGGAGGTGGCGGCCAAGCGCGGCCTCAAGGAGGTGCTCTACCTCGAGTTCGAGTTCGGCAACCGCGACTTCGGCCCGATCGCGGCCCGGGTGCGGGACGCCAATGCTGACTTCCTGTGGGTGGGGGCCGTCGGTCTGGATGGCAACCTCCTCCTCGACGCTCTCAAGAAGCTCGACTACACACCGAAGAGCCACTTCTACCTCTATCCGGCGCCCGGTCCGCTGGCCGTGGCCCCCGATGGCAAGTACGCGCTCTCGACGACGATCTTCGAGGAGCACGCGCCCTTCACCGTGCCGCCGGTGGCCGCGGAGTTCGTGAAGCTCTACCGGGAGCGGGCCGCCAAGGCCGGGCTGCCCTACCAGTCGGCAGACGTCCAGGCGGCGGTGTCGTACGCGGCCTGGCAACTCCTGGAGGCCGCGGTGACCGCGACCAAGGGCCTGGATGACAAGGCCATCGCCCAGTGGCTCCGAGCCAATCGCGTTGACACCATCGTCGGCAAGCTGCGCTTCGATGGGGCCAACAACTACGGCGACGATCTGTCCAAGGTGAAGCAGGTCCAGGACGGCAAATGGGTCGTGGTGTGGCCCAAGGAGTTCGCGGCGCCGGGGACTCGCCTCATCATTCCGTGAAAGGAGAGAACCAGTGATCTACGAGATCCGGACCTATCGCATTGCGCCCGGCAGTCTGGCCGAAGTCGAGAAGCGGTTCGGGGAGGCCTACGAGTACCGTAAGAAGT
>DATIAY010000040.1:0-11420 GCA_035457825.1 Candidatus Methylomirabilota bacterium
AGGCGGCGCTTGAGCCAGGCTTCATCCTCACGGCTCAGCGCTGGCGTGTCCCCACCAAGTAGCCCGTTGAGCTCGTTCACGCCCCGCAGGAGCGCCGCGAGGTTGCCAGCAAGGTTCCGGCGGACGAGCAAGCGGGCGACCTCGTACTTGTCGGCATCCGAGGCGTTATCGCGATCGAGCTGCTCAATGTCGAACAGCAGCGAGACGACCCGGAGACCTCGGCTGTAAAGTTGCTGCGCTTGCGCCGCGACCTGAGAGAAGGGGCGGCTGACCGGGCGTCGCCGGGGCGCCATCACGCGGCCCCGGGCTCGGCCTGCTCGTCGTTGCTCAGGGCAAGTCGTGCTAGGGTGAGGTCGCCCATCGTCTCCTCCTCCACGGTTGAGGTTGTGGGCCCAGTCCCCGGCGGTTGCAGTCGCGCAGGGGCGTTTTCTCCTAGATTCATCCGGGCAGTGAGGCTGTGCCGTGCCAGGAGTGAAGGAACGGCCGCGGGGGCATTCGTGCCCTCAGTGTGGAAGTCGAACAATTGCCCGCGCCCACAGGCGCAGCGTGATGGAGAAACTGTTGGTGCGGCTCATCCGGCGCCGCGTCTATGTCTGTCTGGTGTGTCATTGCAGGTTCTACGACCGGCCCAGCCCAGCCTAGAGTCAACGCTATCCTAGGTTGTCCGTCATGTGTCGACAGATCTAACTCCCTGTCAACGCATCGGGACTTGACTGAATTGGCGCGACGCCTCACTATGCGCGCCCTATGCTGGACGCCGATGCGCGGGCGATTCTCTTCCTCTGCTGCGAGAACCACGTCATCGCCTGTCCCCGGTGTGGCCAGCCGAGCCCGGTGCATGCGCTGGTCCGCACGCCCGCCGCGGCCGAGTGGTACGGATGCCCTCGCTGCCGGGGCGACGCGACGGGCGCGGTCGCAGCCCACACCGGAACCTGTCACTATTTTCTGACCAGAAAGCCGCTGGGAAAGGTCGGGCGTCAGGAGTTTCGCCGGGCCGCCGGCGAGTCCGCGTAGGTCCCGCGATGCTGCGGTCAACCGGGCTGCTGATCGCGGCCCTCCCACTCTTGCTCGGGGTGTCCGCGGTGCTCCCGGCCCCCGGCATCACGTCCCGCAGCGACCCCGACAGCCCGGTCCACGTGGGCAGCAGCGTCTTCTTCGAGTCCCACGACTGCTCGGGCACGCCGTTTCTGGAGAGCGCGGACGAGCTCCCCGAATCCCTCTTGCCCGCCGTCGCCATCCTGGGACCGACCCGGCGCGTGTTCATTCAGGTGCCGGGAGCCGAGGTCCTGCCGGTGGCGCCCGGCTCAGTACTGGTGGACGCGGCCACGTGTTGGTCGCTGGGGCAGCCGAGCTTCGGCCCGGTCCTCGCGGTCCAGGGCTTCCACGCGGTGGAGCTCACGCCCCTGCTTGCGCCGCGGTCCCGTCGAGCTCAGGGGATCGCGTCCACGCTCTGACCGAGACGCACCACCATCTCGAGCAGGAGCGGCACGAACATCATCGCGACGAAGAACAGGGTCGCCACCCAGATCAGGAACTGCAGAGTGTCCTTGCCGCCCATTGCCCCTCCCGGTGCGTGCCCCCGACACAGTGTAGTCGAGCGGAGGGACGCGCTGCCGAGGTAGGATAGTCGCCGCGATGGCGCGTGTGCTGATCCTCACCGCGAGCTACGGCTCCGGTCACAACGCCGCCGCCCGCAGTCTCGCCTCCGCCTTCCACCGCGCCGGCGCCTCCGCAACCGTGGTGGATCACTTCCGCGACCTCGTCCACCCCGTCTTCGCGCGTGCCACGCGAGGACTGTACCACTGGGTGCTGCGCCGGGCTCCCAACCTCTGGGGCGCGGCCTATGCGCTTGGCGATCGGCTGACCAGCAACTCGCCCCTGACCTTCGGGGCCACCCGCCTGGGCGAGGCGGGGCTGACCGCCCTCCTCGCGCGTGAAGCCCCCGACGCCGTGGTCACGGTCCACGCCACCCCCGCCGTGGTGATGGCAGCGCTGGCCGCGCGGGGTACCCGAACGCCGCCCCACACGACCGTCGTGACGGACTTCGTCGCCCACAGCCAGTGGATCGCCCACGGGGTGGATCGTTACTGCGTCGCCGCCGACGAGGTGAAGCATGAGTTCATCGCCCGGGGGATCCCGCCGGCCCGGGTCGTGGTCACCGGCGTCCCCGTGCGCGCGGAGTTCGAGGCCCCGGTTGATCCTGCCGAGGCCCGCGCCGCCTTCGGGCTCTCCTCGCGGCTGCCCGTGGTGCTGGCGATGGCTGGCGCCCAGGGCTCGCTGGGACGGCTCCCCGATGTGGTGCAGGCGCTGACCCAGGTGCGGCTGCCCCTGCAAGCCCTGATCGTCGCCGGGCTCGACCGCCGCCTGGAAACCCACCTGCGCGAGCGCACCGCGGGCAGCACCATCCGGACCCTCGGCTACGTGGCGGACATCCGGCGGCTCATGGCTGCGGCCGACGTGGTGGTCACGAAGGCCGGGGGCATGACGCTGGCTGAGTCCCTGGCCGCCGAGGTGCCCCTCGTGATCTTCGGGTCGCTGCCCGGCCAGGAACGGCGTAACGAGCGGTTCGCCTCGCAGTGCGGCATCGCCCTGGTCGCCCGCTCCCGCGACGAGCTCAAGCAGGCCGTCGAGCGCGCCCTCAGCGACCCTGCCCTGCTGCAGCGCTTGCGCCGTCAGATGCGCCGGCTGCGCCGGCCGGAGGCGAGTCGCCGCGTGGTGAACGCGGTGCTCGAACGCGAGGAGATCGCGCCGTGAGCCTGCCCCTGGTGGCGACGGGGCTGGCGGCAGGCGCCTGGCTGGCCTATGCCTGGCTCCCGCATCTCGCCACGTCTGCCTGCACCTGGCGCGGACCACGCGGCGCCCGCCGCGTGGCGCTCACGTTCGACGACGGCCCCGATTCCGCCTGGACGCCCCGGGTCCTCGCCGAACTCGCCAGGCTGGGCGTTCCCGCGACGTTCTTCCTCGTCGGCGAGCGCGCCGCCCGCGCGCCGGGCATCGTGCGCGACATGGCGGCCGCCGGTCACGAGATCGCCAACCACAGCTGGTCCCACAGGAGCCTCTGGCTCCTGAGCCCTGCGCGGACCGGGGACGAGATCGGCCGCGCTCACGAGCTGCTCGGTGATCTCGGCGGGCGGGCGCCCCGGCACTTTCGGCCGCCGTGGGGGATGGTCAACGCCGCGATGTTCCGGGCCCTGCGGCGGTGGCGCGAGCGTTGCGTCTTCTGGTCGATCCAGACCGAAGGTTTGCGACCGCGGAGCGCCCTCGCGCAGGCCGCCCACCTGCGGCGCCGGGCCCACGCCGGGGCCATCGTCGATCTCCACGACGCCGAGGGACTCGCCGGAGCGCCGGCTCGCCTGCTGGCGGCGCTGCCGGTGATGATCGCTGAGCTCCGAGCAGCGGGCTACGACCTGGTAACCGTCACCGAGCTCCTCGCCGGCACGTCGCGTGATTGAGGAGGTTTGAAGGGGGCAGGTCGTCACACCTCGCGTGAAATGGGGAGGTTTGGAGGGGCGGGTCGTCACACCTCGCGTGAAATGGGGGAGGTTTGGAGGGGGCAGAGACTGCCCCCTCCAACTTCAACGTCGGGCCAGGAAGCGCAGGAACTCCACGCCTTCCTTGAGGCGTCGGCGCCCGACGGCGGGATCGCGCACCATCTCGGCCCCGATAGCGAAGATCTTGCGGGGCCGGAAATAGAAGCGCCGGTAGAACGCTTCCACCGAGGCGAAGATCTCCGTGCGGGACAGGTGCGGGTAGCCCAGGACGGCCGTCTGCACGCCGTCGCCGTCCACGAGGTGGCCGTCGGATAACCAGCCTTGCTCGAGGGCCTGCTGATGGAGCGCGGTGCCGGGGTACGGCGCGGCCAGCGAGGCCTGGAGCGTGTGCGGATCGATCTCCTGGGCGAAGCGGATCGTCTCCTCGATCGTCTCGCGAGTTTCTCCGGGCAATCCCATGATGAACGTGCCATGGATCTTGATGCCCAGGGCCTTGGCCTCACGCGTGAACTGGCGGGCCCGGTCGAGCCGGATGCCCTTCTTGATGTTGTTGAGGATCGCCTGACTGCCCGACTCGTAACCCACCAGCAACAGTCGGAGCCCGTTGTCCTTCAGCACCTTCAGCGTCGAATACGGCACGTTCGCCTTGGCGTTGCACGACCAGGTGACCCCGAGCTTGCCAAGCCCACACGCGATGGCCTCGGCCCGGGGAAGGTCATCGGTGAACGTATCGTCGTCGAAGAAGTATTCCCTGACCTGGGGGAAGAGCCGGCTGGCCCGCGCGATCTCGGCAACCACGTGCTCGACGCTCCGCGTCCGGTAGCGGTGTCCCCCGACGGTCTGCGGCCAGAGGCAAAACGTGCACTTGGACCGGCAGCCGCGACCCGTGTACACCGAGATGTAGGGGTGGAGCAGGTAGCCCACGAAGTACTGCTCGATCACGAGGTCCCGATGATAGACGTCGACCACGAACGGCAGCGCGTCCATGTCCTCGAGCAGGGGGCGCTCCAGCGTCCGCTTGATGGCGCCGTTGCTGCGGTAGGACAGGCCGGCCACCGTCGCCAGGCGCCGTCCCCGGGCGACTTCCTGGATCGTGAAGTCGAACTCGGCGCTGCACACGAAGTCGATGGACGCTGAGGCGGCCAGCGCCTGCTCCCGCTGCACCGCGACGTGGGCGCCCACGAACCCCACCACGAGATCGGGGTTGGCCGTCTCCAGGGCCTCGGCCACCCGCACGTCGTGCGCGAACGACGGGGTGCTCGTGTGCAGGACCGCGAGATCGTAGTCCCGGGCCAGGGGCCTGATGTCATCGAGAGTCAGCGCGGCGGGCGGCGCGTCGACCAGCCGGCTGCCCGGGACGAGGGCCGCGGGCTGGGCCAGCCAGGTCGGGTACCAGAAGGAGCGCACCTCCCGCCGCGCCTGATAGCGCGACCCCGCGCCCCCGTCGAAGCCCCGGAACGAGGGCGGGTGCAGGAAGAGCGTCCGCAGGTAGTCGGGCATCCGAGCTCCTCTCTCCTAAGCCGCGCTCAGCGGTTCACGTAGAGCCGGCGACCGCCGGCCTCGGCGACCAGCCGGGCTCCGGGCAACTCGGCGGCGACCGAGCGCGCGGGCGCCCGCACGGTGACCAGCCACACACGACGACCATCCCAGGCTTGCCGCAGCCGCTCCCGCTCCCAGAGCACGTCGGCGGCGCCGTCGAAGGTGGCGCCGAACGCGAGCACACTGCGGCGGCCATCGACGATGACGGGGCGTCGCTGCGCGTACCACTCGAGCGCGCCGGAGTTCTCCAGGGGGCCTTCGTGGACGATCAGATCGTTGGGCGCAGCCTGCCGGGCCACTTCCATGGCCAGGGTCCGCACGGCGCGGTGAGCCGCCACGGCGGCCAGGCCCGCGCCGACGGCGGGCAGCACGGCGATCATCGTGGCCAGCACGAGCGCGGGCGCCCATGGTCCGGCGGCGCGGGCGTGGCCGAGGGCAAGGAAGCCCAGGCCCCCCGCCGCCACCGTGAAGATCAGGGCCGTCGCTCCCAGCAGCAGGCGAATCGTCTCCCACGGCGGCGCGGTGGCGTGCCCGGCCTCGGCGGCCTTGCGGGTGGCGACGTCGGTGGCGTCGAGCACCTGGCTGGCAAACTGCTCGCTGCTACCGGCCCACAGCATCCCGCAGGCGACGGCGAGGGCGGCGAAGGCCACGAGATGCATGAAGATCAGCGCGCGGCGGGGCCCCTGCAACCAGCCGCGCGCGGCGAGCAACGCGATGGCCGGGTACGCGGGAAGCCCGTAGTGGGGGAGCCGGAAGGCCGACAGCGTCGTGAGACCAAGGACCGCCAGCGCCCACAACGCCAGCACTAGCCAGGGCGCCTCGCCCGGCTCCCGCCAGCGGCCACGGCGTAGCAGCGCGACGACAGCGACCGCGGCGGTGATGATCCACGGGGCCGCGCCGACCCCGGCCACGATCAGGAACTCCAGCGCCGAAAGCGGAACGTCCTCGTCGGGGAAGTGGCGCGCCCGGGCAACGTTCAGCAGGTGGTTGTCCACGACCGTGTACCAGGTGAAGCCCGGGCTGCGAAGCTCCACGAGCGCCCACCAGCCGAACCCCAGCGCCACCGCGGCCACCACTCCCCCGGCGGGCAACCAGCGGCGCAGCGGACGGGCGCGACCGCCGAGGGCGAGGCCCAGGCCCAGAATCGCGGGCGGTCCCAGCGCGCCCAGCGGGTCCTTGGCCAGGGCGGCCAGGCCGAAGCCCGCCAGGCCGGCGACGACAAGCGCGGGACGCGCCTCGACGAGGCCGACGAGGGCCAGCGCGAACCCCCACGCCAGCGCGGCCACGAAGAGCGTCTCGGGCCGGACGTAACGGCCGTAGGCGTAGAACCCGATGCTGCTGAGCAGGGCGCCCCCGGCCAGCACGCCGCCGGCGGGACCGAGCAGGCGCGTGCCCAGCCACGCCACTGCCCCGACGCCGGCCAGCGCCGCCACCGCCGGCACGGCCCGGGCCACCGCCTCACTCTCGCCGGCCACGGCGAAGGCGCCGGCGAGCAGCACGTAGAGCAGTGGTGGCTTGTCGACGTAGCGGACGCCGTTGAGGCGGAGATCGAGGGGATGGCCACCGGCGCGGAGCTCGCGGGCGATCTCCGCGTGCATGCCTTCTCCCGGGTCGTCGAACGGCGCCGCGCCGAGACCGATCAGAAGCCAGGGGGCCGCGGCCACGACCACGGCCGCCGTGAGGACCAGCGGGAGGCGCCGGGCCACGATCAGGTGCGTGACACCAGGAAGACGCCGCTGACGATCAATCCGATGCCCGCCCAGCGGGCGGGCGTCACGACCTCGCCGAGCAGGATGGAGGCGAGGAACGCCACCACGATGTAATCGATTGCCGTCATCGGCAGCACCTGGCTGACCTCCGCCCGCGACAGGAGCGTGAGGTACAGGAAGAAGAATGTCGCCTGCAGCACGACGCCCAGGAGCAGCCAGGGATTCGTGAGCGCACGGGTCACCATGCCCCCGACCCGCTCGGCCGGGGCCTCGGTCAGATCTCCCACCGAACGCATCCCCTTGGCCAGGAAGGTGTGGCCGGTGCCGCCGATGACGGCGGCGATGAGGACCAGGACGAAGGTCTTGGCCATCTACAAGGCCTTGGCGATGGTGTCCAGCGTTTTCTTCTCCTCCGATTGGTCGGCGATCGACAGCGGCTCGTCCTTGTCGATCCACATGATCCGCTCCCGCTTGAAGACGACCCGCTCGACGGTGACCGAGGTCTTCTTGTCGCCGTCGGCCTTGAGCTGCAGCCGCAAGCGGTGCCGTGTCCCCTTGGCGTACACCCCATAGTCCTCGCCGTCCAACGAGCGAGAGTCGGTCGTGATGAAGCCGGTCGCTCGATCGGCCTGATCGATCTTCCATCCCAGGTGCTTCAGCACCGACTCCGTCACCGTCCACGTACGGTCCATCGGTGCGTTGAACGTCCGCACGACGGGATCGGCCCCGGCCGCGGGGGCGACAACGCCCAGGCTCAGGGCCAACAGTATCGCCAGTGCTCTCATAGCTCTTCCTCCTTGGGACCGAATCCTAGCGCAAAGTCCCTTGATCGATGTGCAGGACGGCGGCGGCTCCCGCCGCGACCTCGGGGCTGTGGCTGACCACGACCACCGCCGACCTGGCCCGCGCGCGATAGCGCAGCGCCTCGAGGATCACACGGGCGTTGCCGTCGTCCAGGTTTCCCGTCGGCTCATCGGCCAGCAGGATCGGTGGGTCGTTGAGCAGGGCCCGGCAGAAGGCCACCCGCTGCTGCTCGCCACCCGAGAGCTGCGGCGGATAGTGATCACGCCGATCGAGCACCCCGAAGCCTTCGAGCAGCTCGAGCGCGCGCCGCTGGATGCCCGGTCCCCGGTTGCCCACGTAGCGGGCGGCCAGTAACACGTTGTCGAGCGCGGTAAGCGAGGGCAGCAGCATGAAGGACTGGAAGACGAAGCCCACCTGGCGGCCACGGGCGCGGCTGCGCGCCGAGCGTCCCAGCCCGCTCACCCGCTCGTCGCCGAACCAGATCTCCCCCGCGTCGGGTTCCTCGAGCAGCCCCAGCACGTTCAGCAACGTGCTCTTGCCCGACCCCGAGGCGCCCAGGATGGCGACGAGCTCGCCGCTGGCGACCTTGAGATCGACGCCGGCCAGAACGGGGATGGTGGCCCCCGAGGGAGCGCGGTACGACTTGACCAGCCCTTCGGCGCGGAGCAGCACGGCGTCACGCGCCCCGGCGCATGGCTTCGGCCGGCGACAGGCGCGCCACGCGGAGCGTCGCGTAGAGCGCGGCCAGCCCGCCGAGCAACAGGGAGAAGAGCAGGGCGCCGGCCACCAGGCGGGGCGAGAACAGGAAGAGCTGCTGGCCTCGGACGCCGGACCACTGGTCGATGGCGACCCCCAGAGCGATCGCCAGGGCGATGCCGGCCAGCCCGCCGGAGACGGTGACGGCCAGCGCCTCGCCCAGCACCTCGCGCCCGAGCTGCCCATCGGTCGCGCCCAGCGCGCGCTTGATCCCGAAGTCGCGCAGCCGCTCGAATACGGCCGCGGCCACCGTGTTGGCCACCGACAAGCCGCCGATCACCAGGCCCAGGGCGGCGATGCCCACGACCAGAGCGGAAAAGAACATCGTCGAGGAACGCAACAGGCTGCTCAGCTCGCGGGGGAGCTGGACATTGACCCCCGGCACCTCGGCCCGGATCCGCTGGGCCAGCGCATCGGGGTCCTCACCATCGCGCCAGCCGACCGCCGCGCCCGTGTTGAGGTCGGCCGCGGTGAGCGCGGCCGCGCCGGAGGCCAGCAACGTGCGCAGCAGGGCGTCCTTGGCCACCCACTGCTCGCGCGCGTCCTCGATCGGCACCACGACGAAGCGGTCGGGCGCGGTGAGCATCCGCTCCAGAACGCCGACGACCTCGTAGACCTGCCCCTCCAGGGTCAGGCTCGCGCCGACGTCGAGCCCGCGGGAAGCGGCAAAGGATGCCCCGATCACCGCGGCATGCCGGTCGCCCGCGCGCAGAAAGCGTCCGGCCCGCACGGGCAGAGCCGGATAGTGGCGGTTGGGCGCGGGCACCGAGAGATCGACGCCGAGCACCAGCTCCTGGGTCAGGGTCATGAACTGGGAGGTCGACGGGTTGAGCGGCAGCATGACCTGTGATTGCACGCCCGACACCCCGGAGACCTCGGCGATGGCCTGGATCTTCGCCGCCGGGAGCAGGCCGCCCGCGGTGAAGCCGGCCCCCATCCCCATCCCCGGTCCGGCCACGGAGATCTGGCCCAGGACGAACCGATCGCCACCCTCGATGAAGCGCATGATGCGCTCGCTCATCGCCCCCAGCGCGACCAGCCCGGCCACGCCGATGGCGATACCGGCGGCCGTGAAGGCGTAAGACCGCAACAGTCGCATGTCAGTGACCCTTGATTCTTTCGCCCATTTCACCGCTCGGCTCGCCGCGCGAGCGCGCCTCGCCTCGCACTACCATTCCAAACGCGAGGCGATGGGGAGCCCGGACCACCGGCGCAGCCAGCGGTGGCCAAGGCTCAGTCCGAACAGGATGGCCAGGGAGACCCGCGTGCGCCACCGCATCTTGATGAAGCTGCCGCCCGAGAGCACGTTGAGGACCGCCGTGTAGACGCCGAAGTAATTGTGCGGGCGCATCAGGAGGTAAAAGAAGGCCGGCTCGTAGTACTTGTGGATGAAACGGAGCAGCGGCGCCACACCTTTTCTGATCTGACGCTCGTACGCCGCGAAGTGCCGGGCCTCGAAGCGGCCCTGCCGGAAGGCCACCAGGATCGACTCGGACGCGAGCTGGCCCGAGCGCATCGCGATGTAGACGCCGCCCGAGAAGATGGGATCCACGAACATGACGGCGTCGCCGACGGCGAGGAAGCGATCTCCTACCACGGGCGAGTTGATGTACGAGAAGTTGGCGAGGCGATGGATGTCGCTCACCCGCTCGGCCCGGGTCAGGCCCGCGCCCACGCCGGCGCAGCGCCGGATCATCTCGGCGTAGAGGCCGTCCGGCGTCCCCGTCCACTCCCGCACGGTGCGGGCGTGCATCACCACGCCCACGCTGGTGAGATCGCCCGCCAGCGGGATCCACCAGAACCAGCCTTCGGGGAAGACATAGATGCGGATGTGGCCCTCATCCTTTCCCGTGAGCCGGTCGGCGCCCCGGTAATGCGCGAAGAGGGCGACCTTGCCGAGGTTCGGAATCCGCTGGCGCTGCCCCCGCCGCGCGGTGAGAAAGCCGTCGCGACCGCTGGCGTCGACCACCATGCTCGCCCGCACGCTGAGCGGGTGGCCGTCGGCGGTGGCCGTCACGGTGACACCTGCCGCATCGAACGCGGCGGACTCGACGGTCGCCGGCTGGTACACGGCCACGCCGCAGCCGCGCGCGTGGTTGAGGAGCAGCGCGTCGAACTCGGCACGGGGCACCTGGTAGGTGTAGCTGGGCCAGGGCTGGCCGTCGAGGAAGAAGAAGGTGGTCTCCCGGGGCACCTCCGCATCGATGAACATCGCCCCGTACTTGATCTGGAACCCCGCCGCCTCGATGGTCTCACGCGCGCCCATCCGCTCGAGCACCCACATGGCGGCCGGCATCAGCGATTCCCCGACATGGAAGCGGGGAAAGACCTCACGCTCGAAGAGCGCCACCCGCAGACCGCCCTTGGCCAGGAATGTGGCCGTCGTGGAGCCGCCGGGCCCGCCGCCCACCACCACGACGTCGTAGGTTTCGGGACCGGTCATGGCCAGGTCACGACCGGGGCGCCCGTCTCATCGGGTTGGTGGCGCGGCCGGCGTGGTGGCTCGGCGGCGGCGCCGAGCCGTGTCTGGGAAAAAGCATGACGGACGAACCGGGTCGCGAGGTCGGGCATGAGCCGGCCGGCGAGCACCTGTGCGAGGGCCAGGCCAAGGAGTACGGGCAAGGCCAGCGTCGCTCCGGCGCACGCCGCCGCGCGTCGCGGTCGGGGATGGCGCCACCAGTACAGCATCTGATCGCTGGCCCGGTGCAGCGCCACCGCGCTGATGGCGATCCCGAAGGCTGCGAAGGAGTCACCGCGCGCCGCGCCTGCCTCCAGCATGGCCGCGTGACGAATGCGCCGCCGGTCACGGGTAAGCGGCCCACAGGCCTCTTTCACCGCCGCCCGGATCTCGCTGGCCCAGCGCCGCAATGCCTGACCGGCGAGGTAGGCGCCGATGGAAACACCGTCGACTACCGGGCGGAAGCGGCTTCGTCGGGCCGCCCGCGGGATCACCGTGATCGGCACCTCCAGAACGGGCAACCCCCGGGCCGCAGCCTTCACCAGCACCTCGGTCTCGAGCACGAAGCCGCCGCGGCGGAGGGTCACGCCGTCCAGCGCGCCCAGCGGGTAAACGCGAAAGCCCGATTGGGTGTCACGAAGACTGAGCCCGCTGGCCCAGTTC
>DATIAY010000041.1:0-21221 GCA_035457825.1 Candidatus Methylomirabilota bacterium
ATGAACGGAAAGGCGAGCTGAACGTCGCCGAGCCGCATCAGGATGTCGTCCGTCCACCCTCCGAAATAGCCGGAAAGCAGTCCCGTCACCATGCCCAGGACCCCGGAAAGCAGTACCGCAGCAAACCCCACCATGAGGGCCGGCCGGGCGCCGTGCATCACGCGGGCCAGCAGGTCGCGACCGAGATGATCCGTGCCGAGCAGGCGAAGGACTCCGGCCTGGTCGCGCCAGCCCGGTGGCTTGAGACGGTTGCCGATATCCTGCTCGACCGGGTCGAACGGGGACAGCAAGGGGGCCGCCAGCGCGGTGATGACCACCAGGACCACGACGAGCAGACCGAAGAGCGAGGTCCGGCGTCGGGCCAGCCGCCGGCCGAACGTCATCCACCGGCGCGCGGCGGAGGGCGGCCCGACCTCCAGGGGCAATGTGGCGTCGACCACGGCTATTGTAACGAGTGCCGCGAGCCCGGCTCAGGCCGCGGGTGGCCTGCGCCAGGCGGGCGTGGCTTCATCGCAGGCGGATGCGCGGATCGAGGTAGGTGTAGACCACGTCGACCACCAGGTTGACGAGCACGAAGGTAGAGGCGAGGAGGAACACCGCCGCCTGCACCACGGGGTAGTCGCGATTGTAGATGGCCTGCACGCTGAGCCGACCCACCCCCGGCCAGGCGAAGATGGTTTCGGTGATGACGGCACCCCCCAGGAGGGTGCCGAGCTCGATCCCGACGATCGTCACGATGGGGATGGCGGCGTTCTTCAGGGCGTGCTTCCAGATGACAGGCGGGCCCGCCATGCCCTTGGCCCGGGCCGTGCGGATGTAGTCCTGGTTCAGCACCTCCAGCATCCCCGACCGCGTGAGCCGCATGATCCGGGCGGTCGTGAAGAGCCCGAGAGTGACGGCCGGCATGATGAGGTGCTCGACGCTCCCCCGCCCGGACGAGGGGAGCAGGTTCAGCCACACGGAGAAGACGAGGATCAGCATGATCCCCAACCAGAAGGTGGGCATGGACTGCCCGAGCAAGGCGGTGACCGTCGAGACGTAGTCGATGATGGAGTTGCGACGCACGGCAGAGACGATGCCGGCCGGGAGCGCCAGGCACAGGGCGACGACCAGCGCGGCCCCGGAGAGCTCGAAGGTCGCCGGCATGCGCTCGAGAACCAGGGCGAACGCTGGCTCGCCGTGGCGCACCGACTGCCCGAAGTCGCCCTGCAGGGCCCCGGCCAGGAACCGACCGTATTGCACGAGGAAAGGGTCGTTGAAACCCATCGCCTCGCGAAACCGCTGGATGTCTTCGGCGCTGGCATCCGGCGGAAGAAGCACCAGGGCCGGGTCGCCGGTCAGGTGGAGGATGAAGAAGACGACAAAGGACACGCCGAACAGGACGAACAGCGCCTGGAGCAGGCGACGACCGAAATAGGCCTTCAGGGGTCAGCCGAAACCCGTCCGAGACGGGCGATGGCCTCGATGTGGGGCGTCTGGGGGAACATGTCCACCGGCTGCACCCATTCCAGCCGATAGCCGTGACGGAGGAGTTCGCCGACGTCGCGAGCGAGCGTCGCCGGATTGCACGACACGTAGACGATTCGCGCCGGCGCCAGCGCGACCAGCGCGGTCAGGGCCTTGGGGTGGAAGCCGGCTCGCGGAGGGTCCGCCACGGCGACATCGGCGCGCACGCCGTCGCCCAGGAGCGTCGGCAGGACGTAACGCACCTCACCGGCCAGGAACGTCGCGTTCTCGATTCCGTTGGTCCGGGCGTTCCTGACGGCATCGGTCACCGCCGCCGCGGAGACCTCGATGCCGTACACGCGGTGGCAGCGCCGGGCCAGGAGCAAGCTGATGGCCCCGGTGCCGGAGTAGAGGTCGAAGACGGTCTCACTCCCCTGCAGCTCGCAGGCTTCGGCCACCAGGGCGAACAGCCGCTCGGCCTGGATCGTGTTGGTCTGGAAGAACGAGCTCGCGGAGACCTGGAACGTCAGGCCGGCCAGGGACTCCGTGATGTGGTCCCGTCCCAGCAGGACGTGCTCCTCGGTACCGACGGCCACCGCGGCCTTCTTGGCGTTCACGTTGAGCACGACGCTCGCGGTAGACGGAACCCTGGCCTTGAGCCGTTCGGCGACCGGCCCCAGCGCCTCCACATCGGGCGCCGCCGCCACGAGGTTCACCATGGCGTCCGCCGTGTGGCGACCCTCGCGCAGCGTCACGAAGCGCAGCAGGCCCCGCTCGGACGTCTGCTCCCAGGCGCTGAGCCGGTGGGCGCGAGCCTGAACGCGCACCTCGTCGAGGAGGGCGTTCATCGTCTCGGACTGGAGCAGGCACCGCTCGATGTCCAGGACCACGTCATACCGGTCGGCCTCGTGCAGCCCGATCACCGCGGACGCACCGCCAGGCGTCACCGTGAACTCCATCTTGTTGCGATAACCGTAGGCCTCGGGGGCCGGCAGGATCGGGCGCAATTCGAAGCCGCCGGTGGCCCCCAGCCGAGTGAGACAGTCCTGCACCTGCTTCTGCTTGAAGGCGAGCTGCGACGTGTAGGCGATGTGCTGGAGCCGGCAGCCCCCGCAGCGTCCGAAGTATGGGCAGGGCGCCGGCACGCGATGAGGCGACGGTACCATGATGGCCTCGACCAGGCCCCGGGCGTACCGGGCGCGCGTCTCGGTGACGCGAACTCGGAGCCGGTCCCCCGGCACACCACCGCGAACGAAAACGACATAGCCATTGACACGCCCGACCGCCTCGCCACCGAAGGCGAGATCGTCGATGGCCAGCTCGATCACGTCTCCGCGACGCGGTTTTGCCATGTCCGAGGCCACTTACTGGCGACGCCAATATAATGGTGCCCCCCAGACGAGTCAATTTGACGACCGATGACCCAAGATGCTGGCCTCGTCGTGCGAGGCGGGGGTATGATAACGATCTGTGAAAGCGACGCGACCGCGGGCCATCGCCGAGCTGCTGACGAGCGCCGTTCCCGGGCTCGGCGCACCCCTGGCGCTGGAGCGGATCCGGCGGGCCTGGCCCGAGATCGCGGGTCCGGAGGTGGCCCGGCACGCCCGTCCCATGCGCCTGGTCAACAGCTGTCTGGAGATTGCCGCCGACAACTCCCCGTGGCTCCATGAACTGACCCTGCGCACGCCCGATCTGACCGCCCGCCTCGTTGCTCGCTTCTCCGAGATCCGGTCCCTGCGCGTGAGCCTTGGCCAGGTACCGTCGACGGCCGCCGGCGCCCCCGCCCTGCGCGCGCCCCGGACGCGAGCCCTCAGCGGGGACGAGGTGCGCGAGATCGACGCTGCCGTGGCGCCGATCGCCGACGAGGAGCTGCGCTCGGCGGCCCGCCGGCTGATGGCCCGGGCGCGCCAGGCGTCGACGGCGGGCCTGGTCACCGCCCTCCTCCTGGCCGGCGCGCTCTCCGGCTGCGCCAGCATGGGGGAGGTAGCCGCCCAGACCTCGACGCTGCGGCGGACGGCGTCGCCGATGACCCCGACCGCCCAGGCCTACTACCATTACTCGGTCGCTCAAATGCACGCGCAGGCCGGCCGGTTCAAGGAAGCGGTGGCGGCGATGCAGGAGGCGATCAAGCGCGACGAGCGCTCCTCGTTCCTGTGGCGCGAGCAGGCCCAGTGGCTGGCGCGAATGGAAGCGCCCGAGCAGGCGGTGGCGGCCGCGCGCAAAGCGGTGGAGCTGGCCCCCACCGACCCGGGCGCCCACCTCACCCTCGCCGAGCTCTACCGGGGGCAGCGCAAATACGCGGAGGCCGAGGCCGAGCTCGAACGAGTCATCACGCTGAGCCCCGATGCCGAGGAGCCGTATCTCACCCTGGCGCGCTACCACGTCGAGCAGAAGGCATACGATCGGGCTCGCGCAGTGCTGATGCGTCTGATCGAGCGTCAGCCTCGCCTGGCCCAGGCCCATTTCCTGCTAGGCCGCCTGGCGATCGAAACCGAGCAGCTCGACGAGGCCATCGCGAGCCTGTCCCGGGCCGTCGAGCTCGATCCCGATCATGACGGGGCCTGGACCGCCCTGGGCTACGCCTACGAGGCCAAGCGGGAGCCGGACCAGGCTGTCGAAGCGTATCGGCGCGCAGTGCGATCGAATCCGGACAACCCTGCCTTCGTCGAGCGACTGGGCGATCTCTTGATCCGGCTGGGCCGATTCACGGAGGCTCAGGACGAGATCGAGTCGCTGACCGAGATTGCCCCCCGGGACGCCCGCCTGTGGATGAAACTGGGCGCCGTCTACTACGAGCAGAAGCTCTGGGACAAAGGCGCTGACGCGTTCCGGCGGGCCGTGCTGCTGGAGCCGAATAATCTGCGCGCGCGCTACTTCCTGGCGGCCAGCCTGATGGACGGTGGCCGCGACGATGACGCCCGGATCGAGCTCGAGCGCATCCTCCGCATCGACCCCCGCTCGATCGACGCCCGCGTGCAGCTCGGCTTCCTCCACGGGCGAGCCAAGCGTTACGACCAGGCCATCGTGGTTCTCAAGGAGGCGGTGAACCTGGAGCCCAAGCGACCGGAGCTCTTCCTGTACCTCGGCAGCGCGTACTTCCGCGGCAAGCAGTACGAGCGGGCCTCCGAAACCCTGCAGGAAGGGCTCACCATCGACGACCAGAGCAAGGACCTGCACTTCCAGCTCGGCGTGGTCCTCGAGAAGCAACAGCGCTTCAACGAGGCCGTCCGCTCGTTTCGGCGGGTCATCGCCATCGACCCCAAGCATGCCGAGGCTTACAACTACGTCGGCTACATGTACGCCGAGCGCGGCGAGAACCTCGAGGAGGCTGTGCAGCTCATCAGCCGGGCCCTGGACCTCGAGCCCGAGAACGGCTACTTCATCGACAGCCTCGGGTGGGCCTACTACCAGCAGGGCCGCTATCCCGAGGCGCTACGGGAACTCGAGCGGGCGGTGCGCAAGGCCAAGGAGCCCGACGCCGTCATCTTCGATCACCTGGGCGACGCCTACGCCAAGGCCGGTCGTCACGAGGAGGCCCTCGCTGCCTGGGAGCAGTCGCTGAAGCTGGACCCGACCGCCGCCGGCGTCAAGAAGAAGGTAGACGATCTCCGGCAACGTCTCGGGCGAGTCAAGGGTGAGCGGTCGAAGGCAACTCCGTAGCGTCGTCTTCCTCGGTCTCCTGCTACTTGCCGGCTGCGCCAGGGCCCTGGTCCCGCCGCGGAGCCCGATCGATCCCGAGACCCATCGGGCCATCGACCTCCTGACCGCGCGCTGGCGAGAGTTCTCCGATCTGAGGACAATCGCCGACATCCAGCTGCAGCGCCGCAACGAGCAGCACGCCATGACCGCCGTCCTGCTGGCCAAGGCGCCGACATCGCTCAGGCTCGAGGCGCTGTCGCCCTTTGGCCAGCCCCTGTTGGTACTGGCCATCCACGACGGGCAGCTCACGGCCTACAACGCGGCCGACAATTACGCGATGGTAGGACCGGCCACGGCCGACACGGCCGCGGACCTGATCGGGCTGCCCTTCGACGCCGATGACCTGGTGGGGGTCCTGGCGGCACGCGCGGTCCCTCCCAAGGACATCCGGGTCGCCTCGCTGCTCCCGCCGGACGAACACGGCCCCTCGCTCGAGCTCATCGGCACGGTCCACCGCCAGCGCATCTGGATGGACTTTGAAAGCGGGGTCGTTCGGCGGCTGGAAATCACCGGCGGACGCTACGCAGCCCTGGTCAGTTATCTGCGCGACTCCAACGGCCGGCTCCAAGGCTTCGACCTGAGCGCCGCCGACGCGTACCTGACGGGGTCGGTACGCTACCGCGACCCCGTGTTCGACGGCGGTGTCGACGCCGACCGCTTCCGGCTGACCGTCCCCCCGGGCGCGCGGATCGAACACCTTCGCTGACGTCGAGATCCCACGAAAATCGGGCCGTTTCGTTGACGCTTCCCAGCCTGCATGGTAGGCTCGGCTGCCTTGTCGAAGGGGTCAGGGAGCGGTCGCCGTTTCGTGCTCAGCGCCGCCGCCAAAGTCAACCTGGCCCTCGAGGTTCTGAGCAAGCGTGACGACGGTTATCATGAGATCGCGACGGTCATGCAGACCGTCGACCTGACCGACCGGCTGATCCTCGAGGACGCGGACACCGTCGAGTTGCGAGTGAGCGACGGGTCTGTGCCGACTGATGTCACGAACCTCGCCGTACGGGCAGCGCAGGCGCTGCGGGCGGCGGCCGGCGTCGACCGGGGCGTTCGTGTCGCTCTCGATAAGCGGATTCCGGTGGCGGCCGGCCTGGGCGGCGGGTCGGCAGATGCGGCGGGGGTGCTGGTCGGGCTGAACCGCCTGTGGGGCCTGCGCTGGCCCCGGGGCAGGTTGGAGGAGGTCGCGGTGAGCCTGGGCATGGACGTCCCGTTCTTCCTCCGTGGGGGCGGGGCTCTGGCTACCGGACGCGGTGAACGGCTCGAATCGGTCCCGGCCGGGGGGCTGGCCCTGGTGCTCGTCAACCCGCGATTCGGGTCGAGCACGGCCGAGGTCTACGGCCGGGTCACGCCTACCATGTACACGGACGGTCGTCGAGCCCGGGCGATGGTCGAGGCCCTGCGCAGTCGTCGCGCGACCCGGGTGGCCTCGAACCTTTACAATGGGCTCGAAGGTGCGGTCGCCCCAACTTGCCCGGAGATCGGACGGATGCGGGCGGCGCTGCTGGCCGCCGGGGCCCTGGGGGCGGCCATGTCGGGTAGTGGGCCGACGGTGTTCGGCGTGGCGCGCTCCTTCGAGCACGCCCGTCAGATCCGGGCGCGCCTGACGCGAGGCTCCTGGGCTTGCTGGGCGGTGCGGACGATACGAGGGCCGGCGGTCCGAATACGACGCGGTGCACGATGAGGGCGGGCGGATGCTGGGGCGTGGCCAAGCGGTAAGGCGCGGGACTTTGGATCCCGTATACGGAGGTTCGAATCCTCCCGCCCCAACCAACGCCGAGCGAGAGGCGCGATGAGCTACGAGCTGAAGCTCTTCACGGGAAACGCTAACCCGTCTCTGGCCGAGGAGATCGCCCGCTACCTGCACGTGCCGCTCGGGGACGTGGAGGTCTCCCGCTTCTCCGACGGCGAGGTGTTCGTGCAGGTCAACGAGAACGTCCGCGGCACCGACGTCTTCGTCGTTCAGCCCACGTGCCCACCCGTGAACGACAACTTGATGGAGCTCCTCGTGATGATCGATGCGCTCAAGCGCGCCTCGGCTCGGCGTATCACCGCCGTGCTGCCCTACTATGGCTACGGGCGCCAGGATCGCAAGGTACAACCCCGGGTGCCCATCACGGCCAAGCTGGTCGCCGACCTCCTGACGGCGGCGGGCGTGGATCGAGTCCTGGCCCTTGATCTTCACGCCGGCCAGATCCAGGGCTTCTTCAACATCCCGGTCGACCACCTGTTTGCCGCCCCCGTCATCGTCGATTATCTGGGCAAGAAGGACCTCCGGGACCCTGTGATCGTGTCGCCCGACGCCGGCGGCGTCGAGCGGGCACGAGCCATCGCCAAACGGCTCCGGGCCGGGCTCGCCATCATCGACAAGCGTCGCGAGGGCCCCAATCAGGCCGTAGCCATGTACCTCATCGGCGACGTGCAGGGCAAGGACACCGTCGTCATCGACGACATGATCGACACCGCCGGCACCCTGGCCCAGGCCGTCGGCGCGCTGGAGCGCGAGGGCGCCCGGCGCATTCTCGCCTGTGGTGTGCACGCGGTGCTCTCCGGCCCCGCCCTCGAGCGCCTCAAGGCCACCCCGCTCGAGGAGGTCGTGGTCACCAACTCGATCCCGGTGCTCGATGACAAGCGACTGCCCCAGTTGACCGTGCTCACCGTGGCCCCGATCCTGGGCGAGGCCATCCGCCGCATTCACGACGAGGAATCCGTGTCGACCCTGTTCATCTGAAGGAGCGATTCATGCCGATGCAAGTGCTCACCATCACACGCCGGGACGGTACCGGCAAGCAGCTCGCCAAACGGCTGCGCCGGAACGGCGCGGTGCCCGCCGTCCTGTACGGGGGGGCCAAGCCGGAGGCGGTCAGCGTCGATCCCCGAGCGGTGCTCCGCATCATTCAGGGGAGCGAAGGCTCCACCCAGCTGCTGACCCTGACATTCGAAGGCGAGAGCGGGACGCGGATGGCGATCATCCGGGACATGCAGTTCGACCCCGTGAGCGAGGGCCTGCTCCACGTCGACCTGCAGGAGGTCCGGGCGGACCGGGCGATCACCGTGCGGGTGGCAATCCACCCGGTGGGAGAAGCGGCCGGCGTCAAGGACCAAAAGGGCATCCTCAACATCGTGCTGCACGAGCTCGACGTCTCCTGCCTGCCCACGATGATCCCCCAGCGCATCGATGCGGACGTGTCGGCCCTCATGATCGGCCATGTGCTGACCGTGGCCGATCTCAGGGTGCCTGAGGGCGTGCGCCTGTTGAACGCCCCTGATCAGGCGGTGGTGACGGTTGTCCCACCGATGGCGGAAGAGGTGGTGGCGCCGGCGGCAGCGCCTACGGTGGCGGCTGAGCCCGAGGTGCTGACCGAGCGAAAGCCGAAGGAGGAAGAGGCACCGAAGACGCCGGCGGCTGACGAGGGCAAGAAAGAAAAGGCCAAGAAGTAGGCGATCACGCGGCCGGTGGGCGTCGTGGTCGTCGGTCTGGGGAATCCTGGACCCGAGTACCGGGCGACGCGACACAATGTCGGTCACCGGGTGTTGGACCTGCTGGCCGAGCAGTTCCGGCGGGCCTGGCGGCGTGAGGGGCCGACACTGATCGCCCGGGGGCAGTGGCGCGGGGAGCCGGTTACCCTGATCAAGCCGCAGGCGTTCATGAACGTCAGCGGTCCCATCGTGGCGGCGGCGCTTCGTCGTCAGGGCTTCGCCGCCCGCGACCTCATCCTCGTCTATGACGACATCGACCTGCCGCTGGGCACCGTCCGGGTACGCCTCAAGGGCAGCCATGGCGGTCACAACGGCGTCCGCTCCGTCCTCGATGCGCTGGGCACGCAGGACGTCCGGCGCGTCAAGGTGGGCGTCGGCCGCCCTGACCGCAAGGAGGCCGTCCCCGACCACGTGCTGGCACCGTTCGAGCCCGAAGAATTGCCCATGGTGGGCGACGCGGTAGAAACCGCCGCGGAACGGGTCCTCGCTCTCATCCAGGCCCCCTCGCACAACTGAAGACCGTCCGAGTCGCCAGGCGCCTCGGCAGGGGCTCCCGGTCATCCGAACTTGTTCAGGTAGCGCGGGGCGCCCAGCGATGGTATATAGTTTTCGTTTAGCCAGTGGTGGGTGGCCGTGATCGCGGAGGGGGGGAGCCGAGTGACCAAGGTCATCGTCGAGCCCGACGAGTCCTTCGAGAGCGCACTGAAGCGATTCAAGAAGCAGTGCGAGAAGGCCGGGCTCCTGTCGGAGTTCAAGAAGCGGCAGCACTACGAGAAGCCCAGCGTGCGGAGGAAACGCAAGGCCCTCGCCGCGCGCAAGAAGGCCAAGCGCCGCGAGCGGCTGAACGATTAGACCCGGCAGCACCGCCGACTCAGACGCCGGCACTCCCGTGGTTCTGGGCAGGGAGCGAACGAGGCGAGACGTGATGGAGGCGGGCCGCATCTGGAGCCGGGGCATCGAATGGGAGGCGGTTCGCACGTTGCTGGCCCGTGAGGCGCAAACGCCGATGGGCCGGGAACGGGCGAGCGCCCTGGTACCGCAACTGGATATCTCCAACGTCCGATCCGAGCTCGAATCGACCACCCAGGCCCGCCGCGTTCTTTCCGAGATCGACGCGCCCCCCCTCGACACCGTCCCGGATGTCCGGCAGATCCTCGAGCATTGTCGAATCCCCGGCAGTGTGCTGGACGGCGTCGAGTTGGTGAGCCTGCGCGCCGCCCTGGAGACCGGGCCCCGGCTTGTCGCGTGGGGCCGGCTCACCCAGGCCGTCGCCCCTGAGCTCGCCTCGCTAGCTACCTCCCTTCCCAGCACCGGCGAGCTCCATGGTCTCCTCCAGCGGTCGCTCGACGACGACGGCACCGTCAGGGACGACGCGAGTCCACGACTCAGACACCTTCGGCGGGAGATTCGCGAACGACGTCAGCGACTCCTCGGCGAGCTGGAACGGATGCTGACGGGCCCCGAGGCCGACCGCCTCTACGCCGACCGCTTCGTCACGGTGCGTCACGGCCGCTACGTCGTGCCCGTGCTGGCTGAGGCGCGAGGCCGGTTTCGCGGCATCGTCCATGACCGCTCTCAAAGCGGACAGACGGTCTTCATGGAGCCCGCCGACATCGTGGAGGCCAACAACGATCTCGTCCAGATCGCCCGGGAGGAAGAGGCCGAGGCGGCCCGCATCCTGGCCGAGTTGACTGACGCGGTCCGCGGCCGACTGGCCGATCTCGACCGGCTGATCGACACGGTCGCCAGGCTCGACTTCGTTTTCGCGCGCGCCCGTCTGGCCGAGCGGATGGGGGCCAGCGCGCCACTGGTCGGCCCCGAGCGTCGAATCGCGATCAGAGGCGCCCGACATCCGTTGCTGCTGGCCCAGAGCTGGGAGCATCCCGACCGTCCCATCGTCCCCACCGATCTCGAGCTCAGTCCCGACCGCCCCGTCGTGGTGATCACCGGCCCCAACGCGGGGGGCAAGACCATCGCGCTGAAGACTCTGGCCCTGCACGTGCTGATGGCCCAGAGCGGCTGTCACATCCCGGCCGAGGATGGCTCGTCCTTGCCTGTCTTCACACGGTTGCATGCGATCATCGGGGACGACCAGAGCGTCGCCGAGAATCTGTCGACGTTCTCGGCCTTCGTCAAACAGGTGCGGGAAATCCTGGCCGAAGCCGACGACCACGCGCTCGTGCTACTCGACGAGCTGGGAGCGGGGACCGACCCCGACGAGGGAGCGGCCCTGGCCCAGGCGATCCTCGAGGCCCTCCTCGAGCGGGGCGCGCTGGTCATGGCCACCACGCACCTGGAGCCTCTCAAGGCGTTCGCCAGCACCCACCCCCGTGCCCGCAACGCCTCCGTGGAGTTCGACACCGCCTCCCTGGCTCCCACCTTCCGTTTACGCTACGACCGCCCGGGACAGAGCCTGGCGCTGACGATTGCGGCCCGGCTCGGTCTGGCCCCCGAGCTGATCGCCCGGGCGGAGAGCCACCGCTCGCTACATGCCGCGCGGCTGAGTGAGCTGCTTCGCCGGCTGGACGAGTACACTCGCGGCGAGGCTGACCGAGTGATCGCCATCGAGCGACGCGAGCAGGAGACGGCCGCGCGCCTGGCCACCGCGCGCGAAGCTGAGGCCACCGCCGAAGGCAAGGCACGGGAGATCGTGGCCAGGGCCAAGGAGGAGGCCAGTCGTCTGCTGGGCGACATCCGCCGGGCCATCAGTGCCGAATGGGATCGGCTCAAGCGCTCCGAGCGTTCGCGGCGCGAGCTGGACGAGAGCCGCCGGCGGCTGCGCGAGGTCACCCTGAAGGCCATGCCTGAGGCGGCGCCTCCCGCTGACACCGGGGCGGCGCTCACTCCCGGGGCGATGGTCGCCGCCGACCATCTCGGGCTCAAGGGCGAGCTCCTCGCCGTCGCTGGCGACATGGCCACCGTCCGAAGCGGCGCGATCACCGTCCGCGTCCCCCTCACCGCCCTTCGCCCGATCGGCGTGGCCTCGACCGGCACCGGGAGTGTCGGGGGGGTGGCGACACCCCGTGAGACCCGTTTCCTCCGGCCAAACCACCCTCACGGGTGGATGGGGAACCGCAACGCAGCCGACGCCGCCGACCTCGTGGTCGAACGGGGTGTCGCCACCCCGTCGTCACGGGCCGTCGCGAGCGAACTGATGCTGATCGGGAAGAGGACGGATGAGGCGCGCGACCTGGTGGAGCAGTACCTCGACGACGCTTTCATGGCGGGCCTGCCCACCGTGCGCCTCGTGCACGGCAAGGGCACCGGAGCGCTGCGCAAGGCGGTACGGGACCTCCTGGCCGCCCACCCGCTCGTGGAGTCGTATCGCGACGGCGAGCCGTCGGAAGGCGGCGCGGGAGCCACCGTCGCCGCTCTGAGGGTGAGTTGATGGCCGGCTACTCCCCCGCCCTCCTCGACGAGATCCGGGCCAGTACTGACGTCGTCGACCTCGTTGGGCGGTTCGTGAATCTGAGGAAGGCCGGTGCCAACTGGAAGGGGCTCTGCCCGTTCCACGCCGAGAAGACCCCATCGTTCATGGTCAATGCCAAGAAGGGGATCTTCCACTGCTTCGGCTGCGGCGTGGGTGGCGACGTCTTCGGCTTCCTCATGAGGATGGACCGCCTCACCTTCCCCGAGGCGGTGCGAGCCCTGGCCAAGACGGCCGGAGTGGCCCTGCCCGATGAGCGCGGCCCCCGCCAGGATTCCGGACGGGAGGAGCTCTACCGGGTCCTGGAGCTGGCCGCACAGTACTATGCTGACGCCCTCTGGCGGCCCGGCGGTGAGCGGGCGCAGCAATACCTCGAGCGACGCGGCATCGACTTCGAGGTGGCCCGGAGGTTCAGGCTAGGGTACGCCCCCGAGGGCTGGGACGGCCTGCTGGGATTCATGCGCGCCGAGCGTATTCCGGCCGAGGCCCTGGAGGCAGCCGGGCTGGCCGTGCGCCGGGAGAACGGCAGCGGCCACTACGACCGCTTCCGGGGGCGCCTGCTCTTCGCCATTCGCGACGCCCAGGGACGGGTGGTGGCGTTCGGGGGCAGGGCCTTCGGCGACGAGATGCCGAAGTATCTCAACTCGCCCGAGACCCCCATCTATACCAAGGGCAATCTCCTCTACGCCGCCGACCTCGCCCGCGCCTCCATCCGCGAGCGGAATCGCGCCCTGCTGGTGGAGGGTTACGTCGACTGTTTGATGGCCCATCAGCATGGCTTTACCGAGACGGTGGCCGCGCTGGGCACCGCGTTCACGCCCGCTCAGCTCGGTCTCCTCCGTCGCCTCTGCGAGGAGGTCGTGACGTTCTTCGACGCCGATGCCGCCGGCCAGAAGGCGGCCGAGCGCGCCGCGGAGCTGCTCGAGCCCACAGCGACCAGCCTGGCCTGGGGCGTCACTCGCACCGGCAGCCTGGAGGGCGGCAGCCCGTTCCGGCTCAAGGTCGCGCTGCTGCCGACCGGATACGATCCCGACAGCTTCCTGCGCGAGCACGGTGCGGGCCCGTTCGGCGAGCGCATCGCTGCGGCGCGGGGCCTGCTCTCCTACGCTCTGGAGCGAGCCATCGCCGACCCCGACGGCGCCAGCGGGCCCCGCGCCCGCGCCAACGCCTTCGCCAGGGTCGCGCTCATGCTGGCCAAGGTGGCCGATGCCGAGGAGGCTGTCGTCCTGTCCCGCGAAGCTGGGATCAAGCTGGGGGTGGATCCAGCGCAACTCTGGATCGAGGCCCAGAAGCTCCAGACGGCGCTGCGGCGGCCCGCCACGCCCCCGGTCGCCCCGACCGCCGGGGAGCCGACGGCCCGAGAGCGCGACCTGGTGGCCTCCCTGCTGGGGTCGGCCGCCGCGCGAATCGTGCTGCTGCCCCGGATCGAAGACGAGGACCTCCGGCACGCCGGCCTTCGGGCGATCGTCGCGGCCCTCAAAGGCCGCCCTGACGCCGCCGCCGAGACTCTGCTCAGCGATCTCCCCGACGAGAGCGCCGCGAGTCTCCTGTCGGCCCTGCTCGTCACAGAGCGCGAGGGACCGGACGACAACCCGGCCGTGATCGATCAGTTCGCGGCGCACCTGGAGCGGGAGCACCGCCTGCGGCGCCAGCGGGAAATTACCCGGAGCATCAGCGAAGGCCAGACGGCCGCTGGAGTCGCGGCGACGCCGCGCGAGGAGTTCATGGCGCTGCACCACGAGAGCAAGGTCGTGTACGAGCTGACGGGGGGTGTCGCGCAGTCGCTCGAACCTCGGGACCCCGATCCCCAAGGAGCCCAGACGCATGAGTGAAGAGCCCAAGCTGGAGGAGTTGGATCGACTGATCTCGATGGGCAAGCAGAAGGGCTTCCTCACCTACGACGAGGTGAACGACGCCCTGCCCTCCGACATTGTGTCGCTCGACCAGCTCGACGACATCATGCTGATGTTCGGCTCCCTGGACATCGAGGTGGTGGACTCCGCCAAGGCGGCGCGCCTGCCCTCCGAGATCCAGCGTGCCGTCCCCGCCGAGGAGACGGACGATGACGGGCCCGAGGGCATCGACCTCAGCCCCGGTCCCGTCGGGCGCACCGAAGACCCGGTGCGGCTCTACCTGCGCGAGATGGGGCGGGTGGCCCTGCTCACGCGCGAGGGCGAGATCGCGCTGGCCAAGCGCATCGAGGAAGGCAAGAACCAGGTCGCCAACGCTATCCTCAGCACCAACCTGGCCCTGGAGCGCTTCCGCGAGCTGCGAGAGCAGCTCCGCGGCGGTGACATCTCGGTCAAGGACGTCGTCGAAGTCAACGAAGAGGAGTTCACCGAAGAGAAGGAGATCGAGCTGGTCCGCCAGGTGATCGCGGCCTTCTCCAACGTCGACCGGCTCCTGCGCGAACGCGACGACCTGATGGGCAAGGCCAAGAAGCTGCGAGCCAAGTCACCGGTCCGCTCGACACGCAAGGCCCGCGGCGCCCGGGCCAAGGACCCGGCCTGGAAGAAGCTCGAGCACCAAGCCGCCGACCGCCAGCGCAAGGTGCTCGACAAGCTGCGCAACCTCAACATCGGGAATCAGATCATCGACCGCGAGGACGCGGACTCGGCCCGGCGGGGGCTCGTGCAACGGCTGCGCGACCTGGTGGAGGACATCGAACGGGCCGAGCGGGTCATCGACCTGTGGACGAACGGGGCCACCAAGTCCAAGGAGGAGCGGCAGAACCTCCTCTACGTGTCCTTCCGGGAGCCCGGACCCAACAGCGGTAACGGAGTCAGCGACCTCCACCTCAAGGCGGCCAAGAAGTTCTCCACGCTCAAGCAGCAGCAGATCTGGGTGGCCCAGCAGGAGGTGAAAGCCGCGGAGGGTCGGGCCAACGCCCGGGCCGACGAGCTCAAGCGCGTGATGGCGGTCATCAAGCAGGGCCAGCAGAAGGCGGCCCAGGCCAAGAAGGAGATGGTGGAAGCCAACCTCCGTCTGGTGATCTCGATCGCCAAGAAGTACACGAATCGCGGCTTGCAGTTCCTCGATCTGATTCAGGAAGGCAACATCGGCCTGATGAAGGCCGTCGACAAGTTCGAATATCGCCGCGGCTACAAGTTCTCCACGTACGCCACCTGGTGGATCCGGCAGGCCATCACCCGGGCCATCGCCGATCAGGCCCGCACCATCCGCATCCCGGTGCACATGATCGAGACCATCAACAAGCTCATCCGGACGTCCCGCCAGCTGGTTCAGGAGCTCGGGCGCGAGCCCACCCCCGAAGAGATCGCCGAGAAGATGGACGTGCCCGTGGACAAGGTCCGCAAGGTACTCAAGATCGCCCAGGAGCCCATTTCGCTGGAGACGCCCATCGGCGAGGAAGAGGACAGCCACCTGGGCGATTTCATCGAGGACAAGCAGGTGGTCTCCCCGGTGGAGTCGATCATCTCGCTCAGCCTGCGCGAGCAGACCAACAAGGTCCTGTCCACGCTGACGCCGCGCGAGGAAAAAGTGCTGCGCCTGCGATTCGGGTTGTCCGACGGCTGCGAGCATACCCTGGAGGAAGTCGGCCAGGACTTCGCCGTGACCCGGGAACGCATCCGGCAGATCGAGGCCAAAGCCCTCCGCAAGCTGCGCCACCCGTCGCGCTCCAAGAAGCTCCGGAGCTTCCTGGAGGGTTGATGTACGCTAGACCACCTGGCCGAGGCCTGGGGGCCCATAGCTCAATGGCAGAGCAGCCGGTTCATACCCGGTCGGTTCCTGGTTCGAGTCCAGGTGGGCCCAGTGACACAGAAGGTGGATATCGTGACTGAATTGCAGACGCTCATCGGCCTTCAGGACTACGACACCCGGATCGCCACCCTCGAATCCGAGGCGGCCCGCCTCCCCCGCGAGATCGAGGCGCTTCACGCCGCGCTGAGCGAAGCGCGCAATGTCGTGGAAGCGCTCCGGGCCCGGCTCGACGCGTCTCGCAAGGAGCTGCGGGCTCGGGAGCGGGATCTCGACGACATCGGCGTGAAGCGCGCCAAGTCCGAGGCGAAGCTCTACGAGGTGAAGACCAACACCGAATACTCGGCCGTGCTCGTCGAGATCGAGAGCATCAAGACCCAGAAGGCGAAGACCGAGGAAGAGATCCTGGCCCTGATGGAGCGGCAGGAGGGCCTGGCTGTCGAGATTCGAGAGGCGGAGGCGCGCTATGCGTCGCGCGAGAGCCAGGCCCGCCGCGACGAGGCCACGATCCGCCAGCGGCTGGCCGCCGTCGATCAGCAGCTCGAGGGGGTCCGAGCCGAGCGCGCGTCCCTGGCCCGCGAGGTCCCCCGCAACACCCTGGCCGACTACGAGCGCATCCTCAAGGCTCGCGGGGGGCTCGGCGTGGCCGCCGTGACCAGCACGTCCGTATGGTGCAGCGGTTGCCGGGTTTCCATTCGGCCCCAGGCCGTCCAGGAGCTGCGCTCCGGCCAGGTCCTGCTCCACTGCGAGAGCTGCGGCCGCTTCCTGTACTGGCGGGAATAGCCCCGGAGTGGGGCTTCGCCCCCCTTCCGGAACCTCCCCCCAGGATCGACCGCGCCGGCAGAGCCGGCGCCCGAACATGCCGGGACTACGCGTGACGCCAACTTCGAAGGAACGTGCCACACTCCCCGGAGGCGAGCAGGCGGAGGTCACGCTCTACACGGATGGCGCGTGCTCGGGGAATCCCGGACCGGGGGGCTGGGCGGCGTTGATCATCGACGACGGCCAGGAGCGCGTGGTGTCCGGCGCTGAGGCTGAAACGACCAATCAACGTATGGAGCTCCGCGCCGCCATCGAGGGACTGGCCGCCCTTCCCGGCCGTCGGCGCGTGCGCCTGCACAGCGACAGCGCCTATGTCGTCAATTGCTTCCGCGATCGCTGGTGGGAGCGCTGGGAGCAGGCGGGCTGGACGGGCGCGGGCCGCCAGCCCATCGCCAATCGCGACCTCTGGGAGCGGCTGCTCGCCGAGGCCCGACGGCATCAAGTCACCTGGGTCAAGGTGGCCGGGCACGCCGGCGATTCGCTGAACGAGCGGGTCGATCGCCTGGCCCGGGCGGCGATCACCTCCCTCGGCGCACGCTCCTAGCCCCGCCGTGACCGAGGACCGGGACGAGGATCTACGCCGCATCCGGCGCGCGCTGGAGCGGGCGGCCGGCGTGCTGGCGCGCTTCACCCCGTCGCGGGTCGGTGTCACCTACAAGGCCCACGGCAGCCCGGTGACCGAGGCCGACCTCGCCGTGGACGAAGTGCTCCGCCGCGAGCTGCCGCGCTCCGACGAGGGCTGGCTGTCCGAAGAGACCCCGGACGACGCCTCCCGCCTCGAGCAGCGCCGGGTCTGGATCGTCGATCCGCTCGACGGCACCCGTGAGTTCCTGGCCGGCGTCCCCCAGTGGTGCATCTCCATCGGCCTCGCCGAGGACGGACGGGCCATGGCCGGAGGCGTCTACAACCCCACCACGGACGAGCTCTTCCTGGGCTCCCTCGAGACGGGGACGACGCTGAACGGCCAGGTCGTGAGGGCATCGGCGCGGACCACCCTCGAGGGCGCCAATGTCCTCGTGAACCGCTGGGCGCTCAAGCGCCACGGCGCCTTCGCCGACGCGCCGTTTGAGCCTCACGCAGTCGGCCCCCTCGCCTATGCGTTGGCCCTGATCGCCGCGGGGCGAGCCGACGCCATGTGGAGCCGCTCGTCGAAGCCCGAATGGGACATCGCCGCCGGGGCGGCGCTGATCGCGGCAGCGGGCGGATACGTGGCGGCCTGGGAGGGCGGGCCGCTCGCGTTCAACCAGTGGCCGCCGCGGGCGAGCGGAACCGTCGCGGCCGGCGGCCAGCTCGCGCCCGCCGTACGCGCCTTCATCACCGCGTCCTCGCGTGCCTAGCGCGCGCTATACTTCAAGAGCGCCAGAGAAGGCTGGACGGTCGCCGGCCGCAGTGATGCGGCGGGAGGAAAGTCCGGGCTCCAGAGGGCAGGGTGCTGGGTAACGCCCAGGGGGGGAAACCCCACGGCCAGTGCCACAGAAAGCAAACCGCCGCTCGTGAGAGCGGTAAGGGTGAAACGGTGAGGTAAGAGCTCACCAGCGGCGCGGGTGACCGCGCCGGCTCGGTAAACCCCACCCGGAGCAAGGCCAAATAGGAGAGCGATGGGGTGGCCCGCCCCGCTCTCGGGTCAGGCCGCTGGAGGCGCCGGGTAACCGGCGTCCTAGAGAAATGACCGTCGCCCGGGGTCACACTCGGGAGACTGAACCCGGCTTACAGGCCTTCTCTGGCGCTTCTCTTTCCCTACGGAAAAACATATTCGATCATGCCCAGCGCGATCTCGCGCTCTCCCATGATGACGGCGTCGGCCCCGGCACTGGTCAGATGCTCGCCGGCGGCAGCCGGGCTGGTCGCGGTCACCGCGATGGTTCCCTCCGCCCGTCGCGTGAGGCGCGGCTCGAGCCAATCGATGCCGGCAAACATCAGAGGGTTCATGAGGATGGACAACAGCGCCCCGGCCAGGATCAGATCCCGCCCTTGCTCGGGGAGCAGCTGCAGGTGCACACCGAGATTGGCCAGGATGAACGAGAATTCCCCGATCTGGGCCAGACTGGCCGAGATCGTCAACGCCGTGGTGACCGGATGCCGGAACGCGATGACGATGAGGAAGGCTGCCAGTGATTTCCCCAGCGTGATGATGAGAACAGCGCCGATGACGGGGAGGGGATCCCGCAGCAGGGTCATGGGGTCGAAGAGCATCCCGACCGACACGAAGAACGGCACGGCAAAGGCGTCGCGCAGGGGCAGCGACTCCACGGCCGCCTCGTGGCTCAGCTCGGACTCGCTGAGCACCATGCCGGCGAAGAACGCGCCCAGGGCGAACGACACGTCGAAGAGCCGGGCCGCCGCGAAGGCTACGCCGAGCGCGATGGTCAGGACGGCCAGCCGGAACAGTTCTCGCGATCCGCTGCCGGCCACGTGATACAGCAGCCAGGGGATGAAGCGGCGACCGACGATCAGCATGAGCCCGATGAAGGCGGCCACCTTGCCGAGCGTGGTCCCGAGCGCGATCAACAAGGCCGGCTTCAGGCCGGCCGACCCGTTCGCCGAGGAGAGCAGGCCCCCCAGCGCCGGCAGCAACACGAGCGCCAGCACCATCGCCAGGTCCTCGACGATGAGCCAGCCGACGGCGATGCGCCCGCGCTCGGTCTCGATGAGGCGTTGCTTCTGGAAGGCGCGCAGGAGAACCACCGTGCTCGCGACGGAGAGCGCCAGTCCGAAGACGAGGCCGCCAGGAAGGGACCACCCGAGCGTCCAGGCAAGTCCGAGCCCTAACAGGGTCGCCACGGCGATCTGCACGATGGCGCCCGGGATGGCGATGGCCCGCACTGACAGCAGGTCCTTGAGGGAGAAGTGCGGGCCGACGCCGAACATCAGCAGAATGACGCCCAGCTCGGCGAGCTCCTGCCCGAGCGCCTGGTCGGCGACGAAGCCGGGCGTGAACGGCCCTACCGCCACCCCGCCAGCAGATAGCCGACCAGGGGCGAGATCTTCACCCGCTGCGCGGTCACGCCCAGGACAAAGGCGAGACTCAGCCCGACGACGATCATTGCGATGAGCGGTGTATCGTGCGGCACACCTCACCTCCCGGCAGTCTGGCCATGACCCAACGGCCCCCGCGAGGGTGGTGCGCGCTAGTCGTCGTCAGAAGCTGGCGGCGAGCCTGTCGACTCTGAGAGGTGGACGATGCGGGGGAAGAAGGCTCGACCCGGGGACGTTGACCGCACTGCGGCACCCTGCTGAGCGATAGGCTCGGTGACAACGCGCGCCTGAGTCCGGGATGGCTGCGCCAGTCCGGCGGCGGCGCCGGCCGGGTGGGGCGCTCGGGCGGCTTCGACCGAGGTGCTGGGGTCGAGGCGAAAGGCGCACGGCGAGTGCGGCATCGCCATGTCCACGAGGACGCGGACGACGAGGAGGAGAATCCCGAGCCGTCCGATCTGTCGCAGGAGTAGTCTCATCGGCGCACCGCTCAGATTTGAAATACCACCAGAGAGAGGGAGGACGAGATGGCCAGGACGGCTCGACTCACCGCGAACAGGCGCCGCCCGGCCGGCGAGAAGCCGCCGGCCCGAGATAGACGCCGCGCGACACCCGCCACGCCGGGAATCGACACGTCGAGAACCACGAGCCCGCCGGAGTTCGCGACGCTCCAGCAGATCGTGCTCGCCGCGCGGCGGAGCCTGTCACCCGATCTGTGGGACCACCTGAGCGGTGGCTCGGACTCCGAGACGACGCTGCTCCGCAACCGCCAGGCCCTCGATGCGCTCGCGCTGCGCCAGCGCGTGCTGATCGACGTGTCGGCCATCGACACGACCACCACGCTGCTCGGCCAGAGGCTGGCGATTCCCGTGTTTCTGGCTCCCGTGGGCGCATTCCTGGGCCTCGCCCATCCCGACGGCGCCAAGACCGTGGCCCGCGCTGCCGTGGCCCGCGGGACGACGGCGTTCGTCAGCACCGCTGCCAAGCCTGGCCTGGAGGAAACCGCGGCGGCGGTGCGCGAGCCGCTCATCTTTCAGCTCTACGTGCGCGGCGATCGCGGTTGGGTGGGAGACATCCTGGACCGGGCGCGCGCGGCCGGCTACCGCGCCCTGTGCGTGACCGTGGACCGCAACTACTATGGCCGTCGGGACCGCGACCTCGTGAGCCGCGTCGCCGTGCGCGAGGGCTTCGGCGACCCTCGCTACCAGGCGATGCTCGACTGGGAGGAGGTCGCGTGGATGAAGGCGCGCATGGGCCTGCCCCTGATCCTCAAGGGCATCGCCACGGCCGAGGACGCCCGGCTCGCGGTGGAGCATGGGGCCGAGGTCGTCTACGTGTCCAACCACGGGGGGCGGCAGCTCGACCACGGGCAAGGCAGCGCGGAGGTGCTGCCCGAGGTCGTCGCGGCCGTCGGAGGGCGGGCCGAGGTCCTGGCCGACGGCGGGGTGCAGCGGGGCACCGACGTCGTGAAGATGATCGCGCTGGGAGCCCGCGCGGTCGGCCTCGGCAAGCTCCTGGGCTGGGCGCTGGCCGCCGGCGGCGAGGCCGGTCTCGTGCGGATGCTCGAGCTCATGGAGACGGAGATCCGCACGGCCATGGGGCTGATGGGAGTGACGTCACTCCGCGAGCTGGGCCCGTCGTGGGTGCGCCCGGCGCTGCC
>DATIAY010000042.1:0-10568 GCA_035457825.1 Candidatus Methylomirabilota bacterium
AGAAGTGGCACATCGCGTATCTGGATTACGCGTGGGGGCAATCGACCAAGGACGCCTACATCGAGCAGATCAAGAAGAACGGCGGTGAGGTGACCGGGACCACCGGCATCCCGCTGGGCACGGCCGACATGGCGGCGTTCGCCTCGCGAATCACCGGGAACTTCGACGGCCTGTTCGGCATCTTCTTCGGCGCCAACGCCGTCAACTTCACCAGCGCCGTCTACGATCTCGGGCTCACCAAGAAGGCCAAGTACGCAGGTGACGGGGCGATCGCGGAGTCCACGCACCTGCCCGCGCTCGGCCAGAAGATCGAGGGGTTCGTCGGCGTCAACCGGTACGTGCCCGTGCTCGACGCGCCACTCAACACGCCGTACCACAAGAAGTTCTTCGAAGAGTCTGTGGCCGCCCTCAAGGCGATCGATCCCTCCGGCCCGCTGCCGGACCGATACGTGCAGTCGAACTTCGAGGCCGTGAACTTCATCAAGCTCGGCATCCAGAAGTCGGGCTTCCGAGGCCGCCAGGACACGATGAAGCTCATCGAGTCTCTCGAGGGCATGGAGGTCAAGGAAGGCGACGACTTCCCCCAGGGCGACAAGACGCTGCGCAAGGAGGATCATCAGGCCTTCCTGCGCGAGTTCATCTTCACGATCCAGGGCGGCAAGCACAAGATCGTGCAGGTCATCCCCAAGGAAAAGACGATCGTCCCGCCTGCGTGCAAGTTCGCCTAGCGTGACGGGAGAGCGGATACCCGGGGCGGCCGCCGCCGGTGACGGCGGGATGGCCGCCCCTCTCCTCCGCACCGAAGCGCTGACCGTCCACTTCGGGGGCCTGGCCGCGCTCAACCGAGTGTCCTTCGCCGTGCCCACCGGGCAGATCCGGGGAATCATCGGCCCCAACGGCGCGGGCAAGTCGACGCTGTTCAACTGCCTGACGGGAGTGCTCCGGCCGACGGGCGGCCGGATCCTCTTCCAGGGAGAGGACATCGCCGGGCTGCCGCCCCATGTGATTTCCCGCAAGGCGATTGCCCGCTCCTATCAGATCACCAACATCCTGCCCGGAGCCACCGTCCTCGAGAACGTCCGGATCGCCGCCCAGTCCCGCCACCACAACTGGAGCATGCTCCGCCACCACCGCTCCTATGGGGATATCATCGCCAGCGCCCGCGCCATCCTGGCCGACGTGGGCCTCAGCGGCAAGGAGGACGAGCTGGCCGCCAACCTCTCCCACGGCGAGCAGCGCAACCTCGAGATCGGCATCGCCCTGGCCACCGAGCCCCGGCTGCTCTGCCTCGACGAGCCCACCGCGGGCATGAGCGTGACCGAGACCCACGTCACCGTCGAGCTCATCCGCCGGATCGCTCGCGGCCTCACGATCCTTATCGTGGAGCACGATATGGAAGTGGTGATGGGGCTGGCCCACATCGTGACGGTGCTGAACTACGGGGAGGTGCTCGCCGAGGGCACGCCGGCGGAAATCCAGGCCAACCCCAAAGTCCAGGAGGTCTACCTCAAGACCTGATGCTCACCCTCCGGGACGTCCACGCTCACTACGGCAAGTCGCACGTGCTTCACGGCGTCTCCATCGAGATCCGGGCCGGGGAGGTCGTCGGTTTGCTCGGCCGCAACGGGGTGGGCAAGACCACCACGCTCAAGGCCGTCATGGGGCTGGTCCGTCGTACCGGCGGCCAGATCGTCTTCGACGGACAGGATCTGGCCGCCGTCCCTACCCACCAGCTGGCCGCGCTGGGGATCGCCTGGGTGCCGGAGGAGCGTAGGATCTTCCGGCTGCTGACGGTCCTCGAGAACCTCCGCACCGGGCTCGACCGTCCCGGGCTGGCGCCGGCACGCCGGGAGGAGTTGCTGGAGCGGGTCTTCGCGCGGTTCCCGATTCTCCGAGAACGCCGGCACCAGGCCGGGGGAACCCTCTCCGGCGGAGAGCAGCAGATGCTGGCGATCGCCCGGGCGATGGTCCTGGAGCCGAAGATCATCCTGCTCGACGAGCCCACCGAGGGGCTCATGCCGCGGATGGTCTCGCAGATCCGCGAGATCGTCCACGCGCTGCACCGCGACGGGGTGGCCATTCTCCTCGTCGAACAGAACGTGCCCCTCACGCTCGAGGCCGCCGACCGCGTCTATATCATGGAGAAGGGCGTGGTCCGCCATCACGGGCAGGCCGCCGACCTCCGGGCCAACCCGGCGGCCATCCACGAGTACCTGGGGGTCTGACCATGGATCAGCTTATCGTGCAAACGCTCCACGGCCTCGTCACCGGCATGGTCCTGGCCATGGTGGCCTCGGGGCTCACGCTGATCTTCGGCATCATGGACGTCGTCAACTTCGCCCACGGCGATCTGATGATGCTGGGGGCGTTCACGGGAGCCACCGTGCTGGGCGTCACCGGGAGCTTCTGGCTCGCGTTGCTGGCCGCCGCGATCGCCATCGCCGTGCTCGGCGTCCTGCTCCAGATCACCACGCTGCGCCCCCTCATCGGGCGCGACCCGCTGACCACAATCCTGGCCACGTTTGGCATCTCGCTCGTGATCCAGAAATACGCGCTGTGGCAGTGGGGCCCCTCCGTGCGGCGCATCACCGAGCCGGTCCCCGGACACTTCACGCTCTTCCACCTCGAGTACCCGTGGTACCGCGTGGCCACCGCGCTCCTGGCCGGCGTCATCATCGCGGCTCTCTGGCTGTTCCTCAAATACGGCAAATACGGGATCTGGATCCGGGCCACGACCCAGGACCGGGTCATGGCCCAGGCCATGGGCATCCCGGTTCCGCTCGTCCACACCGCTGTGTTCGCCATCGGCTCGGCCATGGCCGCGGCCAGCGGCGTGCTCTTCGGACCCTTCGCCGGTGTCACCCAGACCATGGGATTCGACTTCACCCTGCGTGCGTTCATCGTGGTCGTGGTGGGCGGCATGGGGAACCTGGGCGGCTCGATCCTGGCCTCGATCTTCGTCAGTCTGGTCGAGGCCTATGCCGCGATCGTGGTGAGCCCGGCCCAGGCCGTGATCGTGTCGTTCGTCGTCCTGGTGCTGACCATGCTCTTCCGGCCCACCGGGCTCTTCGTCCCCACGCCGAAATGAATCCACGCGCTCCTGAACCAGGCCACCTTCGGTTCGAGCCGGGCTCGCGGCACTCGTTACCATGACCCCGCGCGCGCGGTACTGGGCGGGCTTCGCGGCCGTGCTCGTCGTGCTCGTTCTCGCCCCGCTCGTGCTGCCCCCATTCTGGCAGCGCTTCGTCACCGAGATCCTGATCTGGGGGTTGCTGGCGATGTCCTCGGACATCCTCATCGGCTACACCGGCATGGTGTCGTTCGGGCATTCGGCCTTCTTCGGCCTGGGCATGTATGGGGCGGCCGCGGCCCTGCTCATGGTCAAGCCGCCGAGCCTGGGCCTGGCCGTGCTCTACGGCCTGGTGGGGGCCGGCGCCATCGCCGTGTTCGTGGCCTACTTCGCCACCCGCCTGCGCGACATCTACTTCGCGATCTCCACGCTGGTGTTCTCACAGATTTTCTACGTCATCATCTTCACCTGGACCGAGGTGACCGGCGGCGAAAACGGCCTGACCTTCAGCCAACCGCCCCTTGCCATCCCCGGCCTGTGGTCGGCCCGCTTCACCCCGGTGACCTTTCACTGGTTCGTCCTGGCTGTGGTGACGGCGGCCTATCTCGTCATCCGGCGCGTCACCCAGTCTCCGTTCGGCATGGTCTTACAGTCGATCCGCGAGAACGAACCGCGCACCCGGGCCATCGGCTACCACGTCGAACGGTACAAGATCATCGCGGTGATGCTCTCGGGGCTCGTGGCGGGGCTGGCCGGCGTGCTCTACGCCATCCAGAACAAATTTGCTGCGCCTGACTTCGTCTTCTTCGTCGTCTCGGGCGAGGTCGTGATCTTCAATGTCATGGGCGGGATGGGCACGCTGGTCGGGCCGTTCGCGGGCGCCGCCTTCTTTTTGTTGATGCGCGAGGCCTTGTCGCGCTTCCTGACCGAGTACTACCTCATCCCGCTCGGCATCGTCTTCGTCGTGATGGTGATCTTTCTCCCCCAGGGCCTGCTCGGCTTCGCCCGGCGGGCCCTGAACCGCTGACGCTCACGCCGCGCCCAACACCTCACGCACCTTGCGGGCCAGCCCGTCCACCGTGAAGGGCTTCTGCAGGAAATTGGTGACGATCCCGACCTGCTGCCCTACCAGATCCCCCGTGAAGCCAGAGATGTAGAGGAGCTTGAGACCGGGGCGGGCCGCCGTCAGCCGATCGACCAGCTCCTTGACGTGCATGCCGGGGATGACGATGTCGACGACCACCAGGTCGATGTGCCCCGCATGGGCGTCTGCCATCTGCAGCGCCGACGGGCCGTCCTCGGCCGTCAGCACTTTGTAGCCCTGAAGCCGGAGGACGTCGCCGACGAGCTCCCGCACCGGAAGCTCGTCCTCGACGACGAGAATCGTTTCCTTACCGCGTGGTAGATCGGTCTCTGACATGAGTCGGCCTCGAGGCTCCTCTGGGGGTGATGTCACCGCTTGCCAGCATCGATCTCGCTCTCCGCTGCGGGCTCGGCCGCGACGGGCAGGGTGATGCGGAACGTCGTCCCCGCGCCGGGCCGACTCTGGAAGTCGATGGTTCCACTGTGGTCGTCCACGATCTTGTGGGTCAGGGCCAAGCCGAGCCCGGTGCCTCCATCCCGGGTGGTGAAGAACGGGTTGAAGACCCGCTCGGCGTCGGAAGGCGCGATCCCGATCCCGGTGTCGCTCACTTCGATTCGCACCCGGCGGTTGAAGAGCCGGGACCGCCCCGCCCGCAGCTCCGTCCCGTCGTGCCAGCCCAGACGGAGAGTCAACCGGCCTCCCGGCCCCATGGCCTCCACGGCGTTGCTCACCACGTTGACAAAGGCCTGGTAGAGGGCCTCCTCGTCGGCCTGGATCGGCGGCACGTCCCGAGCGTACTCCCGCACCACCACGGCCCCGCGCGTCTCCAGCTCGTGGGCATGCAGCTCGACCACGCGATCGAGAAGGACCGGCAGCCGCACCAGCGAGAACGTCAGGCGGGCCGGCCGGGCCAGCTCCAGCAGCCGCTCGACGATCCGGTTGATCCGTTCCAGCTCCCGCGGCACTACACTCTGGAATCTCCCGCGGAAATACTCATCGTCGAAGCGGCGTACCAGGTGGCGGGTGAAGGTCAGCACCGACGTGAGCGGGGTCTTGATCTCGTGGGCCAGCCCGGCCGCCAGCGTACCCAGGGCGGCCAGGCGATCGGAGCGGCGGAGCTGAGTTTCCAGGTTCCGCACGGCGGTGAGGTCACGGAACACACCGACGCCACCGAGATCTTTGCCGTCACCACCCTTGAGCGGAGCCGCGCTGACCTCTACCGGCAGCGCTGCGCCCGTCCGCCGGCGCAGCGTGAGACTCACGTTGACGATGGGCGCGCGGCTGGCCAGGGTCTCCATCAGGATCTCGCCCAGCTCGGGCGTGGTGGCGAACACCTCGGTGCAGTAACGTCCCATCGCCTCCCCGGCGAAATACCCGGTCAGCAACTCGGCCGCCGGGTTGAGCGTGACCACCCGCCCCTCCAGGTCGACAGTGACGATGCCGCTCGTCACCGAGCTCAGGATGCTGTCAGTGTAGCTCTTGAGATCGGCCAACTCCTCGAATTGCCGTTTGAGCTCGCCGTGCACCTCCTCCAGCGCCGCCCGTTGCTGGAAGAGCTGATCCGCCATGTGGTTGAAGGCGAGGGCCAGGCGCCCGATCTCGTCGGCCGTCGTGGGTTGGATGCGCTGATTCAGCTCTCCGCGGGAAATCGCCGCGGCCCCGGCCTCGAGCTGCTGGACCGGGCCCGCGATTCGCCTGGCCAGCAGCGCGGCGGCGCCGGCGCCCAGCAGGACCGTCAAGCCGGCGAGGGCCAGGAGCTGCAGACGCGTCCGGAGGATCTCGGCGTCCATGCGCCGCCGCGACAGCCCGACTCGCACCGTTCCCCACTTCTGGGAGCCGACGTAAACCGGCATGGCAAAATCGTAGATCGGCTCGCGGGTATCGCCGGTGACCGTCTCCTGAGTCAACGGTTCCGCCGCGCGGGCCGCCGACTCGTGGATCGGTCCGATGAGCGGCGTCCCCACCCGCTCCGGACGACGGCTGTGGGCGGCGACCCGGCCCTCGGCGTCGAGCACGATGGCATAGACGACGTCCGTCTCCCCGCCCACCCCGGCCACGTTCTGCTCCAGGGCCGTGAAGTTGTAGAGCAGCAGGGGCCCGTGGGACATGGCGGCTAGGTTCCGGGCCAGGACTTCGCCCCGCCGCGCGAACTCGCCGACGATCGCGTCGCTCAGGTGATCCTCGACCACCACGGTCACCGCGCCCATCATCAGAGCGATGAGGAGCACCGTGGCGCCCAGCAACCGCGCCCGCAGGGAACGGAAGGCGAGCCGACTGCCCATCTCAGCGCTCCCGCTCGAGCCACATCTTGCGGAGGGGAATGTAGGGATCCCCCAGCCCGTTCACCTCAACGCTGCGCACGTAGGGCTGGAAGAGCCGCTCGTAGGTGTGGTGCAGGATCGGAATGACCGGGACGTCGGCCACCACGAGCTCCTCGGCCTTCCGGTAGAGCTCGATCCGCCGGATGATGTCCCGCTCGCTGCGAGCTTGCACGAGCAGTTCGTCGACGGCGGGGTTGGCGTACCCGAAGAAGTTCTGGGGACTGCGGGAATGGAACAACTTGAAGAGGAAGTTGTCGGGATCGGGCACGTCGGCGTACCACCCGTGCAGGAAGGCGGGCATCTTCCCCTCATCCAGCGACCTGGCGAACGTCGGCCAGTCGGTGACGTATTCGATCCGCGACGCGACACCGATGGCCGCCCAATACTTTCCGACCTCCTCGTGCTGCTGAACGATCTCCTGCCGCTTGACACTGGACCAGATCGCGATCGGGCGCAGGCCCCGACCGCCGGGATAGCCAGCCTCGGCGAGCAGTTTCCGGGCCTTCCCAGGATCGTAGGAATACCCCTGCAACGTCGGGTTGAATCCCTGAGTCCCCGGCGGCAGGACGCCACGGGCCAGAACATAGCGACTGGCGTACACGTCCTGGACCAGGGCGACCCGATCGATCGCGTGAATGAGCGCCTGGCGAACGCGCCGGTCGTCGAGTGGCTTCACGCGGGTGTTCAACCCATACCACCGGATGCTGAACATCGGGCGCTTGACATGCACGTGGCTCTTGGAGGCGACGGCCCGCGCGTAGTCCCGCGTCGGGGGAGGGGCATCCTCGAGCTTACCGCGCTCGAATTCCTGGTACATGGCATCGGCGTCGTTTCCGGGAAAGATCCGGAACAGAACCTCCGAGAGACGCGGGGGGCCCTCGAAATGATCGAGATTTGCGGCGAGCACGATTGCCCGGCCACGCTCCCAGCGAACGAATCGGAACGGCCCGCTTCCGACCGGATGGGTCCCGAAGCGCTCGCCCTCTCGCTCGACGAGATCCCGGGGGACGATCTTGGCGTGACCGACAGCCAGGGCCGAAACGAACGGCGTCAGCGCCTCACTCAGGGAGACCCGGACCGTGTGGCGGTCAACGGCCGTCAGGCCGGCGACGTAGCTGGCCCGGCCTGCCCGGAACTCCTGGGCCCCCGTGATGCCGAGAAACAGGTCGCCTGCTCCCGACTTGATCCTGGGGTCGAGGAGACGCGTGAGAGAAAAGACCACGTCGTCGGCGGTGACTTCGCGCCCGTGGTGAAACTTTGCTCCCTTGCGAAGCACGAAGGTCCACGTAAGCCCGTCGCGCGAGGCCTTCCAGAACTCGGCGAGAGCCGGGACGATATTGAGGGTCCGGTCGAACTGAACAAGACCATCGAAGATCTGTTGGGAGACGGAGCGGCTGTAGATGTCTTTGATACGGGCTGGATCCAGGGTAGCGGGGTCATGCCCAAGCGGCCGCCGATAGACGGTCGGCGCGCCGGGCCCCGCCGGGTGGTCATCGGAAGCCGCTACGGCTGGCACCGCAGCCGACAGGACAAGGACCAGGAGGAGACCGACGAGAGGCAGGTCAGCAAGACCCGCCTCCCGTTCGGCCAACCGACGAGATCTGATCAAGCCGCTCCCGAGGGCGCTACGCCGATAGGAACGAGCTAGTCCCCACCACTGTCGGCGGTGCCGATCGCCTGGAAGAACTGCGTGGAGCTCGAAGACTCGATGACCGGAGCTGCGAGCAGGAACGACGCGAGAACGAGAAGTGCCGCCCCGAACTTGGCCATGACGCTCTCCTCCTGTTTCGGAAGTGGGGACTCTCCCCGTGAGAGCCCGCTCCGAAAGCGGGAGTTTACACAGCAACACCCCGGCCAAACCTGAGATCGTCATGGCCTTCGAAGAACGGCACCGTTTCGCGAGGTTAGCGCAGGGTCCCAATCGATAGACACGCCCGGGCTGACCCGTCGCGGTCCACTCCCGGGGGACACATCCATCGAGAACGTAATCCAACTTCCTGCCCCACCAAGCACTTCTCACCTGTGCACCGCGGGGGGCCAACCTTGGCCAGGACCTGACCGCTACGCAAGCCCCTCCGGGCGACGCAGGCGCCAGCGGGCGAGTCTGGCCTTCAGCGAGTTACGGTGGAGGCCGAGCAGACGGGCCGCCTCGCTCACGTTCCATCGGACACGCTCGAGCATGCGCAGCACAATTTGCCGCTCGAACTCCTCGGTCGCCTCGACCAGGGAGAACCCCGACCCCCGCGCGCGCACGTGCTGGTCGGGGACAAGCAAGTCCAGCGGCAGGTCACTGAGGCCGATCAGTGGCCCCTCGGCCAGGCCTACCAGGCGCTCGACGACGTTCAGGAGCTCGCGCACATTTCCCGGCCACCGGTACTCCTGGAGCACCGCCAGCGCCTCGGGCGACAACCCATCGATACGCCGGTTGAACTGCTGGCTGTACTGCCGGATGAAGTGCTGGGCGAGGAGAGGAATGTCCTCTCGCCGCTCCCGGAGCGGAGGGACGGAGATGGGTACCACGTGCAGACGGTAGTAGAGGTCCTCCCGGAATCGACCATCCACGACGGCCTGCTTGAGATCGACGTTGGTGGCGGCGATGATCCGCGCGTCGAACCGGATCGCGCGGGTGCCCCCCACCCGCTCGAACTCCCGCTCCTGCAGCACACGAAGCAACTTGGCCTGCAGCTCGGGCCGGATCAGGCTAACCTCATCGAGGAAGAGCGTGCCGCTGTGGGCCATCTCGAACCGGCCCATCTTGCGTTGAAAGGCGCCGGTGAACGCCCCCCGCTCGTGGCCGAAGAGCTCGGACTCCACCAGGCTGTCCGCGAGCGCGGCCGGACTGACCGGCACGAAGGCCCTGTCATGCCGAGGTCCCTGGCGATGGATGGCCCGGGCGATCAGCTCCTTGCCCGTGCCGCTCTCACCGGTGATGAGCACGGTGGTCGTCGTCCGGGCCACCTGGGCGATGAGACGGTAGAGCTTCTGCATCTCTGGATGCTGCCCCACCAGGTCGTCGAAGTCGTGCCGGCGGGCCAGCTCGGAGCGCAGGAAGACAACCTCCCGCTCCAGCGAACGCCGTTCCAGCGCCCGGCGGATAACCGACAGGAGCTCATCCTCCTCGAAGGGCTTGGTGAGGTAATCGAAGGCCCCGAGCTTCATGGCGGCCACCGCCGTCCGCACGGTCTTGACGGCCGTGACGAGGATGACCTCGACTCCCTCGTCGATTGCCTTGATGCGCTCCAGCACCTCGATGCCGTCCATGTCCGGCAGGCGGATATCGAGGAGCACCAGATCGATCTGGCTCGAGCGAAGGATCCCGAGCGCGGTCGGGCCGTCGGGGGCATCGATGACCTCGTACTGCTCCTCCAGGATCAGGCGGAACGACTCGCGCAGTCCCGGATCGTCGTCGACGACCAGGATGACCTGCCGTATCCCGCGGCCGGGCTCTGGCCCCTCGGTGGTGCGCAGCTGGGGCATTTGAGGACTCTATCATCGAGTGGGCCACAGTTGAACCGTCCCCGGGCGGGCCCCCGGACCGTATTGGATTCTCGCCATTGACCGCCTCCGCGAGCCCGCCAAGAATCGAGACCGTGCTGGCGCGAGTGCTCTCCGCCGCGCTCGTTGGCGTCGAGGCCGTGCTCGTCCGGGTCGAGGTCGATGTCACTGGTGGGCTGCCGTCCTTTACCACCGTGGGGCTTCCGGATTCGGCCGTGCGTGAGAGCCGCGAACGGGTGCGCACGGCCATCCGCAATGCCGGGTTTGCCTTCCCGTCCGACCGCATCACCGTCAATCTGGCCCCGGCCCTCCGCAAGAAAGGCGCTTCCTTCGAATTACCCATCGCCCTCGGCGTCCTGGCCGCCACCGGAGTGGTCGGTGGTCGGCGTCGGCCACCCTGCCATTCTGCATGGCTTTGTTTCGAAAAATCATGAGTCATCGAGCGCTTCACGCTCAGCCAGTGTTGTCAGGCTCATCTCAGGATGGCTTTGTTTGGTAAGAATCTCCTCGCACCCCGAGGCTTCCTTGCGGTCTGGCGCGCCCTCGCGGGCTCGATCCTTCGATGGCTCCCCGACGTGCCTGCTGAAGGCGTCGAAGG
>DATIAY010000043.1:0-13497 GCA_035457825.1 Candidatus Methylomirabilota bacterium
CATGCTCACCGGGCGCGAGTCTCTGGTGCGGTCGGCTCACGCCCCTTGACAAGACTCGATCGGACGCGCAGATTCTGCGCGGGTCGCCGCCATCAGACACAGGCCGAGGGGAGGGCCGGATGTTTCGCTCCGCGATCGCCCTGAAGCGCAAGCAGTGGGAGCCCTATGCCTTCGCCTCCCCGTCCCTGTTCCTCATCGCGCTGGTCATCGTCTTCCCGCTGGCCTATGCGTTCTATCTCTCGCTGCAGAACTTCGACCTGTCGGTCGGACCCGACTACGAGTTCGTCGGATTGGGCAACTACACCGAGGCGCTCTTCCGCGACGCGCGCTTCTGGGGATCGGTCTGGAACACGGCGGTCATCATCGCGCCTTCGCTGGCGCTCGAGCTCTTGCTCGGGCTCGGTCTCGCGCTCATGCTCAACCGCCCCATCCGGGCTCGCCCGATCATGACCGCGCTGCTGGCCATCCCGCCGATGGTGTCGCCGGTGATGGCGGCCATGGCCTGGCGCATGATGTTCGGCGTCAAGTATGGGGCCATCAATAATCTCGGCCTGCAGCTCGGCCTCATCGACGTCTACTTCGACTGGTTCGCGACGCCCTTCATCTCGGTGGTGGCTGTCGTGCTGGTCGAAGTCTGGCACAACACACCCTTCATGATGCTGGTGTTGCTGGCCGGCCTGCAATCGATCCCCCAGGAGCTCTATCAGGCGGCCAAGGCCGACGGGGCGACACCGTGGCAGAGCTTCTGGTACATCACGCTCCCGCTGCTCAAGTTCACGATGGCGGTCGGGGTGATGATCCGGATGATCGACCTCACCAAGCTCTTCGGGCTCATCTTCATTCTCACCTTCGGCGGGCCCGGGGGGGCGACCGAGACCGTCGCGTTCAACACGTACCTCGTGGGCTTCAACGACTTTCGAATGAGCTACGCCTCGGCGCTGTCGTACCTCATTGTCTTCGGCGTGCTCGTCCTCACGCTCCTCTTCATGCTGGTCCAGCGCCGCCGGGAGGCGCGCGCGGCGTGAGCGTAATCACGGCCGAGCGGGCGGGCGTAGCGTCGCGACGGGTGAGTGCTTATCGCGTGCGGAGCTGGCTCGCCCAGGCCCTCACGTATCTCGGGCTGGCCGCGGCCCTGATGTTCTTCCTCGGCCCCTTCTTCTGGATCGTCACCACCTCCCTCAAGGGCAACGAGGACTTCTTCGCCCACCCGCCGGTCTGGATCCCGGCCGAGCCGTCGCTGGCCCACTACACTCGGCTCTTCACGCACTCGAGCGGGCTCCGCTACTTCTCCAACAGTCTCGCCATCTCCACGCTCAGCATGTTCGCCGCCCTGGCCGTCAGCCTGCCCACCGCCTACAGCATCGCCCGCTGGCGGTTCGGGGGAGGCTTCCTCAGCGTACTGCTGCTGGTGCTGCGTATGCTGCCGGCGATCGCCCTCATCATTCCGCTCTACATCATGTACAAGGCACTCGGGCTCACCAACTCCTACATCGGGCTCGTCATCGTCTACACCGTTGTCTACATCCCGTTCGCCGTCTGGCTGCTGGTCGGCTTCCTCCGCGACTTTCCCGTGGAGATCGAGGAGGCCGCGCTCATCGATGGCTGTTCGCGTCTCAAGGCGCTCGTGAAAGTCGTGATGCCGATCATCGCCCCGGGCATGGCGGTAGTGGCCCTGTTCTCGTTCATCGCCACCTGGAACGAGTTCCTTTTCGCCGTTGTCCTCACCGGCATCGAGACCAAGACTATGATGGTGCTGGTGACCACCTTTACCAGCGGCGGCACCGACACCTTCTACGGCGAGGCCTCGGCCTCCGTCGTGCTGGGTGTCTTGCCTGCGTTTGCCGTCGCGTTCCTCCTGCAGCGCTACCTCGTGAAGGGCCTCGCGCTCGGCGGCACCAAGGGCTGAGGCTCAGGAGGCTTCTATGAAGCGGTTCGCGCGTCCTCTCATCGCCCTCGGCATCGGTGGTCTCGTGGCGCTCGGCGCCTTCGCGATCCGCGAGGCCCCCGCGCAGGCCAAGCGCCCCTACGAGGGCACCACCATCCGGGCCATCGTCAACGCCGAGTATGTCAAGTACTCGCTGAGCCTCGTAGAGAAGGACATCTATGACAAGCTCGGCATCAAGATCGAGACAGAAGTGATCCCGCTCGACGCCTTCGTGGCCAAGACACTGCTGGAGTTCAACAGCGGCAAGAGCCCGTGGGACCTGGTGATGTTCCTGCCTTCGAGCATGCCCGACTATGGTCGTCACCTCGAGCCCCTGGAGCCGTGGATTCAGAAGCTGAAGCTCGACTTCGACCTCGACGACATTCCTGATGTCTACAAGAAGCTGATGCTCCGACACAATGCCAGGCTCGTCAGCATTCCGTACGACGGCGACATCCACATCATGTTCTGGAATAAGGTCGCCTTCGATCGGCCCCAGAACAAGTCGAAGTTCAAGGCCAAGTACGGCTACGACCTGGCCGCGCCCAAGACGTGGAAGCAGTGGGACAACGCTGCCGAGTTCTTCCACGGCTGGGGCTGGGACGGCTCCGACCAGAAGCTCTTCGGGGCCGGTGCCTCTTACAAGCCGAGCGGCAGCGGCTATTCGTACCACTGGTGGCGGGCCCGGTTCTTCTCGTACGGCGGCAACTACTTCGACGCCAACATGAAGCCGCTCGTCAACCAGGCGGCCGGCCTCCGGGCCCTCGAAGAGATGGTCAAGACCATGCCCTACTACCCGCCCGGCGTGCTCCTCTTCGAGTCGGAGGAGCCGAAGACCATGCTGATCAAGGGTGAGGTGCCGATGCTCTACTCGTGGACGAGCACGGGCAAGCGCGTGGGCAACCCCGCCGAGTCCCTCATCATCGGCAAAGCCGGCTTCGGCATCGTCCCTGGCGCCGAGATCGATGGCAAGATCATCCATCGGCCGTCGCTGACGCCGGGCCGCGCGATGGGCGTGTCGATCTACTCGCAGAAGAAAGAGGCGACGCTGAAGGTGCTGGAGCTCCTCTCGCACCCTGATCAGAGCCTCAAGATCGTCATGGACCCCAAGACCATCATGGACCCCTGGCGCATCTCGCACCTGCGCTCGGACAAGTTCAAGAAGTCCTTCCCGGGGGCCGACGAGTACCTCAAGGCCATCGAGATCAGTTTCCCGCATGTGGTACCCGATCCGATCCTGCCCGGGGCCAACGAGTACACGCGCAAGCTGTCGTTCGAGATCACCGAGGCCCTGGCCAAGCGCAAGTCACCCAAGGAGGCGCTCGACAGCGCGGTGGTCGAGTGGGACAAGATCACCGACCGCCGCGGCCGCGACAAGCAGCGGGGCCTCTGGGGCGAGAAGATGCACGAGATGAAGACGGTGGGCATCGAATACCACCCGGACTGGGCAGCCAAGGCCAAGTAGCTCTGAAGATCACCGATCTCGACGTCACGCTGTTTGCGTGGGAGGGGATCCCTCCCACGCAATACGGCCGCCACACCGGACGCTTCGGGGGCCGCAGCCAGCTCGGCCTGGTGCGGGTGCGCACCGACGGCGGAGCCGAAGGCCACGCCTTCCTGGGCTCGGCCATGCGGGGCGCCGATCTCGACGCGGCCTCCCTGATCCGTTACCTCAAGCCCGTGGTCGTGGGCCAGGACCCGCTCGACCGCGAGCGGCTCTGGCAGGCGCTGTGGCAGCGCAATCGCGCCACGACCATCCGGGCCATCGGCGCGGTGGACGTCGCGCTGTGGGACCTGGGCGGCAAGATCGCGGGGCTTCCGATCCATCGCCTGCTCGGCTCCTACCGCGAGACGATCCCGGCCTACGCCAGCAGCGCCGTGCTGGCCACCGCCCAGGAGTACGCGGCCGAGGCCGCCCGTTTCAAAGCCGAGGGCTGGACCGCCTACAAGATTCATCCCCCGACCGACCCCGCCGTCGACATCGAGGTCTGCCAGGCCGTCCGGCGGGCCGTGGGCGACGGCTACACGCTGATGCTCGACTCCACCTGGGCCTACCAGTACCCGGAGGCCCTGCGTGTGGGCCGCGCCGTCGAGGGGCTGGGGTTTCACTGGTACGAAGACCCACTGGCCGACGACGACATCCTGAATTACGTGAAGCTCAAGCAGCACCTGGCGATCCCGATCCTGGCCACCGAATACGCGCCGGGCGGCATCACCGCCTACGCGCCCTGGCTCGTGCAACAGGCCACCGATTACCTGCGCGGCGACGTGGCCGTGAAGGGGGGCATCACGGCGCTGGTGAAGACCGCGCACCTGGCCGAGGCCTTCCACATGAACTTCGAGATCCACCACGGTGGCAACTCCCTGAACAACGTGGCCAACCTCCACGTGACCATGGCCATCCGCAACTGCGAGTTCTTCGAGGTGCTCCTGCCGGCCGGGGCGCAAAAGTACGGCCTGGCCGAGGACATCGAGGTAGACCGGCGCGGGCTCGTCCGGGCCCCCGGCGGCCCCGGCCTGGGCGCCCGCATCGACTTCGAACTCATCGAGCGCCACCGGACCGCCGTGCTGAGCTGAGGGGAACAGCCGCGGCGGCGAGCGGCCGCCCGGCGATCAGGACACACACCACGAAAGGAGAAATACGCATGGGTCAAAACGTGACGCTGCAGGCGGAAGACGGCCACAAGCTCGGTGGCTACCGCGCGAACCCCGCGGGTCAGCCCCGCGGCGGCATCGTCATCATCCAGGAGATCTTCGGTGTGAACTCGCACATCCGGGGCGTGTGCGACGGTTACGCCGCCGACGGCTACGTCGCGCTGGCCCCCGCGCTCTTCGATCGCGTGGAGCCCAACATCCAGCTCGGCTACGAGCAGGCGGACATCGTCCGGGGTCGTGAGATCCGCGGCAAGATCGGCTGGGACACCATGATCATGGACGTCCGCGCCGCCGTCCAGGCGCTGCAGAAGGACAAGCTCAAGCTCGCGGTGATCGGCTACTGCATGGGCGGCTCGGTCGCCTGGCTGTCGGCCACCCGCCTCGACGGATTCAGCGCCGCGGTCGGCTACTATGGCGGCGCCGTCGCCGACTTCGCCACCGAGCGGCCGCGCTGCCCGATCCTGCTGCACTTCGGCGAGACCGACGCCTCGATCCCCAAGGAGCACTGGGAGAAGATCAAGGCCGCCCAGCCCAAGGTGCCCATGCACATCTATCCCACCGCCGGTCACGGCTTCAACTGCGAGCAGCGCGCCAGCTATCACGAGCCGAGCGCCAAGCTGGCCCGCCAGCGCACGATCGAGTTCCTGCGCCAGCACGTCGGGTAGAGAAGCCCCCGATTACTTATTCTTCGCTTGGAGGGGGGCGCGCCTCGTGCCCCCCTCCAAGCTAAAGCGGGGCGACCGCCGGGCCACCTACTCGATCACCTGGTCAGCCCGGACCAGCACAGACGGTGGGATCGTGAGCCCAAGGGCTCTGGCGGTCTTGAGATTGACCACCAGCTCGAACTTGGTTGGCTGCTCGATCGGGAGGTTGGCGGGATTCACGCCCTTCAGAATCTGGTCAACGTAGGCGGCCGAGCGCCGGAACAGCACCGGCAGGTCGGCCCCGTACATCATGAGCCCACCGGCATCCACAAACTCCCGGAATCCGTAGATGGCCGGGAGCCGGCTCCGAGCCGCAAAGTCTAGGATCCACGCTCGGCGCCTCACGGTCAGAGGGTCTTCGACCGTGATGAGAGCGCCAACCGGCTTCAGCAGGGCGGCTTCGAAGGCCCGCTCGAAATCCTCGGGCCCTCGCACCTCGAGACTGTCCAGCTCTATCCCCATGGCTGTGGCCACCATCCGAGCTTGCCTGACCACGAGCCGGGGATAGAGGCTGTGCGGATTCCAGAGAATGCCGACGCGCATCAGCCTTGGCACCACCTGTTTGAGGAGCTGAAGCTGCTTGCCGGCCAATTCAGGGGCCATGAGACTCAGACCCGTAACGTTCCCGCCCGGTCGAGCCAGGCTGGTCGCGAGCCCACTCGCCACCGGATCATCGGTGGCGACCATCACGATTGGGGTCGTCGGCGCGACATGCTTGGCCGCCAGCGGCCCCGGCATGCCCGGACTCACGATGACGTCGACATTGAGCCGAGCGAGTTCTCTCGCCAGGTCGGTGAGCCGTTCCACTCTCCCCTCCGCCCAGCGATACTCGATGACGATGTTTCGGCCCTCGACCCAGCCCAGGTCGTGGAGTCCTTGCCGGAAGGGCTGGAGGAGATGCTGGGCTGCCGAAGCGCTGCTCGGCCCGAGGAGCCCTACTCGATACACCTTCTCTGCAGGCTGAGCACCGGCGGTGGGAGCGATGAGAGGCACGGCGAATCCCAGGACTGAGGCGAGCAGGAGGCCGGGACGGACGCGCATACGCCACCTCCGGGCAGGGCGGTCCTTAGATCAGGCGCGGTAGCACCTCGCTGATCGAGCCGGTCAGCACGGCGTCGGCGAGCTGATCCATCTCGGTGGGCTCCGCGTTCACGATCACCACGCGGGCCCCGCTCTCCTTGGCCACCGGCACGACGCCCGCGATGGGCCAGACCGACAGCTTCGTGCCCACCGCCAGCATCAGGTCGCAGCGCCGGGCCGCCGCCTGGGCCCGCGCCAGGTCTCCGGGAACCAGGGGCTGACCGAACGAGACGGTGGCCGTCTTGAGGATGCCCCCGCACGAGCGACAGGGTGGGTCTGCCTCGCCGGCCCGGACGCGAGCCAGGGCCCGCTCGGTCGGCGCCTGCTCGCCGCAGGTGAGACACACCACCGCGCGCATGGTGCCGTGGATCTCGACAACCACCGCGGGCGAGGACCCCGCCCGCTGATGCAGGCCGTCGATGTTCTGGGTGATGAGCGTGTCGAGCTGGCCGCGCCGCTCCAGCGCCACGAGGGCATGGTGGCCGGGATTGGGCTCGGCCGCCCACGCCGGCGACTCCAGGCGATTCTGCCAGGCCCGCTTGCGGACCTCGGGATCCGCCACGTAGTGCTGGTACGTCGCCATCTTCTCGGCCTCCGGGTTCTTCGTCCAGAGGCCCTGGGGGCCGCGGAAGTCCGGGATCCCGGAGTCCGTGGAGACGCCGGCCCCGGTGAGCGCGACGATGCGCCGGGCCGCCGCGATCCAGCCGCGCACGGTCGCAATCACGGCGTCGGGCCCGCCCGATCCCGCACCCGCCCCGGGGACAATGCTGTCGGTCACGGTCTGGATTGTATATGCTCGAACCGGTGGCTGCCGACCCGATCGCCGAGATCACCAGCGAGCGCGAACGCGCGCGCGCGGCGGCCGATCCCCTCACGGACGTGTGCGTGCTGGCCACCTCGGGAGGGCAGGGCGGGCCCGGCGTGCGCCCCCTCGTCCTGCGCGACATCGGGCCTGACGGGCTCGGCCTCCTCATCAGCGCGACGAGTCCCAAGTGGGAGCCGCTCCGGAGCGGACGTTACGAGTGCCTCCTGCTGTGGACGACGATCCGCCGGCAGTACCGGGTCCGCGGCGGCCTGGCCCCCATGCCCGAGGCGCTCGTGGAGCGCTACTGGCGAGACAAGGTCCACGAGTCGCGATTGCTCGATCTCTACTACGAGCGGGTGCAGGGGCAGAGCAGCCGGGTGGCCTCACGCGAGACCTTCCTGGCCGGGATCGAGGCCCTGCGCCGCGAGCACCCCACGCCGGACGCGGTCCCACGCCCGCCGCTGCTGCGCGGCGTGTACCTCGTTCCCTTTCACATCGAGGTGTGGCACGGCTCCCTCGACCGCCTCCACGCCCGGCACCTCTACGCGCGCACCGCCGCCGGGTGGCGCGAGGAGGTGCTGGTGCCGTGAGGCTGCGGCCCCGTGAGCAGGTGCCGCTGGCGCCGTACTGCACGCTGGGGGTCGGCGGGCCCGCCCGGTATTTCGTGGAAGCCCGTGACGAGACGACCGTGCGAGCGGCGCGGGCCTGGGCCCGGCGTCGCGGCCTGGCCATGCGCGTCATCGGCGGAGGCTCGAACCTGCTCATCGCCGACGAGGGCGTCGAGGCGCTGGTCGTGCGCATCGGCCTGCGCGGCGTGACCACGCGCCGGCGTGGTCCCCACGTCGTGGTGACGGCGGCGGCCGGCGAGCCCTGGGACGCGCTGGTCGGCCGCGCCGTCGAGCGCGGCTGGGCCGGGCTCGAATGCCTCAGCGGGATCCCCGGCTCGGTCGGCGCCACACCGATCCAGAACGTCGGGGCCTACGGCCAGGAAATCAGCGAGTCCCTCATCCACGTGCGGGCTCTCGACACCCGCGACGGCAAGGTGGTCACCCTGTCCAATCCCGACTGTCGCTTCACGTACCGCGACAGCGTCTTCAAGAGCGGGGAGCCCGAGCGCTGGGTGGTGCTGGCCGTGCAGTACCGGCTGCGCCCCGGCGGCGCGCCGACCGTGCGTTATGCCGAGCTCGAGCGCCACCTCGGCGCCCGCGGCCCCGGCAGTCCGTCGCTGGCCGACGTGCGGGCCAGCGTGCTCGCCATCCGGCGCTCCAAGTCGATGGTGATCGAGCCCGACGACGAGAACCGTCGCTCCTGCGGCTCCTTCTTCACGAACCCCGTCGTGACGGGGGCCGTGGCCGCGAAGGTGCAGGCGCTGGTCGGCGACGCGGCCATGCCGCAGTGGCCCCAGCCCGACGGCCGCGTCAAGCTCGCCGCCGGCTGGCTGGTCGAGCGCGCCGGCTTCATGCGGGGGCTGCGGGACGGACCGGTGGGCCTGTCCACGCGCCACGCGCTGGCCATCGTGGCCCACGAGGGGGCCCAGGCCCGTGACGTCGCGCGCTTCGCCCGGCGGGTGCAGGCGGCGGTGGCCGAGCGCTTCGGTGTGCGCCTGATCCCGGAGCCGGTCTTCTGGGGTTTATAATCCCCCCCATGCCAATTCGGACCCGGGACCTCCGCGTGGAAAGCATCCGGCCGCTGCTGCCGCCGGCCATCCTGCTCGAGGAGCTGCCCCTGGACGACGCCGGCTCGCAGCTCGTGACCCGGGCGCGCGAGGAAGTGGCGGCCATTCTGCGCGGGGACGACGATCGGCTCGTGGTGATCGTGGGCCCCTGCTCCATCCACGATCCCGCCGCCGGCCGCGACTACGCCGCGCGCCTGCGCGCCGTCGCCGACGAGCTGGCCGCCGATCTGAAGATCGTCATGCGCGTGTACTTCGAGAAGCCGCGCACCACCGTGGGCTGGAAGGGGCTGATCAACGACCCCCACCTGGACGGCAGCTTCGCCATCAACGAAGGGCTGCGGCTGGGGCGCCAGCTGCTGCTGGACCTGGTGCACCTGGGCGTGCCGACCGGCTGCGAGTTCCTCGACCCGATCACGCCCCAGTTCATCTCCGACCTCGTGGCCTGGGGCGCCATCGGCGCCCGCACCACGGAGAGCCAGGTTCACCGCGAGCTGGCCTCCGGCATGTCGATGCCGGTCGGCTTCAAGAACGGCACCGACGGCGGCGTGCAGATCGCCATCGACGCCGTCCGGTCGGCGGCGCATCCCCATCGCTTCATCGGCGTCACCGAGCAGGGGCTGGCCGGCATCGTCTCCACCCGGGGCAATGCCGACTGCCACGTCATCCTGCGCGGCGGGCAGGCCGGCCCCAATTACGACACCCTCAGCGTCCAGAAGACGCTCACCGCGCTGCGGGACGCCGGCCTGCCGGCGCGGCTCATGATCGACACCAGCCATGGCAACAGCGAGAAGGATCACCGGCGGCAGCCCCTGGTGGCCCGGGACATCGCCGCCCAGATCGCCCAGGGCGAGATGGGCATCGTCGGCATCATGATGGAGAGCTTCCTCGTCGAGGGACGCCAGAATCTGGTCGAGGGCGCCCGGCTCGTCTACGGCCAGTCCGTCACCGACGCCTGCATGAGCTGGGAGATGACCGTCCCCGTGCTGCGCGAGCTGGCCGAGGCCGTGCGCCAGCGGCGCGCCGGGCGAGGCAAGAGCTAAGCGCCCGGTACGTTAGTCCAGTTGGCCTGGAACGTCTTCCCTGCAGCGAGTCTCAATTCGCCGGCCCCAGCTCGGTCAGCGTGAAGGCGTAATCGAACGCGATCTCGCGCAGGAAGTCGTACCGTCCCGAGGGTCCCCCGTGGCCGGCGCCCAGGTTGATCTTGAAGAGCAGCGGGTGGTCGCCGTTCGCGCAGGTGCGCAGTCGGGCCACGTACTTGGCGGGCTCCCAGTACATCACCTGGCTGTCGTTCAGCGAGGTCCGGATCAGCATCGCCGGATAGCGCTGGGCCCGCACGTTCGTGTAAGGGCAGTACGCCTTCATCCGGTCATAGTCCTCGCGGACCCGCGGGTCGCCCCACTCCTCGTACTCGCCGACCGTGAGCGGCAGCGAGGCGTCGAGCATGGTGCTGACCACGTCCACGAAGGGCACCCGGAGAATTGCGGCCCGGAACAGCTCCGGGCGCATGTTGAGGACGGCCCCGACCAGCAAGCCCCCCGCGCTGCCCCCCTCGATCACCAGCCGGTCGGGCGCCGTGTAGCCGCGGGCGATCAGGAACTCGGCGGCGGCGATGAAGTCGGTGAAGGTGTTGGGCTTCAGGCGCATGCGGCCGTTCTCGTGCCAGGCCTTGCCCAGCTCCCCACCCCCCCGCACGTGAGCCACGGCATAGACGGCGCCACGGTCGAGCAGGCTCAGGCGGGAGGAGGCGAACGTCACCGGGAACGAGATGCCATAGGCGCCGTAGCCGGCCAGCAGCACGGGGCGTGGCCCGTCGGGGGGAGGCAGGCGATACACGAGCGAGATCGGCACGCGGGTGCCGTCGGGGGCGCTGGCGTGCAGACGCTCCGACCGGTATTGCGTCGGGTCGTAGCCGCCCAGCACCTCGGTGCGCTTGCGGAGGGTGAGCTGGCGCGCGGCCACGTCGTAGTCGAACACAGAGGCCGGCGTGACGAAAGACTGGTAGCGGAACCGGTAGAACGCCACCGTGAACTCCGGATTCGGCTCGGTGTCGATGTCGTACGCCGGCTCGGGAAAGGCGACGTGGTGGAAGCCGCCCGAGGCCCGATCGGTCACCCGGAGCCGGGTCAGTCCGTCCTCCCGCTCGTGAACCACATAGTGCCCGGCGAAGACATCCACGTCGTCCAGCATGACGTCCTCGCGGTGCGGGAGCAGCTCGACCCAGCGCTCGGGGCTCGGATCGTCCACGGGCGCACTGACCAGGCGGAAGTTGGGGCGCCCGCCACCGTTGCTCCGGATGTAGAAGAGCTCGCCGCCGTGGTCGACGTAGTACTCGTGGCCCTTCTCCCGCGCCAGGAGCAGACGCCAGGCCCCGTGGGGATCGCCGGCACCCAGGCAGCGGACTTCGGTGGTCGTGAAGCTCCCGGACAGGACGAAGAGGAAGGCCCGGCTGCGCGAACGCCAGACGTGCAGCCGGAACAGCGGATCAGCTTCCTCGGCGACGAGCACGTCGTCTGCAGCGGGAGTGCCGAGCCGGTGGCGCCACAGCCGATAGGGCCGCTTGGCCGCATCCTCGCTGACGTAGAAGAGGATCGAGGGGTCGGCGGACCACGCGACCGAGGCCACCTTGTCCACGTAGTCGGCCTCGATGAACCCGGTCTCCAGGTTCTTCACGTAGAGCGCGTAGTCGCGGAATCCCGTGAAGTCGACGGTGTAGGCCAGGCGGCGACCGTCGTCGCTGACCGCGTAGACGCCCAGGGCGCAGAAGGCATGCCCCTCGGCCAGCGCGTTGAGGTCGAGCGTCACCTCCTCGGGGGCGTCAGGTCGGTTCCGCTTGCGGCAGTGGATGGGGTACTGCTTGCCCTTCTCCGTACGCGAGTAGTAAAGCCAATCGCCGAAGCGATAGGGCACGCTGGTGTCGTCCTCCTTGATCCGCGCCAGCATCTCCCGGTAGAGCGCCTCCTGGAGCGGCTCGGTCGGCTTCATCACCTGCTCGGTGTGGGCGTTCTCGGATTCCAGGTACGCCCGCACCTCGGGATCCGCTTTCTCGCGCAGCCAGAAGTACTCGTCCTCCCGGCGCTCGCCGTGGACGATCTCGACGTGGGGAATCTTGCGGGCGCGTGGCGCGGCCTCGGCCATGGCGCCCTCAGGCGCCGAGCTTGGCGGCCAGGTCGAGGAAGTCGTCGGCGACGACGTCCCACGCGCGCTCGGGGCGCAGATTCGTCGCCTGGCCCGGCCCGTGCTCGGTGCGACGGTGGACGAAGGCGGTGCGGAAGCCCAGGGCGCTGGCCGCTCCGAGGTCATTGTTGTGGGCGGCCACCATGAGGCACTGCTCGGGCTTGAGGCCGAGCATCTCGGCGGTGACCAGGTACGCTGCGGGCTGGGGCTTGTAGTGGCGAGCCACCTCGGCGCCGAGCACGGCATCCCAGGGCAGGCCGGCGTGGCGGGCCATGTTCACGATGAGCGCGACGTTGCCGTTGGAGAGCGTGGCGAGGATGAAGCGGCGCTTGAGCCGCGTGAGCCCGGCTACGGTGTCGGGCCAGGGATCGAGGCGATGCCAGGCGCGGTTCAGGTGATCGATCTCGGCCTCCGTCAGCCCCGTGATCCCGAAGTCGCCGAGCAGCCGTACCAGGCTCTCGCGGTGCAGGTCGTCGAGCTTCGTCCACGGCACGGCTCCGCTGCGCACCCGCTCGAGCTGGGGCTGGTAGAGGCCGCGCCAGCTGTCGGCGAACTTGGCCCAGTCCACGGAGCCCAGCCCCTTGGCCTGGGCCAGCGCCTGCCCCTCGCGAATGAGGCTGCCGCGCCAGTCCACCACGGTACCGAACACGTCGAAGGTCAGCGCTTTGATGGCCGTCGCGTCCAGAGTCATCACCAGTGCTCCCAGTGCACGAGCTCGGTGAGCGGCAGGCGCCGTCGCGCCACTGTCGCCGGTGGCGCGGCCCGTGGCGCATCGACGTACCCGAAGCCGATCACGCGGTTCACCGCGATGCTCGGGGGAATCCCCAGCAGCTTGGCCACCTCGGCCTCCGGCAGGTGCGCCGGGCAGGAGCCGATCCCCTCGCCCCAGGCCGCTACCATCATGTTCTGGGCGCAGCGGCCGGCGTCGTACTCGTGTCGCTCGGTCTGCACCATCACGATGGCCACGGCCGCCTCGGCCAGCCAGCGCGCGAAGCGGCTGAGCCTGGCGATGGCGGCCAGGCGCTCGCGGTCCCGCACGACGACGAAGCGGTTGGGCTCGCTGTTCTTGGAGCTACCCGTCATCCGGCCGGATTGTAAGATCCGCTGCAGGGCGGCCTCGGGCACCGGCGTGGCCAGAAACGCCCGCTGGTCCCGCTTGTCTACGATGGCCCGGTAGGCGTCCATCGGCGCATTCTACCCCCCGTGTCGAGCCACCGCTGTGGGGAGCCGGGACTGGCGGGTCAGTCCTGCCGGAGCACGGCCAGGGGGGCCCGGCCGAGCAGGCGCAACGTGGCCAACCCGCCCACGGCCAGCGCCACCGCCGTGGCCCCGACGGCGCCCGCGGCCAGCGGCAGCACATCGAGCGTCCACTGCTCCACGTCGAGCACGAGGCGGTGCACCACCCAGGTGAGCACGGCGGCCAGCAGCACGCCGCCCAGGCCCGAGACGGCGCCCAGGCACGCGTACTCGACGGCGAACG
>DATIAY010000044.1:0-34853 GCA_035457825.1 Candidatus Methylomirabilota bacterium
CGGGAGGATGAGCCCCGTCCCCTCCATCAGCCGGGCCAGCAGTTGCCCCCCGGCCAAACACGCCAGGATGACGAAGAGGGCGTTGAGAAACGACGCGGCGGTCACGCTGTCCTCCGGCGCGGCGGCCGTCCGTGGCGCAGCTTCCCTGGGCGCCGCCTCGCCGGGCGCAGCCTCGGCGGGGCCCGAGAGGCGATGACGCCGGATGAGGTACTCCGCCACCGGGCCGCCCAGCAGGCCGCCGAGCACGAGCCCGGCGGTCGCGCAGGCCATGGTCAGCTCCATCGAGCCCTGCAGGTTCATCGTCTCGCCGAAGCGCGTGGCGTAGGCGCCGCCGGTGCCATGACCCCCGGTCAGCGTGATGGAGCCGCCCAGAAGCCCGACCGTGGGATGCAGGTCCATGGCCCGGGCCGCCACGAGCCCAATCGCGTTTTGGATCAGGATGTAGACCGTGGCCACGGCCAGGAAGATGAGGAGCCTGGGGCCGCCCTTCACGAGCATCCGGGCGTCGGCGGCCAGCCCGACCGTCGTGAAGAAGGCGAGCAGCAGCGGGTCTTTCAGGCTCATGTCGAAGGACACCCGGGTGGAGGCGAAGCCGTCGGCGGCGGCCAGGATGATGGCGATCAGGACGCCGCCCACGACGGGCGCGGGCACGCTGAAACGCCCCAGCCAGCCCACCCGGGCCACCAGTACCCGGCCGGCGAAGAGCACAACCATCGCCACCAGCAGCGTGTAGAGCAGGTTGAACTCGAGCTTCACACGCGGCCCTGCGTCAGAGTAGATCGAGCTCGTAGTTGATGATGACGCGGTAGTCCACGAGCGTCGAAGCGTCGCCCCGGCCCACGTAGGCATTGCGGAAGCGCAGCGAGAGCCCCTTGACCTGCGGCACGTTGTAGATGACGTCGAGATTCCCCTCGTGGGTATTGGCCAGGCTGTTGCCGGTGGCCGGGTCCTCACGATCGGCGCCCATCGCGTAGAGCAGGTGCACGGTCAGGCCCGGGAGCTGCAACGGCAGCAACGCTCCGCCGAAGTCGTACTTGACGCCGACCCCGAAGGCTTTCTCGTTGGCCCGGTCGAAGTCCGTGACCATCAAGGACAGATAGCCGGGCCACGACCCCCAGGGGGAGCGAATCGAGGCCTCGTCGCCCGTGAAGTGCGTGGCCGCCCCCACGGCCAGGCCCTTGAACAGGAGCCGCGCCCCCGCCCCCACGTTCCAGGTGTTGAAGTTGCCCAGGCGATCGTCGCCGACGCTGCGCTGGTCGGTGAACTGCAACCCGGCCTGGAGCGTGAGGTCCTTCGTGAGGGGACGCGTGTGCTCGATCTTGCCGAAGAACGTGTTGAACACCTCGGTGGCGTAGTAGTTCCCGGCATAGATCAGGAGGTCCTTCATCGGCGTGAACGCCACCGAGGTCAGGATCAGCCCTTCGTCACTCCCGGCCGCGCCGGCCTGGCGCGACATGGAGATGAAGTCGTTCGAGTCCCGGGGCTTGATGTTCCAGAGATAGCCGACGTTGTAGCGGACCCAGTCGAGCTTACCGGACAGCGTCACGGCCTCGAAGGTGTTCGGGACCATCCGATTATCTTGAGGACTCACGTAGCCGTCGTCGATCTTCTGGCGGTATCCCCTGAAGAGCGCGTACTCCTTGTAGCGGAGCGCCGCCCAGGCTTCGCCAAAGACCCCGATGGCGTCGTGGTCGGGCGTGAGCAGGACAGTCCCCTCCCGGCCATCGGGGGTATAGAGCGGCCAGGACGTGTAGTAGGTCGAGCCGATGGCGAAGGTGTCCAGGAGCCAGCCCGACGCGTACTGCACCCACCCACCGAGTGCCCAGGCCTCGTTGGCCGTGTCGTTGTCGTTCTGGCGGTTGAAGTAGAAGGTGCGGAGCCGCACGTTGAGATCGGTGTCGCGGAAGAACGGGTCCAGCTTGCTCATCTCTTCCCGGAGCGCCGGATAGCCGGTCTCCAGGAGCCCCATCTGGGGCGGGGGAGGCGGAGCCGCGTCGGGTGACCGAACGGTGACGTCCTCCTGGAGAATCGGGGCCTGCTGCGAGACTCCGGGCGCCGGCTGAGCGGGGCCCGGCTTCGGAGCGGGCTGGGCCGTTGCCATCGACGGCCCCACCCCCACCGCCAGGATCAGGGCCAGCGCGCTTTGCCACCCACGAGCGCTCATTGCGAGAACACCATGGCGAAGTACCCGAACACCGTCAGCAGGACGCCGGAGACGGCGTAGCCGACCGGGAACCCCACCCACGGAACAGAGCTGCCAATCTCCTTGGCGGCTTCCCGGGCCGGGCCCGAGTGCGAGCGGGCGCCAGCCACACCCCCCATCAGGACCGCGGGGTTGATCTTGAACAGGTGATAGCCAAGCGCCCAGGTCACGAACGGGGGAACGGTGGACGCGATGAAGCCGACGATGAAGATCTTGAGGGCCACGGCCCCGGTCAGCTGGGCCAGGAGCGAGGCTCCGGCATTGATGCCGACGATGCCGACGAAGGTGACGAGCCCCAGATCCTCGAGGATGTTGCGCGCGGCGTTCGGCGTGCTGCCGAAGAAGCGCAGGCGCGAAACCACCGACGAGACGAAGATCCCCGAGAGCAGCAGGCCGCCGGCGTTGCCCAGGCCAACCGAGAAGCCCGCCACCGGGACGTTGATGCCCCCGATCAGGAGCCCCACGATCATCCCGACTGACAGTGTCAGGAGGTCGGTCGCCGTGCTCGGTCGCGCGACCCGGCCCAACAGGGTCGCCACCTTGTCCACCGCGCCCCTGAGCCCCGCGACGAACAGCACGTCGAATCGCTGAAGAGTCGTATCGAGCCCCAGGGGGATCGGCACGCCTCCACGTTCGATCTTCAAGAGCTGGATCTGGCCGGCGAAGTCCTCGTTACGGAACTCCTTGAGGGCTTTGCCCTCCGCTGTTTTTTCCGTGACGAGGATCTCGGCCTGATCGAGAGGAATGTTGAGCGCCCTGGCGTCGGGGACCTCTGGCCCGATCAGCCCCATCTTGTCCGTCAACGCCTCCAGCCGGCCCCCGAGGGCGATCACGTCCCCCTTCTCAAACGCGATCCCGGGATCGGCGCCCAGCGCCGTGCCGCCGCGCACGACATTGAGCACGCGATACTCGGGATGCTCTCGGCGGAATGCCGCGATCGTCTTGCCCGCGGATTGTGGATTCTCCAGCCGGTAGGCGCGGAGGCCGGCGGGCCGGTAGCCGGTCAACCCGGCGTCGTCGAGGTTCGGCACGCCGTGTTGTTTCTCGTACTCCGTGGCGGCCTGCCGGGCATCGACGCCCCACCACTTCGGCAGGTACTTGCAGATCAGGATGATGCCGACCGTGCCCCAGATATAGGTGATGCCGTAGCCCAGGGCGATCATCGCGGTGATCGCCTCGGCCGTGGATCCTGCCGGCACCTGATAGGCCCCCTGGCTCATCGCCATCTCGGCCGTGCCGATGGCCGCCGACATGGTCTGGGAGCCGGCCAGGACGCCGCCGGCTGCGCCCGCCGGCAACCCGAACAGGCGGCTTAACACAACGACGAGGCCCAGGCCCAGGACACTGCAGACGACGGCGAGGATGGTGAACGTGACGCCGTCCTTCTTGAGGCTGTTGAAGAAGGACGGGCCGACCCGCAGCCCGACGCCGTACATGAACAGGTAGTACATGAGCGACTTGGCGAAGTTATCGAGCTGGAGCTTGACCCCGTAGGTCGACGCCCACGTGGCCAACGCGACCCCGACGACGATCGCCGCCGCCACCATGCCCAGGCCGTACCCCTTGACCGAGAACCGCCCGATCCAGACCGCCAGCCCAACCGTGACGAACAGCAAGAGAAACGGGTTGGTCCTCAGGAACTCGAAGAGTGCCTGCATGATCCGCCTCCCCTACTTGCCCTTGTGCGTGGCCAGCGCGTCGGGCTTCAGCAACTCGAGGCCTTTCGCGGCGTTGTAGCCGTGGATCTCCTTCACGTCGAGCTTGCGCATGAACGTGATGATCTCTTTCGTGACGACCTGGCCCGGCACCATGATCGGGAAGCCGGGCGGGTACGGAATCACGAACTTCGCCGAGACTAGCTCCGGGCCCTTGGCCAGCCGCTCGTCGATCTCCTTGCTCTGGAGCTTGACGTGCTCGATGTTGGCGGCGTCGTAGGCCATGTAATACGCCTCGCGCATGTGCCCTTCCTGGGTGGCGCTCTTGGGATTGTCCCGGAAGGCGTCGTGGAAGCGCTGGAAGTCGGGCAGATCGGGCACGTCCTCGACCAGCGACTTCACCCGCGCCTTGAAGGCCGCCCGTTCTTCCTCGCCGCCCTCGGCGAGCCGCTTGTCGATGGCCCGCGCCATGTCGGCCAGGGCCTTGATCAGGTGGGCGAGGTCGCTCTTCGTGTTGTTGATGTTGATCTGGACGAGCACGCTGTTGCGCGAGGTCTTGTTGATCTGGATGTCGTGCTCGCTGGCGAGCAGCGCCTTGAACTGGGTGCCGTCGTAGCCGGCAGCCCCGCAGAGGAGCGTGATCCGGGTCGGGTCGAGGTAGAACTCGTCGTTGTCCAGGGCCCCCATCGTGGCGGTCATCGTCCACCCTGGCGCTCCCCAGTCCATAAACCCCGACTTCCGGTACTCGGCGGGAATCATCTCGGCCGGCGTGGCCACGCGGAAGTACTTCGAGATGAGCGGGTGCGAGTTGACTTGACGCCGGACCTCGATCGCCAGCTGAATCGCCCGCCCGACGAGCTCGTAGCCCTCCAGCTCCATCTGCCGACGCGCCACGTCGAGCGAGGCGATGATCTGGAGATTGGGCGAGGTCGAGGTATGGGTGAAGAACGCCTCCTTGAAGGAGGCCTCGACCGTGTGGAAATCCTGGTCGGCGACGACGATGATCGAGCCCTGGCGAAGCGACGACATCGACTTGTGCACCGAATCGGTCTCGTAGACACGCACGCGCACCTGGTCCGGGTCGGGCAGGAGCTCCATGTCCAGGAGCTTGGGGTCCTTGGGATCCAGCTTGCCGGCGCTGGCCTTGAACGCCTCGTAGCGCTTGCGGTACTCCGGGTCGCGCATCAGCTCACGAATCGCCGCCGCGGCGCCCATGGCCGTGCGCCGCCGCAAGAATGGCGAGAAGCGCGCGAACCCGAACCACGCCTCGTCCCAGAGGAAGACGAGATCGGGCTTGATGGCGAGGCATTCCAGCATGGTCCGCTTGGTGTTGGCGACGTGGCCGTCGAAGGTGCAGTTGGTCAGCACCACCATCTTGGCGCGGTCCAGCTTGCCCTCGGCCTTGAGCTGAAGCAGCGCCTTCTTGATCGGCTTGATGGCGAGGCTCCCGTACATCGAGTACTGGGTGAGCGGGAAGGCATCGATGTAGAGCGGCTGGGCGCCCGCCAGCACGAGCCCGTAGTGGTGCGACTTGTGGCAGTCGCGGTCGATCAGCACGATGTCGCCCGGCCGGAGCAGCGCCTGATGGACGATCTTGTTCGACGTGGACGTGCCATTGGTGACGAAGAAGCTGCGGTCGCCGCCGAGCGCGCGGGCGGCCTTGTCCTGGGCGACCTTGATGTTGCCGGTCGGCTCCAGCAGGCTGTCGAGGCCGCCCGTCGTGGCCGAGGACTCGGCCAGGAACAGGTTGGCCCCGTAGAACTCTCCCATGTCGCGGATCCAGTTGGACTTGAAGATCGACTTCCCGCGGGCCACCGGAAGCGCGTGGAAGGTGCCGATCGGGCGCTGGGCGTAGCGCTTGAGGTTGTCGAAGTAGGGCGTCTCGTAGCGGTCCTTCACGCCGTCGAGGATCGCCAGGTGGATCTCCATCGGCTCCTCGACCCCGTAGAAGATTCGCCGAATCGGCGCCGCCTCGGCGGAGCCGGCCAGGCGGCCGATGTCGCGGTCGGTCGTGAGGTAGACGTCAAGCTCCGGCCGCCAGCGGCGTACCAGCTGGGCCAGGAGGGTCCCGAGATCGCCGCTGCGCGCGGACTCCGCGATCTGCACCTGGCGGGTGAGGATCTCGCGCAGGGCCGGCAGCGTGTGCTGCGATGGATAGGCGAAGCCGTCGCCGATCACGACCGCTTGAAGATTCGAGTTGAAGACCACGGCCAGGACCGCATCCTCGAAGCTGCCGACGACGACGGGTTCGTACACGAACTCGTCCTCGGCGCGCCGCAGCCGGCGGAACGTCTCCCGGATCTCTGGCCACATGGCCCGCTCGGCGGGCGAGACGTACAGGACCTCGAAGTACGGGCGGCGGGCCTGGCCGCGACCGATCGAAGGGGGCAGGATGTCGGGCATGCGGGTCTCGCCTTCCTCGTCGGCCCTCCACGGCTCCTGGTCATCCCGATAGCTGTTGGAGAGAAGCGCGCCGCTGATCCGCTGCACCAGGCGTGCGAAGCCGGTCCAGTCCCCGGTCTGCAGGCGCTCGTGTACCTGCGTCATCAAGCGGGGGCCCGGGTACCCGCAGAGCTCCTCCAGCGGTACCAGCTCGGCGAGTAGCGTCTCGGGGTCCTCGCCGGGGACGCCGGCCGGCCGCTGCCCGGTTCCCGCGAGCGCGTTGGCCACGCGGTGCAGCGTGCGCCAGCGATCGATGCGCGCCTCCGCGGCGGAGAAGAAGTCCCGGAGTTCCGTCGGTGGAGTGGTGTCAGCCATGAGTCATTCTCCTGATGGCAGCTGCGATTAGGGCCTCGAAGCCGGTCCCTTTCCCAGACTTTGAGACGCGGCGGATGTTAGTCGAGTGCGCCACGCTCGTCCATGCGACCAAGGTCTCATTTATGCAAGGTACGCCGGTGTGGTGTGCTTAGCGCCTACACGGTGGCCGCTCGGGGGATGGCGGGCCCGCTGGTCCGGCAGTACAATCTTGGCCCCCGTCCGCTGGCGGCTGAAAAGCGCGCAGCCCTCCGCCGAGAGGGTCGGGGCTGGGAGGCTCGACCAATGTTAACGTCACGACTGGCTCGTCAGCTCGGGGAACGACCGCTGGGGCGTTGGCTGGCCAGCGTCGCGTTGCTGGTCCTGAGCCCCGCCTGCCAGGGAGGAGACACCAAAGCCTCCAAGCAGGGGCCGGCCGCGCCTCCGCCCACCGTCATCGTCGCCGAGGTGGACCAGAGGACCGTACAAGTGGGCGGCGATTTCGTGGCGCGCACGGAGGGAGTTCCTACCGTCGAGACCAGGGCTCGAGTCGCCGGGGTGCTGGAGCAGGTGCTGTTTCGAGAGGGCTCTGAAGTCCGGAAGGGTCAGAGGCTCTTCGTGATCCAGCAGGACGAGTACAAGGCGGCGCTCCAGTCGGCGCGCGCCCAGCTGGCCAAGGCGCAAGCCGACCTGACCCGCGCCAAGGACGTATCGGTCGTGGATCGAGCCCGGGCCAACCTCGATCAGGCCAAGGCCGATCTTGGGAAGACCCGGCAGGATGTGGCTCGCTATCGCCCCCTTGCCCAGGCCCAGGCGATCCCCCAGCAGGATCTCGATACCGCCATCTCCCGCGAGCAAGTCGCGGCAGCGGCCGTCGAGGGCGCCGACGCTGCCCTCAAGGACACGGTGCTGAACCAGCGCACGGCGATTCAGCTCGCCCAGGCCGCGGTCGAGTCGGCCAGGGCCGCCGTGATCCAGGCCGACCTGAACCTCAAGTACACCGTGGTCGAGGCTCCGATCACCGGGATCATCAGCAAGCTCGCGGTCGATACCGGCAACCTCGTCGGCAAGGGAGAACCCACGCTCCTGGCCACGGTGTCGGCGATCGACCCGATCTACGTGGATTTCTCCATCGTCGAGGCCGACTACCTCAGGCTAGTCAAGCGGGAGCCGGGGCTCGGCCGCGGAGAGGAGGTGCGCCGGGACCGCCTACCCACGCTCGAGCTGCTCCTCGCCGACGGTAGTGTCTACCCGCACAAGGGCCAGCCGATCTTCGTCGATCGGGCCATCGATTCGAAAACGGGCACCATCCTGGTGCGGGCGGAGTTCCCCAATCCCGAGCGGGTGCTGCGCCCGGGCCAGTTCGCGCGGGTGCGCGCCATCACCGAAGAGGTGCCCGACGCGATCCTGGTGCCGCAGCTCGCCGTCCAGGACCTCCAGGGCGCCAAGACGGTGCTGGTGGTCGGCGAGGGTGACAAGGTCGCGCTCAGGACCGTGACGCTGCGCGAGGCCTATCAGCAGTTCTACATTGTGACCGCCGGGCTCAAGCCCGGGGAGCGGGTCATCGTCGAGGGGATCCAGAAGGCCCGGCCAGGGATGCAGGTGAAAGCCGAAGTCAAACCCACCACCGACGGGAAGACGGGTCCAGCGCCGCCGCCCGCGCAGGCCACCGCGCCGGACGCGGCCCCCCCTCCCGCGGCATCGCCCCCGGGGAAGGCGGACAGCGGGCGCTAGGGCCGTGGCCGACTTCTTCATCCGCCGTCCCATCGTTGCTATCGTCATCGCCATCCTCACCGTCCTGCTCGGAACGTACTCGCTCCTCCGGCTCAGCTTCGAGCAGTATCCGTTCCTGGCCCCGCCCACCATCCGGGTCACCGCCAACTACCCGGGGGCCTCCGCGGTGGCCGTGGAGCAGTCCGTGGCTACCCCGATCGAGCAGGAGGTCAACGGCGTCGACCGGATGATCTACATGAAGTCGTCGAACACCAGCGACGGCCGCATGCAGCTCGACGTGAACTTCGAGGTCGGCGTGGACCAGGATGTCGCCAACGTGCTCACCCAGAACCGGGTCTCCTCCGCCCAGGCCCGGCTGCCCCAGGAGGTCGTCGCCCAGGGCGTCACCGTCAAGAAGCAGAGCCCCAGCATCCTCATGGTGATCTCGCTGTTTTCTCCGGGGGGGAGCTACGACGCGAACTTCCTGATCAACTACGCCTCGATCAACCTGCGCGACCAGATCCTGAGAATCCCCGGGATCGCCCAGGTCGATCTGTTCGGCGGCACGGACTACGGCCTGCGCATCTGGCTCAGGCCCGACAAGCTCGCCAAGCTCGGTCTGACCCCCTCCGACGTGATCTCGGCGGTCAAGGAACAGAATATCCAGGCCCCGGCCGGCCGGGTCGGGCAGGCGCCGACGCCCGCCGATCAGGCATTCACCTTCACCGTGAGCGCCCCCGGGCGCCTGGTGACCACCGAGGAGTTCGAGAACATCATCATCCGGGAGGGCACCACCGGCTCTCCGGTGCGGATCCGGGATATCGGGCGCGCCGAGCTGGGCAGCCAGGACTACAACTCCTTCGGCCGGCTCAACGGCAAGCCCTCCGGCGCCATGGCCGTCTACCTGCTCCCCGGCGCGAACCAGCTCAAGGCGGCCGAGACGATCTACCACACCATGGCCACGGCCAAGGGGCTGTTCCCGCCGGATCTCGACTACACGATCGTCTACGACACCACACCGGCGGTCGAGGCCTCCATCCACGAAATCGTGAAGACCTTCGTGGAGGCTCTCATCCTGGTCACCCTCGTGGTGTTCATCTTTCTGCAAAATTTGAGAGCCACGATCATCCCCCTCCTCACCGTGCCCGTGTCCATCATCGGTACCTTCATCTTCTTCCCGCTGCTGGGCTTCTCCGTGAACACGCTCTCGATGTTCGGCCTGGTGCTGGCCATCGGCATCGTGGTGGACGACGCCATCGTCGTCGTCGAGGCGGTCATGCACCACATCGAGCACGGCATGGCCCCGCGCGAGGCGACGGTGCAGGCCATGAAGGAGGTGTCGGCGCCGGTGGTGGGGATCGCCCTCATCCTCTCGGCGGTGTTCATCCCCGTGGCCTTCCTGGGCGGTCTCACCGGGCAGATGTACCAGCAGTTCGCGCTGACCATCGCCATCTCGGTGCTCCTTTCGGCATTCAGCGCGCTGTCGCTGTCGCCCGCGCTCTCGGCCATGCTCCTCAAGCCCGCCCGGGCCCCGCGGGGCCCGCTCGGCGTCTTCTTCCGGGGATTCAATCGGGTGTTCGACACCGCGACGAAGGGCTACGTGGGCGTGGCCCGGCTGCTCATTCGGCGCGCGGTGGTCACGGTCCTGATCGTCGGTGTGGTGGTCGTCGGGGTCGGCCTCTTCGGCCGTGTCCTGCCGGGCGGCTTCATCCCCGAGGAGGATCAGGGGCTCTTCGGCGTCAACGTGCAGCTGCCGCCGGCGGCCTCGCTCGAGCGGACGAGCGCCGTGCTGCGCAAGGTCGAGGACATCCTCGCCAGGGTCGAGGGCGTGGAGTCGTACGCGACGATCGGCGGCTACGGCGCCGTCACCAGCACCTATCAGCCGAACTTCGGGTCCATCTTCGTCCGCCTCAAGCCCTGGGAGGAGCGGAAGAGCGAGTCGTTGCATGTGCTCGGCATCATGCGCCAGATGCACCGGGAGCTGGCCGCGATCCCGGAGGCGGTGGCCTTTCCGTTCAACATCCCGACCATCTCGGGCTTCGGCGCGTCGGCCGGGTTCAACTTCCTGCTGCAAGACCGGAGCGGCACGTTGACGGTCGAGCAGCTGGGGGCCCAGACGCGCGCGTTCCTGGACGCGGCGCGCCAGCGACCCGAGTTCGCCTCGCTCTTCACCGCGTTCGACCCCACCTATCCTCAAGTGAAGGTCGAGCTCGACCGGGAGAAGTCGCGCACGCTCGGCGTCCCCGTGAACGAGGTCTTCCAGGCCATGTCGGCGGCGATGGGCGGCACCTACGTGAACGACTTCAATCGCTTCGGGCGCCTCTACCGGGTGTACGTCCAGGCCGACGCCGACTACCGTCGCAAGCCCGGGGACATCGGTGACGTCTACGTCCGCAGCCGAACGACCAACACGATGATCCCGCTCTCCACGCTCGTCACCATCGGCACGATTCAGGGCACGGAGCTCACCACCCGCTTCAACCTGCTGCGCTCGGTCGAGATCAACGGCGCGCCCGCCCGCGGCGTGAGCTCCGGGCAGGCCCTGGCCGCCCTCGAAGAGGTGTTCCGCCAGACCATGCCTAAAGAGATGGGGTTCACCTACTCGTCCCTGTCCTATCAGGAGAAGATCGCGCCGCCCGCCACGCCGACGTTCGTCCTGGCCATCGTGTTCGTCTTCCTGCTCCTGGCCGCGATGTACGAGAGCTGGCGGCTGCCATGGGCCGTGCTGCTGGGCTCTCCGCTGGTCGCCCTCGGCGCCTTCTTCGGGGTGTGGCTGGCCGGCTACGACAACAACGTCTACGTGCAGATCGGCCTGATCATGCTCGTCGGGCTGGCCGCCAAGAACGCCATCCTCATCGTCGAGTTCGCCAAGGCCAAGCACGAGGAAGGCCAGTCGGTGGAGGAGGCCGCGCTGGAGTCGGCCCGGCTGCGCTTCCGGCCCATCTTGATGACGGCCTTCGCCTTCATCCTCGGTGTCGTGCCGCTGATGCTGGCCAGCGGAGCCGGCGCGGGCGCCCAGAACGTCATGGGCACCGCGGTGTTCTGGGGGATGCTGGTCGCCACCGCGCTGGGGGTGTTCCTGATCCCCGGGAACTTCGCGTTCATCGAAGGGCTGGGCCGCAAGCGCGCGCCGGTGAAGCAGCCGGCGGCCCAGCCGGGCGCGTCCAAGCACGTGCCGGGCGAGCAGCACGCGTGAAAGGCCGGGCGCTCCTGGCCGCCGCACTCCTGCTGGCCGGCTGCACGGTAGGACCCGACTATCGCCGACCCGAGCTCGCGGTGCCGCCAGAGTTTCGCGGGCCGGCGCCCGAGGCCCCCACGACCGAGGCATCGCTGGGGGACCTCGCCTGGTGGCAGATCTTCCAGGACGAGGCCCTGCAGGGGCTCGTCCGCACGGCGCTTGTCGAGAACTACGACCTGCGCGTTGCCGCCGCGAGGGTCCTGGAGGCGCGAGCCCAGGTTACCGTCAACCGGTCGTTTCAGTTCCCGGACGTGAGCGCGAGCGCGAGCGCGCCCTACGTGCGGATCACCGAAGAGCGGGCCCCGATCCAGCAAGAGGAGACGTTCAGCCCGCTGGGGACGCTCGACCTGTTCTGGGAGGTCGATCTCTGGGGCCGCCTGCGCCGGGCCACGGAAGCAGCCCGGGCCGACCTGCTCGCCTCCGAGGACGTGCAGCGGTTCGTGGTCACCACCCTGGTGAGCGACGTGGCGACCGCCTACTTCCAGCTTCGCGAGCTCGATCTGGAGCTGGAGATCTCCCGGCGAACCCTGGCCTCCCGGCAGGACTCGCTTCGGCTCGTTCAGCTCCGGCAACAGGGAGGCGTGGCGGCCCTGATCGATGTCCGCCAGGCCGAGGTGTTGCTGTACACCGCCGCTCAGACCATCCCGGATGTCGAGCGTCGCATCGAGCAGACGGAGAATCTGATCTCCCTGCTGCTCGGGCGGAACCCGAATGCGGTGCCGCGGGGCCGCTCGCTACTCCAGCAGCTGGCCCTGCCCAGCATCCCGGCCGGGCTGCCGTCCAGCCTGGTCGAGCGCCGGCCGGACATCCGGCAGGCCGAGGGCCAGCTGGCCGCGGCCACGGCCCGGATCGGCGTCGCCAAGGCCGATTACTTTCCCCGAGTCCTGCTGACCGGCGCCGCGGGCGGCGGCGGCGTAATGCTCAACGGGGAGTGGTTCGGTCCCTCCGGGCTGTTTGCGATCGCGCCCCAGGTGAGCCTGCCCATCTTCAACACGGGCCGCATCGGCGCCGGCGTGGACTCGGCCGAGGCCCGGGCCCAGCAGGCGCTGATCCGCTACCAGCAGACGGTCCAGCAGGCGTTCCGTGAGGTCTCCGACGCCCTCGTCGAGCATCGCAAGCGGCAGGAGTTCCGCGTCCAGCAGGAGGCCCTCGTCATCTCCCTGCGCGATGCGGCCCGGCTGGCGAACATCCGCTATCGGGGCGGTGTCACGAGCTACCTCGAGGTCCTGGACACCGAGCGCCAGCTCTTCGACGCCGAGCTGCTGCTGGCCCAGGCCCAGCGCGACGAGCTGCTGGCCATCGTGCGCCTGTACCGGGCCCTCGGCGGCGGCTGGGCTTCGTCGTAGCGACTGGCGGCACGATGTCCATGGAGGGCGATCGCGTCGCGGCGTATGCGCTGCTCATCGACTGCGTCGAGAGCAGCGAATCCAGAAGCAACTCCTCGCAATGACGGCAGCGGCGTTGTCGTGGCTGCTCCTGCCGCTCGTTCTCGCGACCGCGTGCTCACGGCCGGGCCCGGGTCCGGACGGCGCTCCGGCCCCGGGCGAGACACGCACTTTCGAAGGGACATGGTCCGCCTCGGGGACCCGCCACACGCTCCATCTGGAGCGTGGCCACCAGGCCTCGATCTTCACCCTGACCGGGTCACTGCTGCTCACCGGCCAGCGGGGCCTCGGCGTCGGCTTCCAGGGCGAGGTCATCGGGATGTCCGACAGCCTGACCGGCGGCGTGGGCCGCTGTGTGTGGACGGACGAACGGGGGGACAAGGTATTCAGTGAGCTGAGGGGCGAGCCGATCGGAACCGGCAGCCACGTCGTGGGTACGATCACCGGAGGAACGGGACGCTACGCGGGGGTGACGGGAGAATACGAGCTCCGGTGGCAGTATGTAATCGAGTCTGACGAGGAGACGATCAGTGGGCGCGCGATCGGCCTCAAGGGACGCGTGACCGCCCCGCCGGCCCCAGCACCCGCCCGATGACCGGCCCGGGCTCCGAGCGCCGGAAGCTGCTCAGCCGCGTGGCCACATTTACGCTGGCGGTCGGGCTCTGGTCTGCGCCGGTGCCGTCGGGTCTCACGAGCCAGGCCTGGCACCTCTTCGCTATCTTCGCGGCGGCCATCTTCTCCGTCATCGTGGCCGCGTTCCCGCTCCTGACTGCCGCGATGCTGGCGGCGGCCGCCGCGGTGCTCACCGGCACGATCATGCCCGCCAAAGCGTTCGCGGGCTTCGCCAACGGCAGCGTGCTCCTCGTCGTGGTGGCCTTCCTTGTCGCGCGCGGCGTCGTGAAGTCTGGATTGGGGCGCCGTATCAGCCTTCTGGTGGTGAGCGCCTTCGGGCGGTCCACGCTGGGACTGGCCTACAGCGTCTTTCTCACCGACGCGGCCATCGCGCCCGCCTTTCCGAGCAACACCGCTCGGAGCGGCGTGCTTTTTCCGATCGTTCTGTCCCTCGCCGAGGGTGCGGGCTCGATGCCGCAGGATGCGAACACGCGTCGCCTGGGCGGCTACCTCATGTTCTGCGGGATGGCCAGCCTTGCCGTCTCCTCGGCCCTCTGGCTGACAGCCACCTCGGTGAATCCGATCGGCGTGGAAATCGCGGAGCAATTCGGTCTGAAGATCAACTTTGGAACCTGGCTGATCGCCGCGTCGGTCCCGGCGCTGGCGGTCGTGCTCCTGCTTCCCCTGGTGTTGTACCGGTTGTTTCCCCCGGGGGTGAGCGCTACGCCGCATGCGCCCGCCGCCGCTCGCGAGGCTCTGCGGTCCATGGGGCCGCTGACTCGAGACGAGAAGGTGGTGGCGGTGGCGTTCGTGCTGATGGTGACCGGGTGGGTCATGGCCGGGACCCTGAAGGTGGACCTCACGGCCGTCGCCTTTGCCGGCTTCGGGGCGCTCCTGGCGACCAGCGTCCTCACCCTCGACGACATCACCCAGGAGGGCGGAACCCTCGCCACCTATTTGTGGCTCGCGGTGCTCTTCGCAATGAGCGGCCAGCTCAACGAGCTCGGCTTCATGGGTTACGTAGGAGGGCGGTTGTCGTCCGCACTCGAGGGCACCCCCTGGCCGGCGGCCTACGTGGCCCTCGTCGTGCTGTACGTGCTCATGCACTACCTGTTCGTCAGCCAGTCCTCGCAGGTCCTGGCCCTCCTGGGGGTGTTCGTGGAAGTTGGGGTGCGAACAGGGGTGCCGCCGCCGCTCATCATCTTTGCGCTGCTCTTCGCGAGCAGCTACTTCTCGACGATCACGCCGCAGGGAGGAAGCCAGAACGTCATCTTCGTCGGCAGCGGTTACCTGAGCCAAGGGGAACTGTACCGACTGGGGGCTCTGACGACGGGATTCTGCCTCGTCGTCTTTCTGGTGCTGGGCACGCCCTGGCTGCTTCTGGTCGTCCGCTGAAGGGGGCATAATGCGCGGCTCGGGGGTCAGTTGCCTTGAGAGTGCCAACCGAGTGCGCTGATCCGTGTACTGGCTCCTGATCATCATACCGGGCGCCGACGTCCTGGACGCGATGGGCGCCGTCGCGCCGCTCGTCTTCTTCTGCGCCGCGCTGGCGATCGTGCCGCTGGCCGCCCTCAGCGCCGCGGAGAGCGGCGCAGCCATCACGATGGCTCGCCGGAACAAGATGGACCTCTCGGTGGGAATCGCCATGGGGAGCTCTATCCAGATCGCGCTGTTCGTGACCCCGGTGCTGGTGCTGTCGAGCCGCCTGCTGGGGCCCGAGCCCCTGACCCTGGCATTCACCCGGGTTGAGATCGGCTCTCTGTTTTTTGGAGTGCTCATCGGTGCTCTCATCGCTGGCGACGGCCGCGCCAACTGGTACAAGGGCATGCAGCTCCTCGCCTTCTACCTCATCCTGGCGGCCATGTTCTACCCGATTCCAGCAGAGCTCACGCCGGTGTCGGGACGCTCACCATGAACGGGCGGCCGACCGACGCGGCGCTCGCGGCTCCCTGGCTGGGGGAAGCGTGGAAGTCGATGCGCTTCCTCCAGCTCTTCGCGTTCACCGTGCTCGCGTTGCTGCTGGTCCCGCTGCAGCTGCGATTCCGGGCCCTGTGGCTGGTCCTGAGCCTCCTGTACCTCGATGCGGTCCTGGTCGCGCTGACGGTGGGCGGTCACCGGGCGCGGCTGCGCTGGACGTTCCTGGCCGGCTGGGTCCTGGTGCTGGCCCTGAAAGTCGCCCCCGTGGACGCTCACCTGGCCACGGGGTTCTACCTGACCTCCAGGATCGTGGTGGTCATGCTGCTCGGTGGATGTATCGCCGCGACGCTCGAGTATGTGCTGCGCGACTCCGAGGTCACCATGGACAGGATCTTCGCGGCCATCGTGGCCTACATGCTGGTGGGCCTCGGGTTCGCGGCCGCCTACCAGGCCATCATCGCCCTTGCCCCCGAGAGCTTCGCCCTGCCCGCCGCGCCCGACGGCACCGGCGCGGCCGAGCTCGTCGAGGTCCAGCTCATCTATTTCAGCTTCGTCACCCTGGCCACGCTCGGGTATGGCGACATCACTCCGCGATTGCCGCTGGCCCAGATGCTGGCCGTGGTGGAGGCGATCACCGGCCAATTTTATGTGGCCGTGGTCATCGCCTGGCTGGTGAGCACGTACGCCGCTCGCCGTAGGTCCGGCGCCTGACCGGTGGATTCGAGCTAGGGACGAAGGACGTGTCGTGCATCGGGTCAGGAAAGGAGCTAGAGCCGTGAACACGAGACTCGTCAAGTGCGGTTGGTTATTGCTGACTGCCGCCGTCGTTGTCGGCATGGCCGCTTCGGCCCACGGGCAGACCAAGAAGCCCAACATCCTCGTCCTGTGGGGCGACGACGTCGGGTACTGGAACGTGAGCGCATATAACCAGGGCATGATGGGCTACCGGACGCCTAACATCGACCGCATTGCCCGGGAGGGCGCGCTCTTCACCGACTGGTATGGGCAGCAGAGCTGCACCGCCGGTCGGGCGGCGTTCATCACCGGCCAGTCGCCCTTCCGCACCGGCCTGCTCAAGGTGGGGCTGCCGGGCGCCAAGGAGGGCTTGCAGAAGGAGGACGTGAGCATCGCCGAGCTGCTCAAGGCGCAGGGCTACATGACCGGCCAGTTCGGCAAGAACCACCTGGGTGACCGCGATGAGCACCTGCCCACCGCGCACGGCTTCGACGAGTTCTTCGGCTCGCTCTATCACCTCAATGCCGAGGACGAGCCGGAGCATCCGGACTACTTCAAGGATCCCGAGCTGCGGAAGCGGTTTGGCACGCGGGGCGTGATCCGGTCCTGGGCCAACCCCGATGGTACCCAGAAGATCCAGAGCACCGGCCCGCTGAACAAGAAGCGCATGGAGACGGTGGACGAGGAGTTCACGAAGGCGGCCATCGACTTCCTGCAGCGCGCCAAGAAGGCCGACAAGCCCTTCTTCCTGTGGTGGAACTCGACCCGCATGCACATCTGGACCCGTCTCAAAGCGGCCAGCCAGGGCAAGACCGGTCTGGGCATCTATCCCGACGGCATGGTCGAGCACGATGGCCACGTCGGCCAGATTCTCAACGAGCTGAGGAAGCTCGGCCTCGAGAGCAACACCATCGTCATGTACTCGACCGACAACGGGGCCGAGAAGTTCACCTGGCCCGATGGCGGCCAGTCGCCCTTCCGCGGCGAGAAGAACACCAACTGGGAAGGCGGTTATCGGGTGCCGACGGCGATCCGCTGGCCGGGGGTGATCAAGCCGGGCACGGTGTTGAACGACATCTTCGCCCACGAGGACATGCTGCCGACCCTGGTGGCGGCCGCGGGCGAGCCGAATGTCAAGGACAAGCTCCTCCAGGGCACCACCGTCGGGAACAAGACCTTCAAGGTGCACCTCGACGGCTTCAACATCACCGACGCCCTGGCTGGCAAGGCCCCCAGCCCGCGCCAGGACTTCTTCTACTTCAACGACGACGGCGCGCTGGTGGCCCTGCGCTACAACCACTGGAAGCTCGTCTTCGCCGAACAGCGCGCCCACGGCCTCGACGTCTGGCAAGAGCCCTTCGTGACCCTGCGCCTTCCCAAGCTGTTCAACCTGCGCTCCGATCCGTTCGAGACCGCCGATCACGAGGGGATGGACTACAACCGCTGGCGGGTGGAGCACCTGTTCCTGCTGGTGCCGGCCCAGCAGTACGTCGGGCGGTTCCTGAGCACGTTCAAGGAATTCCCGCCGCGTCAGAAGGCCGGGAGCTTCGCCCTCGACCAGGTACTGGAGTCGCTGCAGAGCGGTGCCCAGGGAGGGGCCAGGTGAGCGGGCGGCGCTTGCGTCCTCCGCTCGTCGCGCTCGTCGTTCTGGGGCTGGCCCTGGCGCCCGGCGCCCACGCGGCCGACCCGCTGCCCTCGTGGAACGAGGGCGCGGCGAAGAAATCTATCGTCGAGTTCGTGGCGACGGTGACCAGGGCGGGCCCCGACTTCGTTCCGCCCGCCGAACGCATCGCCGTGTTCGACAACGACGGTACCCTCTGGGCCGAGCAACCGCTCTATTTTCAGTTTCTCTTCGCTCTGGATCGGGTCAAAGCCCTGGCCCCCCGGCATCCCGAGTGGAAGGACAAGGAGCCCTTCGCCTCACTGCTCAAAGGCGACCGGAAAGCCGCGCTGGCCCGGGGCGAGAAGACGATCGTGGAGGTCGTCGCCGCCACCCACTCGGGCATGACGACCACCGAGTTCGAGCAGATCGTCAAGGACTGGCTGGCCTCGGCGAGGCATCCGCAGCTCAAGCGGCCCTACACGGACCTCGTCTACCAGCCGATGCTCGAGCTGCTCGCCTTTCTGCGCGCGACCGGGTTCAAGACGTTCATCGTCTCTGGCGGCGGGGTGGAGTTCATGCGGGCGTTTGCCGAGCGCGTCTATGGCATTCCGCCGGAGCAGGTGATCGGTAGCACGGGCCGACAGCGGTTCGAGTTGCGGGACGGCCGGGCCGTGCTCGTGAAGCTGCCCGCCGTGGATTTCGTGGACGACAAGGAAGGCAAGCCCATCGGCATCCAGCGGATCATCGGCCGCCGGCCCATCGCCGCGTTCGGCAATTCCGACGGCGACCTGCCTATGCTGCAGTGGACCGCGGCCGGAGAGGGCGCGCGACTCTGCCTCTACGTCCACCACACCGACCCCCAGCGTGAGTGGGCCTACGACCGCCAGTCCCGCATCGGCCGTCTTGATCGCGGTCTCGAGGAAGCGCGGGCGAAGAGCTGGATCGTCGTCGACATGAAGCGAGACTGGGCGATCGTCTTCCCGTTCGAGAAGAGGTGAAGGGCAAGGGGGCGCTGGCCGCCTCTCTGGTCCTGGTGGCCGGTGCGGGGTGGCTGGTGGCCGCGTGGTGGCCGCGGGCCGTGCCGGCGCCGGCCACATTCGTGGGACGGCAGGTGTGCGCGGGCTGCCACCCCCGCCAGGACGCGGCCTGGCGGGGTTCCGATCACGACCTCGCCATGCAGCCAGCCGACCGGACTACGGTCCTGGGGGATTTCGGCGGTGCCCCGGTCAGCCAGCGCGGGGTCACGTCCACGTTCTTCTGGCGCGACGACAAGCCGATCGTCCGGACCGAGGGTCCCACGGGCTGGCCCGAGGAATTCGAGATCGCCTACACGTTCGGCGTCCGGCCCCTGCAGCAGTACCTCGTCGCGCTGTCGGGTGGTCGCTATCAAACCTTAACCCTCGCCTGGGATACGCGGGCGCGAACGGCCGGCGGGCAGCGCTGGCTCGACCTGTACGCGAGCGAGCGGCCCCGACCCGGCGATCCGCTGCACTGGACCGGGCGCGACCAGACGTGGAACCACATGTGCGCGGAGTGTCACTCCACGAATCTCAGGAAGAATTATCGCCTTGCCGATGGCCGGTACGAGACCACGTGGTCCGAGCTCAACGTCGCCTGCGAGGCCTGTCACGGGCCCGGTTCGCATCACGTCGCGTGGGCGCGATCGGGCGGGAAGACGCGGCGGGCCGGCGACCGGGCGCTGGGGCTCGACGTCCGCCTGGCCGATCATCGCGACGCGGCCTGGTCGATGGATGAGGCCACCGGCGTCGCGCGCCGAACGGGGCCGGCGCCGTCCCGGCTGGAGGTCGAGACCTGCGCCCGGTGCCACGCGCGCCGGGGCGTGATCGACGACAATTATGTTCACGGCCGCCCGCTGCTCGATACCCACCGACCGGCGCTGCTCGAGCCAGAGCTCTACCACGCCGACGGTCAGATCCTCGGTGAGGTCTACGAGTACGGATCATTCTTGCAGTCCCGGATGTTCCGCGCGGGCGTGACCTGCAGCGACTGCCACGACCCCCACAGCCTCGAGACCGCCGAGCTCCCCAGCGCAGTGTGCGCCCGCTGCCACCTGCCGGCGAGGTTCGACACACCCGTCCATCATCACCATCGCGCGGGATCGCCGGGGTCGGCCTGCGTGGGCTGTCACATGCCCGAGCGCACCTACATGCTCGTCGACGGACGGCGTGACCACAGCCTGCGCGTGCCCCGGCCCGACCTGTCGGTCGCCATCGGGACGCCGAACGCGTGCACGGGCTGCCATGCTGATCGAACGGCATCCTGGGCGGCGGAGGTCGTGGCGCGCTGGGTCGGGGGTCGCCCCCGCCCGGCGCACTACGGCCAGGTCCTTGACGCTGGCCGGCGCGACCTGCCGAACGCCGGCGTCCAGCTCGTGAGTCTCATGGACGATGTGGCGGCGCCGGCCATCGTCAGAGCCACCGCGGTGTCGTTGCTGCGGTTCCGCAGCGTGGCCGCGATCCGGGCCCTCGAGCGGGCCGTGACCGATCCGGAGCCCCTGGTTCGCCTGGCCGCCGCGGGAGCCGCCGACTCGCTGGGGCTCGACTCCCGGCTGTCGTTGCTCCTGCGGTTGCTCGATGATCCGCTCCGGGCCATCCGGATCGAAGCGGCGCGGGCGCTCGCCGATGCCCCGGCCGAGCGCCTGGCCCCGGAGCAGCGGGCGGCGCTCGACCGTGGGCTGGCCGACTACCGGCGGGCCCAGGCGATCAACGCCGACCGCGCGGAAGCCCACCTGAGCCTCGGTCTTCTCGCCGACCGCCGGCGCGACCCGAACACCGCGCGGCAGGAGTACGAACGCGCGCTCGCGCTCGATCCGACCTTCGTGCCCGCCTACGTGAATCTCGCCGACCACTACCGCGAGCGGGACCAGGACCAGCGCGGCGAGCAGCTCCTGCGCCAGGGGATCGTGCGCGTGCCCGGGGCCGCGGCCCTCCACCACGCGCTCGGTCTCGTCCTCGTCCGCCGGGGGCGGACCGCAGAGGCTCTGGTCGCGCTGGGGCGGGCCGCAGAGCTGGCGCCAGGCTCGGCCCGCTACGCCTACGTTCACGCCGTCGCGCTGAGCTCCACGGGAGCCGGCGACCGGGCCCTCGACATCTTGGGGCGCGCGCACGAGCGTCATCCGGGCGATCCCGACATCCTCGTGGCCCTGACCACGCTGAGCCGCGACCGCGGCGATCGACAGGCGGCCCGGGACTACGCGCGCAAGCTCCTGCAGGCGGTCCCGGAGCTTCCCGAGGCTCGACAGCTCGCGCGGGAGCTCGAGGGGCGCTGAGACCGGGGTCGCGTGGGACCAAGGTCCCATGGGCGGCCTGTCCGCCGGCTGTTACCTTCCCCCAGATGGCCCACCAGCATTGTCTGTCCAGGGGAAACCGGACATGGACGCGCAGGTAGCCCGGGATCTGACGCGCTCCACGCTGGGCGTGCTGTTCATCGTGGGCATGATCGTCGCCAGCTTCTGGATCCTGCGACCGTTCGTGGCGGCGGCGATCTGGGCCACCATGATCGTGGTGGCGTCGTGGCCGCTGATGGTGCGCGTGCAATCGTTGCTGTGGGGTCGCCGCTGGCTGGCTGTGGCCGTGATGACACTGGTGTTGCTGCTGGGCCTGCTCCTGCCGCTGGGACTCGCCCTCATCACGATCGTGGCGCACTCCCAGGACATCGCCGAGGGAGTGCAGTGGCTCACCGCCTGGTCCGTGCCGCCCCCGCCCGACTGGCTCGAGCGGCTGCCCCTCTTCGGCCCGCGACTGGGCGCGCGGTGGAGGGATCTTGCCGCCATCCGCGCCGAGGAGCTCTCGGCCAGGTTGGCGCCCTACACCCGACAGATCATCGGCTGGTTCCTAGGCACAGTGGGCACCATCGGGATGGTGCTGGTGCAGTTCCTGCTGGTCATCCTGATTGCCGCTCTGCTGTATGCCTCGGGGGAGGCGGTGGGTGACGGCGTGCGCCGCTTTGCGCGACGCCTGGCGGGAGCCCAGGGCGAGCACTCGGCCCGGCTGGCCGCCCAGGCCATTCGGGGCGTGGCGCTGGGCATCATCGTCACCGCGCTGGTCCAGGCCTGCCTGGCCGGGTTCGGCCTGTTCATGGCCGGCGTGCCCTACGCTGCGGTGCTGACCGCGCTCGTGTTCGCACTCTGCATCGCGCAGCTCGGGCCCCTGCCCGTGCTGGTCCTGGCCGTGGTCTGGACCTACTGGTCCGGCAGCACCGGGTGGGCGGTCGCCTTGCTGCTGTGGACCATCTTTGTGACCGGCATCGACAACGTGATCCGTCCCATCCTCATCCGCAAGGGCGCCGCCGACCTGCCGCTGTGGCTCGTGTTCAGCGGCGTCGTCGGTGGCCTGCTGGCCTTTGGCATCGTCGGCCTCTTCGTGGGGCCGGTCGTGCTCGCTGTCAGCTACTCGCTTCTCGCCGACTGGATCAACAGAACAGAACCGGCGCCCGTTCGTGACTGAAATTCCTGACTGAAAGGAGAATGCTCATGTCCCTTCGCATCGCCGTCGTCGCGCTGGCGTTACTCGTTGGCGTCCCAGTCTTCGCGCAGGACCGGCCCGCCGACACCATGCAGCTCGTGCGGGAAAAGGTCCGCGCCGACAAGAAGCTCCTCGTGGCCCAGAACATGGGCCTCAGCGAAGCCGAGGCCAAAGGGTTCTGGCCCGTCTACGAGGGATACCAGCAGGAGCTGGACAAGATCTACACCCGGATGGGTAAGGTGATCACGGATTACGCCAAGGCCTATAACGCGGATACGCTCACCGATGAGCAGGCCCGGAAGCTCAGCGCCGAGGTGCTCGATATCGACGCCAGCGAGGTCAGCCTGGCCAAGTCGTACGCGGGTCGGCTCGAGAAGGTCCTGCCCTCCAAGAAGGTGGCCCGCTATCTGCAGATCGAGCGGAAGATCCGCGCGGTGCTCCGTTACGAGCTGGCCGACGGGATTCCGCTGGTGAAGTGAGTGGGAGCGGCGACGGCTCGGGGGCATGCGCTGTCCATGCCTCAGCTGGGATGTGATGTGTCCCGGCCGCTGGGTCCCCGAGTCGTCGGCCGCTTGTGAGAATCTCCTGAAATGACTTGCGAGGGGCGCCTGGCATTGCCGTTGCCCCACTTGGCCACGGCAGTATGGCCCGAGTCCCATGAAAACGGGGAGCGTGCGATGAAGAGATGGATGGCGGTGATCCCGGGAATCCTGGTCGCGGTGGCTCCGGTTGTCGCGTCGGCGCAGCAATGTCCGCCCGAGGTGGACCAGGCCAAGAAGATGCTCTCGACGGTTGTCAGCGCCCAGAAAGCGGCCCAGGCCCCACGGCAACTTGCCGGGGCGCGTGGACAGGATGCGCAGGCCCCGCGCGGACAAGATGCGCAGGCGCCACGCGGTCAGGGTGCTCAGGCTCCGCGCGGCCAGGATGCTCAGGCGCCCCGTGGTCAGGACGCTCAGGCTCCGCGTGGCCAGGATGCTCAGGCTCCACGCGGGCAAGATGCTCAGGCGCCCCGAGGCCAGGACGCACAAGCTCCGCGCGGACAGGATGCTCAGGCCCCCCGCGGCCAGGACGCCCAGGCCCCGCGGGCGGCGGCGAGCGCCCCGAGCGCCCCGGATCGCAGCAAGACGAATGCGGTCACCAACGCTCGCAAGCTCATTCAGCAGGCTGAGCTGGCGTGCAAGCAGAAAGACAGTGCTCAGGCCAGCGCGTATGCGAACGCCGCGATGGCGTTGCTGACATACGCGAAGTAAAGGGACCAGGACGCGCCTCGATGGCCTACGAGACCCCGATCATCGACAGCATCCTGCACCCGTCGGACTTCTCGGAGGCCAGCGAGGTCGCGTTTGCCCACGCGCTCAAGGCGGCGCTGGTCGCCCAGTCTCGCCTCACCCTCTTTCACGTCTCGCCGGACATGCACGGCGAGTGGAGTGACTTTCCTGGCGTGCGGCGGACGCTGGAGCGCTGGGGCCTCATTCCCCCCAACAGTCCCCGCTCCGCCGTCCCCAGCCTCGGCATCCAGGTGGACAAGATCATCGCCTACGAGCCCAACCCCGTGTCGTCTGTGCTTCGCTACCTGGACACCCATCCGGCCGATCTCATCGTGCTGGCGCCGCAGCGGGGCGACGGCCCCACGCACTGGTTCCGCACCTCCGTCTCCGAGCCGGTCGCGCGCAAATCGGGTCAGGCCACGCTGTTCGTGCCGCATGGTGTGAAGGGGTTCGTGTCGCTCCAGGACGGTTCCGTGTCTCTGCAACGCATTCTGATTCCCGTGGCCCCCACGCCCCGCGCCCAGCCCGCGATCGGAGCCAGCGCCCGTCTGGTCAGCCGGTTGTCCTGCCCGGCCGGAGCCTTCACAGTGTTGCACGTCGGGGCGACGGGCGACATGCCGGCGGTGAATCTGCCTCAGGTGGCCGGCTGGCAGTGGGATCGAGTCACGAAGAGCGGCGACGTCGTGGCGACCATTCTCGAAACCGCCGAGAGTACCCGGGCCGACCTCATCGTGATGACTACCGACGGACGGAATGGCTTTCTCGACGCGCTCCGGGGCAGCCACAGCGAGCGCATTCTCCGCCGGACGCCCTGTCCGCTACTGGCGATACCGGAGGCGGCGTTTGTCGCGGAGGCGCTGAAGCAGGATTGACGGCGCCGTGCGCCGGCTGGTCACCAGACGCGGAGGCCGGGCGTGGTGAGCGGCGTGGTAGCAGCGAGCCGGACCAGCGTCGGCCCGTAGGCGACGGCAATCAGGATCGCCGCCAGCGCCAGCCACGGCCGCCAGCGGTCCAGGAAGGCGGGCGACTGCTCCGGCCCCGAGAGCGCCTCCGCGAACTCGAGGGCCGGCTGCTCGGCGCGTCGGGAGGCAGCCACCGTGAGCACGACGTTGAGGAAGTAGAGCAGCGCGCTCACGAAGAGCAGGGCCCCCCCGATCCCCACCAGTGGCAGGAGGGTCTTCCACTCCGGCTGCATGTAGGAGATGTGGCCGATCATGGTCCGGCGCGGCATCCCGCGCAGCCCTAGCTCGTGCAGCGCCGGGGAGAAGAGCATCATGCCGGCGAACCAGAGCCAGACCTGGCCCAGCGCGAGCCCGGGGCTCCAGAGCGGACGCCCGGCCAGGTGCGGCACCAGCCAGTACGTGATGCCCATGAAGGTCAGCGTGACCGCCGTGCCGACCGTGAGGTGCAGGTGCCCCACGATGTAGGCCGTGTTGTGCACGACCATGTTCACGTTGAACGACGCGTTGACCAGCCCGCCGATCCCGCCGAAGGCGAAGAGCACCATGGCCAGTATCTGCGCGGCCAGGGACGGATCGCCCCAGGGCAGCTTGCCGAACCAGGCCACCCAGCCCGTCCCGCCCCGCGCGCGGCCCGCGGTCTCCAGGGAGGCCACGACGTTGAAGAACGTGAGCAAGCTCGGGAAGAAGACGGCGAAGGTGAGCAGCGCGTGCAGGAGTTTCCAGCCCTGATGAATGCCGGGGTCGGCGTACTGGTGATGGATGCCGATCGGCGTGGAGAGGATCAGGAACAGGATGAACGAGGTCCGCGCCATCGGATCGCTGAACAGCTTGCCGCCGGCCTGCCGCGGCACCAGCGTGTACCACGAGACGTATGCCGGCAGCAGCCAGAAGTACACGATGGGGTGGCCCGTGAACCAGAACAGCGTCCGGGCCAGCAGGGCATCGGTGCCGCTCAGCAGGCCCAGCGACCACGGGATGATCATGAGGAGCATCTCGGCGGCCAGGCCCAGGGAAGCGATGGTCCACATCACGAAGGTGACGAGCGACATGAATGCCGGCAGCGGCGTGCGGACCGCGGGGTTCCGGGCCCGCCAGGCCCGCCAGGTAAGGGCGAGGTTCAGCGTGACCAGCCAGGTTCCGGCCACTACCAGCGTGAGGCCGATGTAGAAGGCCCAGTGGGCCTTGAGGGGCGGGTAGAAGGTGAACATCACCGTCGCGGCGTTGCCGACCAGCGGGATGGAGGCCAGGGCGAGGCCCGCCGTCATGATCCAGAAGGTCAGCCAGCCGAGCCGGGCGCTGGCCAGCGGCGCGCCGAGCGACCGGCTGAGGACGAACGGCAGGAAGCCGCAGATGAAGAACGTGGTCCACACGAGCGCGTTGAGGACGCCGTGGATGGAGAGGCTGTGGTAGTGGGAGCGGACCACCGGCGCCAGCGCCGGGTAGACCTCGAGGCCCGCGTACTCCAGCGCCTGGAAGAGGCCGGTGGTCACACCGCCGAACAGGGCGACGAGGGCGACGATCAGATTGGCGGCGGCCAGTCGCCGCTCGGCCGGCGTCATCGTCTGGGCTCGACGATGATCTTGCCGGCCATGGTGTGGTGGGCGATCCCGCAGTATTCGTGGCAGATGATCGGATACTCGCCGGGCGTGTCGAAGCGCGCCTGGGCGTGGGAGATCTGTCCCGGCAGCAGCATCACGTTGATGTTGTGCCGGGGCACCAGGAGCCCGTGGATCACGTCCTTGCTCGTCGCCCAGAAGTGCACGGTGGACCCGGCCGGCACGCGGATCTCGTTGGGCGCGAACGTCCAGATCTGCGCGGTCAGCCGCACCTCGTACTGCCCGGGCGCGGTCTGCACGACGCCGGGCTCCTTGAACAGGGGATGCTCGGCCACCTTCGTGGGATCGACCCGGCCCCGGTCGCCCACGAGGTTGATCCCGGCTCCAAACGCGGTCACGGCCAGGGCGGCGAGCATGCCGACAGGAATGGCGAAGCTCGGCAGGATCCAGGCCAGCTCCCACAGATAGACGGTCGTGGATCGACGACGGGTGGCCATGGCGTCAGCTCCGCCAGATCCGGAGATAGGTGTTGATCCAGAAGGCCGCCAGGATCGCCAGGTAGATCAGGATGAACAGGAGCGCGCCGCGCGGCTGCGCTTCGTTCTCGTGCTCGTCCACGGGCGGTCCTCCCTGGGGTGTCAAGGCTTCCGCGGTTGCGACGTCACCGTCGGCCCTCTTGCCGGACCGCCTCGAGGACCTCGGCCGGATGGGCGGCCGCGTCGCGGACGCGCGGCCAGTGCTTGCGGACGATGCCGTCGGGGCCGATCCAGACCGTGGAGCGGATCACGCCCTTGGTCTTCTTGCCGTAGAGCACCTTGTCACCCCAGGCCCCCCAGGCCTCCATGACTTTGCGCTCGGGGTCGGACAGCAGGAGGTAGGGAAGCTTGTACTTCGCGGCGAACTTCACGTGCGACGCGGGCGAGTCGGGGGAGATGCCGAGCACGACGACGCCCGCCCGCTGCAGCTCTCGGCCGAGGTCACGGAAGCCGCAGGCCTCCTTGGTGCAGCCGGGCGTGTCGTCCCGGGGATAGAAGTACACGACGACGTCCCGGCCCTTGAAATCGTCCAGGGAGACACGCTTGCCTGTCCCTTCGCTGAGGGTGAAGCTCGGCGCGTTGCGGCCTTCCTTGATCTCGGGCATGCCGGAATTTCCGGGCTCAGAGCTTCTGCAGCATCGTCTCGGCGCCGCTGACCTCGAACTTGCCCGGCTGCTCCACGTTGAGGGCCTTGACGACTCCGTCGTCCACGAACATCGAGTAGCGCTGCGAGCGCACGCCCATGCCGCGCGCGGTGAGGTCCATCTCCAGGCCCAGCGCCTTCGTGTAGGTGGCGCTACCGTCGGCCATCATCCGGACCTTGCCGCCGCACTTCTGGTCCTTGCCCCAGGCCCCCATCACGAAGGCGTCGTTCACCGCGATGCACCAGATCTCGTCGACGCCCTTGGCCTTGAGCTTGTCGAAGTTCTGCACGTAGCTGGGCACGTGCTTGGCCGAGCAGGTGGGGGTGAAGGCCCCGGGCACGGCGAAGATGGCAATCCGCTTGCCCTTGGCTTGCTCGCTCACCGTGAAGTTGTTGGGTCCGATGGTGCAGCCCGGCCGCTCCGTGTCGATCAGCTCGGTCAGTGTTCCGTCAGGGAGTCGGTCACCTATCTTGATCGCCATCAGATCCTCCTGTAGGGATTGTCCATCCTGACCCTCGGCGTTCCTGCCGACAGGGAGTATACAGGATGGACACTGCGCGCACCTTCGTGACCGCCGACGGCGCGACGCTGGCCTACCGCCTCTGGCGGCCGGGGCTGCCGCGCCAAACCGTCGTCCTGGTGCACGGGCTGGCCAGCAACCACACCCGCTGGGCCGAATTCGTGGCAACGACACGGCTCCGCGAGTCGTGGGATCTCCTCCGCCCCGACCTGCGCGGCTTCGGGGCCTCGCTCGATCGAGGCCGGGTGGGGCTGGACGAGTGGTGTCGCGATCTGCAGGCGATCCTGGCCACCGAGGCCGCACCACCGGCCGTGCTCGTCGGGCACTGTTTGGGGGCCAACGTCGTGCTGCACTTCGCGGCCCGCTCCCCGACGGCAACCCGGAGCCTGGTGCTGATCGAGCCGATGTTCCGCCAGGCGCTCACCGGCGCCTTGCGCCTGGCCGCGAGGCTTCGCCTCGCCGGGTCCCTGCTGGCGCCGCTGGCTCGCGGCCTCAACCGGGTGGGCCTTCACCGCCGGCGCCTGGCCACGCTCGACCTCGAGCAACTCGATCGCGAGGCGCGGGCGGCCGTGGCCGCCGCCGGCCCCGAGGCCTTTCCCGAGGCGCGCTTCGGCTCGGCGCTGGAGGATCTCAAGGCTACGCCGACGGTGGTCTACCTGGCCGGCTTGCAGGCGGTGACGAGTCCGCTGCCCGACCTTCGTGCGATCCGGGTGCCGGCGCTGGCGCTGCTCTCGCGCGGCGGCCGCTTCGGCGACCCCGCCCTGACGGCCCGGCTCCTGGCCGCGCTTCCCCGCGGCGAGGTCGAGATGCTCGAGGCCCGCCACTGGATCCCGACCGAGACCCCGACGGAAATGCGCCGGGCGATCGAGGAATGGTGCGACCGTGCTTGACAGGCGGCGAGGAAGCGACGATGCTCCTCGCGTGAACATCTTCAAGGCCCAGGCCGTCAAGGATCTCGCCGAGGTGACGAGGGCGATTCCCGTCATCGACGTCGCGCCGGCCTTCGCGGGCCAGCCCGCCGGACTGGAGGCGGTGGCCGGCGAGGTCCGGTCCGCCTGCGAGCGCATCGGCTTTTTCTACCTCGCCGGCCATGGCGTGCCCGCCGCGGTGGTCGAGGCCGCCTTCGCCGCGACCCGTGAGTTCCACGCGCTCCCGCTGGACGAGAAGATGCGGTTGCAGCTCAACGAGAACAACATCGGCTACCTGCCGGTGAACCAGAGCATGCAGCGGCATTCGACCGTGCACAAGGCGACGCGCCCGAATTACAACGAGAGCTTCTTCATCAGTCACGATCGGGGCGAGGAGCATCCGGACGTTCTCGCCGGGACCCCGCTGCGCGGCCGAAACCAGTGGCCCCCGGGCCACGCCGGCATGCGGAGCGCGATGGTCCGGTACTTCAAGACGCTGGAGACGCTGGGCGAGCGGATGCTGCCGGTGCTGGCCCGCGCACTCGACCTGCCGGCTGGCTACTTCGCCCCGTTCTTCGCCAACGAGGCCCACATCAACCTCCGCTTCCTGCACTATCCGCCCCAGGAGACCGACGACGACGAGCAGTTCGGCCAGGGGCCCCACACCGACAACTCGTTCATGACGTTCCTGGCCCGGGAGGGCGGCCCCGGGCTCGCCGTGCGACTGCCCAGCGGCGAGTGGCTGGCCCCGCCGGTTATTCCGGGGACGTTCCTCGTCAATCTCGGTAACGTCATGAAGCGGTGGTCGAACGACCGGTTCCTGTCCACACCCCATGGCGTGGTCAACGACTCGGGGCGCGATCGCTACTCCGTGGCCTTCTTCTACAGCCCCAACCCCGCCTCGGAGATCGCGTGTCTGCCGACCTGCGTCGGGGCCGACAATCCCCCGCGATACTCCCCGGCGGTGTACCGCGACCTGGTGCTGGAGTTCTACAGCGCCAACTACTTCCACCAGAAGGGCTACCCGCAGAGCTCCCTCCCCGCGCGCTGAGCCTCCCGCCTGGGATGACGGATTCCACACGGCGATTCGGAAGCGATCGCGGCACCCCGCGCAGCGAGGACGAGCCGCTGATCACCGGACGCGGGCGTTTCACCGATGACATCAATGTGCCCGGCCAGGCCTGGGCCGTGTTCGTGCGCTCGACGTCTGGCCACGCCGAAATCCGGCACGTCGACGCCTCGGCGGCTGCAGCCCGGCCGGGCGTGCTCGGCGTGTTCACGGGACGGGATCTCGCCGCCGCCGGACTGGGAGGAATCCCTCCGGCGGTGGCGTTCCCGGGTCGGGACGGCAAGCCGATGTTCGGGGCGCCCATGCTGCCGCTGGCGGTCGGCCGCGTCCGTTACGTCGGCGAGCCGATCGCCGTCGTCGTGGCAGAAACGGTTGCTCAGGCCCAGGACGCGGCGGCGGTGGTGGTCGTCGAGCTCGGCGAGCTGTCGGCGGCCTCCGACGTCGAGCGCGCCATGGCGCCGACGGCGCCGGCTATCTGGCCCGAGGCCACCGGCAACATCGCCCTGGACTGGACCGACGGCGACGGCGCGGCGGTCGATGCCGCGTTCGCGCGGGCCGCCCACGTCGAGCGCGTCCGGTTGCTCGACACCCGCCTGGCGCCCTCGGCCCTGGAGCCGCGGGCCGCGATCGGACAGTGGGACGCGGGGACGCAGCGCTACACCCTCATCGCCGGGACCCAGGGAGTGGCGGTGGTGCGCCGCCTGCTGGCCGAGGGAGTATTTCGGGTGCCGGCCCAGCAGATCCGGGTCCTCACCTACGACGTCGGCGGTGGCTTCGGGATGAAAGTGCAGACGTATCCGGAGTATGCGGTGGTGCTCTACGCGGCTCGTCGGCTGCGGCGGCCGGTGAAGTGGGTCGCGACGCGGCTCGAGAGCTTTCTCGCCGACACCCACGGCCGTGACGGGGTGCTGGAGGGGGAGCTGGCGCTCGACCGGCAGGGTCGATTCCTGGCCTTCCGCGTGCGCACGTTCGTCGGCATCGGCGCCTACGTCTCGACGTTCGCGGCCGTCTTCGCCACGAACAACACGAAGAATTGCCTGTCCAGCGTGTACGTGATCCCGGCCATGAAGATCGATGTGAAGATGGTGCTCACCAATGCCGCTCCGCTGGGGCCGTACCGGGGCGCCGGGCGCCCGGAGGCCATCTACCTGCTCGAGCGCCTCATCGACGCCGCGGCCAGGGCCATGAGCATCGACCGGGTGGAGCTTCGCCGCCGAAACCTGATTCCCCCGTCGGCCATGCCCTACCGGGCGCCGAATGCGCAGGTCTACGACAGCGGGGAGTTCGAGACGGTGATGGACAGGGCGCTTTCCCTGGCGGACTGGAAGGGATTCCCGGCTCGCCGCGCGGCGTCCGAGCGAGCGGGACGGCTGCGGGGCATCGGCCTGGGCTGTTTCCTCGAAGTGGCCGGGGGCATTCTCGACGAGACGGTGGACCTGCGATTCGCCGAGGACCTGACGGTAACGCTCCGCACCGGGGTGCAGGCCATCGGGCAGGGACACCTGTCGACGCTGCCGCTGATCATCGCCCGGCGGCTGGGCGTGGACGTGCGCGCGGTGAAGCTCGTCCAGGGCGACAGCGACGAGGTCCCGGTGGGCACGCCCAGCGTGGCCTCGCGGTCCATGATGATGGCCGGCAGTGCCGCCCAACTCGCTTGCGACGAGGCGATCGACAAGGGCCGCCAGCTTGCCGCGCGCGTGCTGGAGGCCGCCATCTTCGACATCGAGTTCGTGGATGGTCGCTTCCGGGTGGCGGGAACGGATCGAGGAATCGGGATCCTCGAGCTGGCCAGGCAGGCGCGCGCGCTGGGGGGAACGGGGGGAGGGCTCGCCGACGGGCTGGATAGCACGGCCAAGTTCGTGTCGCCCCAGATGAGCTTTCCCAACGGCTGTCACGTCTGCGAGGTCGAGATCGATCCCGACACGGGTGGGGTGAAGGTGGTCGGCTATGCCGCCGTGGACGATGTCGGCACCATCGTGCACGAGACCATCGTGGAGGGCCAGATCCACGGCGGGGTGGCCCAGGGCCTGGGTCAGGTGCTCGGCGAGCACGTGGTCTATGACGAGGGGGGCCAGCTGCTGACCGGCTCCTTCATGGACTACATGATCCCGCGGGCCGACGACCTCGCTGAGATGCGCGTGGCCCACCACGGCGTGACCTGCACCACGAACCCGCTGGGTGTGAAGGGCGCCGGCGAATCGGGAGTCGCGGGGTCACTGCCCTCGGCCATGAACGCGATCCTCGACGCGCTGGCCAGCCGCGGTGTGCGGCATCTCGATCTGCCGATGACGCCGGCCCGCGTATGGGCTGCCCTGGACCGGGCCAGGCCGGTGGGGTAGCATGAGCGCCATGCGAAGATCCTTCTCCGCGCTCCTCCTCACCGCGCTGCTGGCCGGGTGCGCCAGCATGCCCCAGGCTCGCAGCGAGTTCGAAGATATTCCGGTACCCCGGGGACTCGAGTACGTCGCGGACCGATCCACCGTCATCGAGTCACCGTCGGTCAAGGCGGCCAAGGTGGTCTATCGCGGGCGCCTGGAGCCCGCGAGCCTGGCCACGGTGATGCGCACGATGCTGGAGTCGAACGGCTGGCGTCACGTGGGCACGACGACGGCCGCGGGCAGCTCGGCGCAGATCTTCGACAAGGGTGACACCTCGGTGCAGGTCCGTATCTGGGAAGAGTGGTGGTACACCTATCTGGAGTTGACCGGGGGCCGGGCCCTCACCATTCAGCGCTGATGCCGGCCCCGGGCCCGGCTCACCGCCCGCGGGCGTTCGTGACGGGCGCTTCCTACGGGATCGGGGGGGCGACCGCGTTGGCCCTGGCCCGTGATGGCTTCGACGTGGCGGTGTCCGATCTGCGTCCCGAGGACCTCGACAACACCGTCAAGGCCATCACGGGAGCAGGCGCGCGGGCGGTAGCGGTCGCCCTCGACGTGCGCTCGCTCGCCAGCATCGACAAGGCGATGACCCACGTCCTGGCCGCCTTCGATGGCCTCGACGCGCTGGTCAACAACGCCGGCGTCCCCCTCACGCGCCCGGCCGTGGAGGTCAGCGAGGCCGAGTGGGACGAGGTCATCGGGGTGAATCTGCGTGGCGCCTTCTTCATGAGCCAGCGGTTGGGCCGCTACCTGATTGACAACAAGCGGCCGGGCAGCATCACCAGCATCGCCTCCACCCACGGTGTGATCGGGATCGCCGACCGGTCGATCTATGGGATCTCCAAGGCCGGGATCATCCACATGACCCGCATGCTCGCCATCGAGTGGGCGGAACACGGAATCCGCGTCAACGCGGTAGCGCCGGGGACGGTGGAGACACCGTCACGGGCCGCCGTCTACGCCGCCAATCCCCAGCGCCGCGAGTTCATGATGAACCGGGTGCCGCTCAAGCGCTTCGGGACGGCCGAGGAGATGGCGGCGGCGGTGTGCTACCTGGCCAGTCCCGCCGCGGCGTACATCACCGGGCAGACACTGCTGGTGGACGGTGGCCTGACCTCGTACTGATCAAACCAGCCGTCGAACCTGGCAGGGCGCCACTTGGGGATGCTGCCGACGTGTCGGTAACCGTCACGCCATCGTGCGCAAGTGCTCGTCGAGACGATCGTAGCTCGCCGACCAGCCATCTCTCATCCCCGTCCCGAGCGCCGCGTCGCGAGCCGGGTTCGACTCGTAAAGAACCGTGCAGGTCATCGTCGTCTTGCCGGCCGCCTCGGTAAGGACCAACGTGTTGAGCGTGTCGGGCCAGTCGCCGCCCCACGACTCGGTGGTGACGAGGCGCTCCCGGGGGACGATCTGACGGTACACGCCCCGCATCTCCATCTCGGTGCCGCAGGCGCGAAGATCCTGAGGCCCCTGACCGACGAGTTCTACGGCGACCGGGTCGGCAGCCTGGAGGACCCCTTCGGGCACGTCTGGCACGTCGCGACCCATAAAGCAGACCTGTCGATGGAGGAGCTCACGACGCGCGCGGCGGAGCGGGCGGCCGCTGCCGAGAAGGGATGAGCGGGCACTCATGGCCTCGATCCGCAAGGAGATCGTGCTCGAAGCCCGCGCTGAGGAGGTCTGGGACGCTATCCGTGACGTCGGAGCGCTGCATCAGCGCCTCGTGCCGGACTTCGTCATCGACACGCGCCTCGAGGAAGGAGCGAGAATCGTCACGCCGGCGAGGCCCCCTTCGATCCTACAGCGGCGTCTTGACGATGCGCCCGCTGGCCTCCACGTACCACTTCTCGCTGGGGAACGGCTTGCCGTTGAGCGTCGCCGCCATCCAGTCGGCCATGAGGACCGGCGGGAAGGGCCCGACGTTGGCGGCGGGCACGTTGCCGACGGAGTGGCGAGAGTCCTGGTAGATCACCAGGCGCTTGGGTCCGGCCACCGCCCGCATCAGCCGCTCGGTGTGCTCGAGCGGGGAGAGCTCGTCGAACTCGCCGGTCACGCAGAGATAGGGCACGCGGATCTTCTCGGCGTGGCCCTCCCAGGTCATGCTCTTGCGGAAGGCGTCGAACTCGGCCTCGTCGGTGATGCCGGACATGTACATGAAGCGCATCTTGAAGGTCGGTGAGGCCTCCTCGAAGATGGTGTGAAAACCCGGCTCGTGACACACCGCCGAGACCGAGACCGCGCGGATGCGGGGCTCGTGGGCAGCGGCCAGCGTCCCGAAGAACGAGCCGAAGCTGTTGCCGGTGAGCCCGATGCGAGTCGGGTCTATCTCGGGCCGCGCCGTGAGCCAGTCCACCACGTGCGTGCCGGTGGCGATCCAGGCGTCCATGCTGAAGAAGATCTCCAGCACCGGGCTCTCGTACTGGCCGGGTCCGTCCAGCGCCAGCACGGCCAGCCCCCGCGAGAGCCAGCGGTCGCCATAGAGCGCGACGCTCATCTCCTTGAAGCTGTCCATGCCGGGGACCGACACCACCACCGGAATGCGCCCGCCCCGGTACCCGGGCGGCAGATGGAACCACGCCGGCAACGACTTGCCGTCGCGGAAGGGGATCCACACCGGCTCCACGTGGTGGTCGGCCAGTCTGGCGTACTTCGTGTAGCACTCCCGCTTCTTGCCGTTGTAGAAGCGGTTCTGCTCATTGTTCTCGTCGATCGGCCACTGGGCGGCACCCCA
>DATIAY010000045.1:0-2468 GCA_035457825.1 Candidatus Methylomirabilota bacterium
CACGCCGGTGGTTACCTCTCGAACGTCTGCCTCGCCTGCATGCCCGTGTACGAGGAGCACAAGCTCGTCAACATGATCACCGTGTGCCTGGACACGACGATCACCCAGAGCAAGTGCAGCCGGTACACGTTCCGGCCGTTCGACTTCGCCCCCGCGCCGGCGGTGGCGGCCGCACCGTACATGGTCAACAAGATAGGCAAGAAGTGGCACATCGCCTTCGCCGACTATGCCTGGGGCCAGTCGACCAAGGACGCCTTCGCGGCCGAGATCAAGAAGAACGGGGGCGAGGTGGTGGGCACGACCGGAATCCCGCTGGGCACCGCCGACATGACGGCGTTCCTGTCGAGGATCAGCGGCACGTTCGACGGTCTCTTCGGGATCTTCTTCGGCCCCCAGGGGATCGCGTTCGTCACCCAGAGCTTCGACCTCGGCCTCAGCAAGAAGTACAGGCTGGCCGGTGACGGCGCCATCGCGGTAGCGGTCAACCTGCCGGCGCTCGGCAGCAAGGCCGAGGGGTTCGTGGGCATCGACCGCTACGTCCCGGTGCTGGAGGGCGTGCTCAATACGCCTCATCACAAGAAGTTCCTCGACGACGCGGTCGCCCGCCTCAAGGCGATCGATCCCAGCGGGCCCCGTCCCGACCGCTACGTGCAGTCCAACTTCGAGGGCGTCAACGCCCTCAAGGTCGGCATGCAGAAGTCCGGATTCCGCGGGCGTGAGGACACGATGAAGCTCATCGAGGCGCTCGAGGGCCTGGAGATGAAGGAGGGCGAGGACTTCCCACAGGGCGACAAGCTGCTCCGCAAGGAGGACCACCAGGCCTTCGTGCGCGAGTTTCTCTTCGAGATCCGGAACAGCAACTACAAGATCCTGGAGGTCGTGCCCAAGGAGAAGACCGTCGTCCCGGCCGCCTGCAAGTTCGCCTAGCGTGGCGACGACAACCCCCTCGGCGTCCCCGGCCGGCAACGGCCGGGGCGCCGACGCCTCCGTCCTCCTCCGCACGGAGGATCTGACACGGCAGTTCGGGGGTCTCACGGCCGTCAACAAGGTCTCGGTGGCCATCCGCCGGGGCGAGATCCGCGCCATCATCGGGCCCAACGGCGCCGGCAAGTCGACCTTCTTCAACTGCCTGACGGGGGTGATTCGCCCCACCTCCGGCCGCATCCTGTTCGACGGCGAGGACATCACGGGGCTCCCCCCTCACCGGATCTCCCAGAAGGCCATCGCGCGCTCGTACCAGATCACCAACATCCTGCCCGGAGCGACCGTCCTGGAGAACGTGCGCATCGCCGCGCAGTCCCGCCGCCACTCGTGGAGCATGCTCCGGCACCACCGGGCCTTCGCCGACGTGATCGCCCGGGCCCGCGACGTGCTGGAAGCCGTGGGCCTCGGGGACAAGGAGGCTGAGCTGGCGGCCAACCTCTCGCACGGCGAGCAGCGCAACCTCGAGATCGGCATCGCGCTGGCCACCGAGCCCAAGCTCCTGTGCCTGGACGAGCCCACGGCCGGCATGAGCGTGACGGAGACTCACCAGACCGTCGAGCTGATCCGGCGCATCGCCCGCGACCTCACCATCATGATCGTCGAGCACGACATGGAGGTCGTGATGGGGCTGGCCGGGACCATCACGGTGCTGCACTACGGCGAGGTGCTCGCCGAAGGGACGCCGGCCGAGATCCAGGCCAACCCACGCGTGCAGGAAGTCTACCTCAAGACCTGATGCTCGCCCTCCGCGACGTCCACACCTACTACGCCAAGTCCCACATCCTGCACGGGGTCACCATCGACGTCGGTCCGGGCGAGGTGGTGGGCCTGCTCGGACGCAATGGGGTCGGAAAGAGCACCACGCTCAAGACCATCTGCGGCCTGGTGCAGCCCGCCCAGGGCCGCGTCGAGTTCGAGGGGCGCGATGTCTCCGGCTGGGCGCCTCATCGACTGCCGCGTCTGGGTATCGCCTACGTCCCGGAGGATCGGCGGATCTTCCGGCTCCTCACGGTCCTGGAGAACCTCCGCACCGGGCTGGACCGGCCCGGCGTCTCCGAGCAGCGGCGCACCGAGCTCCTGGAGAAGGTGTATCACCACTTCCCCGTCCTCCGCGAGCGGCGCAGCCAGGCCGGCGGAACACTGTCGGGGGGCGAGCAGCAGATGCTGGCCATCGCCCGGGCGATGATGCTGGAGCCCAAGGTCATCCTGCTCGACGAGCCGACCGAGGGGCTCATGCCCCGCATGGTCGGCCAGATCCGGGAGATCATCCGCGTGTTGCACGCCGAGGGCGTCGCGATCCTGCTCGTGGAGCAGAATGTGCCGCTGACGCTCGAGGTCTCCAGCCGCGTGTACATCATGGAGAAGGGCGTGGTCCGACACCAGGCGCCAGCCGCCGAGCTGCGCCAGCAGCACGACGTCATCCGACAGTACCTGGGGGTGTGAGCGTGGGTCTCCCTCTCGAGCAAATCGCCATTCAGACCGTC
>DATIAY010000046.1:0-8061 GCA_035457825.1 Candidatus Methylomirabilota bacterium
TGGGCGTCCGCGTCGATCTGAATCACCTGCTGCTCCGCCGCGAGCGCCGCCAGGGCCAGGCGGCTGCCCACCGCGAGCACGAGGTCGGCAGCGTCGAGGTACGCTCGCAGCGGACTCTTGGGCCAGAGCCCCGCGCCGAGCGACAGGTCGCTGGCGTCGCTCACCGCGCCCTTGCCCTCGGCAGTGGTGGCCACGCCCGCCTGCAGATACTCGGCCACGGCGGCCAGCGGCTCGTGAGCGCCGGACAGGTGAACGCCACCGCCCGCATAGATGACGGGGCGCCGGGCCGCCAGCAACAGCTCGGCGGCGCGGTCCAGCTCGGCGGCCGGGGCGGCGGGCCGGGCCGCGTGGCCGGCCGCCACCAGCTCCGCCTCGGCCTCTTCCTCCATCACGTCCCACGGCATGTCGACGATTACCGGCCGCGGCCGGCCGCTCCGCAGCTGGCCGAACGCCTCGTGCACCAGGCGCGGCGCGTCGGCGACCTGGCGGATGCTGGCGCGCCACTTGCTCACGCCGGCCATGGCGTCGAGCTGGTTGTCCAGCTCGTGGAGCACCCCGATGTGCTTGCCGATCTGGTGGCAGGGGATCTCGCCCGCGATCATGAGGACGGGGGACGACGCGGAATAGGCGGTGTTGAGACCGGAGGCGGCGTTCAGCAGCCCCGGCCCCGGCACCACCAGCGCCACGCCGACCCCGCCACTGGCCCGGGCGTAGCCGTCGGCCATGAAGCTCGTGGCCCCCTCATGGCGACAGGTGATGAAGCGCAGCGCGGGTTCGTCCCGCAGGGCGGCGACGACGCCGTAGAGCTGCACCCCCGGGAGCCCGAAGACGACCCGCGCGCCTTCGCGAGCCAGTGTTTTGACGATCGCCTCGCCACCTGTCATGACCGCCATCGCCCGCTCCTCGTCACCTGGCCTTGAGCTTCACGTCCTCGTAGGGCGCCGAGTAGGCGTGACCGGGAATGAGACCGAGCCCGGACTCCTGCACCCGGGGGCCCTGGCCGTTGATGAAGGCCAGCTCCCAGATGGGAATGTGCATCACCTTCTCGTGCATGAGCTGCTGCATCCGGTGGAGCAGCGCCGTGCGCTTCTTGCGATCGAGCTCGGCCGCCTGATCCTTGAACAGGGCGTCGAGGTCGGAGTAGGTGCCGTAGACGTACGAGCCGCCGGTGACCACGTAGGCCTCCAGGCGCGTGGCCGCGTTGCCGAACGCCCCGCTCGCCGTGTAGGCGAGGTTCTTGTACTTCTTGTCCGCGTAGGTGCTCCAGTGGGTGGCGCGCTCGACCGTCTTCAGCTTCGTGCGGATGCCGACCTGGAGCAGATAGCCGGCGATGGCCTCTTGCACGTTGGCGTAGGAGAGATCCATGTAGTAGTCGCCGGCGTCGAAGCCGTTGGGGTACCCGGCCTCGGCGAGCAGCTTTTTGGCCTGGCCGACATCGTACGGGTAGGCCGGCGGCTGCCAGTAGAAGTCGAAGGTGCTGGGGATGATGCTGTGGGTCAGCTTGGAGTGACCGAGCGTGATCGCCTGATTGATGGCCTTGCGGTCGATGGCCAGGTTGGCGGCCAGGCGCACCCGCCTGTCGTGCCAGGGAGACTTGGGGTCCCACTGGTCCAGCATGGCGACCCACTGCGGGGCCTGGATGACCGTGGGCTTCAGCGTGAGCCCGGGCGTGCGCTGCAGCTCCTCGGCGAGCTCGCCCCGGATCGAGTACACGATGTCGATCTCGCCGCGCTTCAAGGCGGCCAGCCGGGTGGCCTCGTCGGAGACGACCCGGAAGACCAGCCGCTTCACGCTCGGCACCTTGCGCCAGTAACCCTCGAAGGCCTCCATCACCAGCTCCACCCCGGGCGTGAACGACACGAACCGGTAGGGCCCCGCGCCCACGGGGGCTTTCTTGAAGCCCTCGTCGCCGACCTTCTCGACGTACTTCTTGGGCACGATCCAGCCCGCCCCGCTGGCCGCCGTATAGAAGGTCAGGAAGTCGGGCCAGGGGTGCTTGAGACGGAATCTCACGTGAAGCGGGCCCGGTGTCTCCACGGCGGCCACGCGGTCCTTGAGGGTCTTGGCCGCGGTGCCCCTGTACCGGTCGAAGGAAAACTTCACGTCCTCGGCGGTCAGGGTGTCGCCGTTGTGGAACTTCACATTCCTGCGCAGGGTGAAGTCGTAGACCCGCCCGTCGGACGAGACCTGCCACGACTCGGCCAGGCTCGGCGCGGTTGGGTTTCCGGGCATGGCCTTGGCCAGCGCGTCGTGGATCGCGTACATGACCATGAAGGGCGTGATGATGCCCAGCGTCTCGGCGGGATCGAACCACGTCGGCGCCAGCGAGATGTGCACACCCCACGTCAGCTGGCCTTCGGGGGCCGCCGCGGCTGGCGCGGCGAGTGCGAGCAGCACGAGCACAACGCAGATGACTGAGCGAAGCAGACGCATCCTCTCCTCCTCCGGGCGATGGGACCCTAGCTCGAGAAGAACTCTAGCATCAGGCGATTGACCTCGCTGGCGTTCTCGTAGGCGCACCAGTGGCCGGCCCGGGGCACCCGGTGCAGATCGAGCGCGCCCACGGCCGCGCGGATCTCGCCGATCAGCAGGTCGGCGGGCCGAAAGGGCGAATCGTCGCGCTCACCCCAGAGCAGCCGGATCCGACACTGGAGCTGCCCGAGATCCCCCAGGAGCGTGCCGCCGCCGCTCACCTTGCGGCTGTTGAACCGGGTCCGCCGCACGCACTCGGCCTGGATGTCCACCGTGTCCTCGGTGACGCTGGCCGGATCGCCGAGCATGTTGACGAGCAGGTTGTGGCGGCAGACCTCGCGGAAGCGCTTCTCGTCGTCCCCCGCCTCCCGGTAGCTCCGGGTGGGCCGGTCGGCGAAGCGGCGGGCCGGGAAGCCGCCCGGGGAGACCAGGCACAGGTGGGTCACCCGCGGGGCGAGCCGGCGGGCGAGGTTCGCGGCGATGGCTCCGCCGAACGAGAACCCGGCAAGCCGTAGCGGGCCATCGCCCGGGAACATGTCGATGAAGAGCGCGTGCACGAGATCCAGGTAGGCTGCGCCGGTCATCTCGCGGGCCACGGGCGCCGAGGCGCCGTAGGACGGGTGATCGAGGGCGTGCACGGTGAAGCGGGTGGCCAGGGGCTCGATGTTGCGGATCCAGTGCTTCCACGATCCCATGCCCCCGTGAAAGAGGACGAGGTCCGGCCCGCGGCCCCGCCGGTGCACCGCGATCGGCGGGGCGACGGTCTCGCCGAAATCCTTGACGCTGGCGTGCGGCTCGATGACATGATCGCCGAAGCTCACGGGCCAGGATGATGGCACAGATCACGGGATTTGCGGAACGACGCCATGAGTGTGAACGATAACGGCTGGTTCTCCCGGGAGCGGGTCCTCACGCTCACCCTGCTCGCCCTCACCGTGCTGGCGCTCTATCTCTGCTACCTGCTCGTGCAGCCGTTCCTGCCCGCGCTGAGCTTCGCCCTGGCCCTCGTCGTGGTCACCTACCCCATGTATCAGGCGATCGCGCGATACGTGCGCCCGCCCAACCTCGCGGCCGGCCTGGCCGTGGGCGCCGTCGGCCTGCTCGTGATCACGCCGATCGCCCTGGTCGGCCGCGCGCTCGTCGTCCAGCTCACCGCCGGGCTCAAGACGCTGCAGGCTGAGGTCGAGAGCGGCCACTGGCGCGAGGTCGTGGGCCGCTATGGCTGGCTGGAGCGCCTGGTCGCCTGGCTCGAGGCCGAGGTGAACCCGGCGGCGGTGGCCGGCCGGGCCGGGGAGGTCCTCGGGCCGTACGTGCCATCCGTCGTGGTCGGCTCGGCGTGGACCGTGGCCGGACTCCTGATGACGCTCTTCATCCTCTTCTTCTTCTTTCGCGACGGCGGGCCGGCGCTGGGCATGCTGAGATCGCTCGTGCCGCTCTCGCAAAGAGAGGCCGACGAGGTGTTCGGCCGGATCGCCGACACGATTCACGCGTCGATCTTCGGCTCGCTGACGGTCGCGTTCGTCCAGGGCGCGCTGGGCGGCTTCATGTTCTGGGTCCTGGGGCTGCCCGCGCCGGTCCTCTGGGGCTTCGTCATGGCGCTCCTGGCCCTCATGCCCATGCTGGGGACCTTTCTCGTGTGGGGGCCGGCGGCGATCTTCCTGGCCCTCAGCGGGCAGTGGGGCAAGGCCGTGGTCCTCGTGACCTGGGGGGCGATCGCGATCGGCTTCATCGACAACCTGCTCTACCCGTTCCTGGTGCGCAAGCGCATGCGGCTTCACACGCTCCCGGTCTTCTTCGCGATCCTGGGCGGGGTCTCGCTATTCGGCACGGCCGGCGTCGTGGTGGGCCCCCTGATCCTGTCCGTCACCGACGCCCTCATCGATGTGTGGCGCCGCCGCACCGAGCACGGGCGGAGGGCGGACGCGATCGAGTAGCTCGTCACGCCCCTGGCAGCGCCCGGGCCAGCGGGGCACGCAGCCGCCGGGGCGTCACCCGCCGCAGCACCAGCTCCTCCCCGCCCACGAACACCGCCAGCGACCGCAGCGCCCCGGCCAGCCCGGCGAGCGCCTCATCGCGATCGATGGCCTCGGCCGCAGCCGGCGCCACGGCACCCGCAGCGAACCACGGCTCGAAGTGCACGTGACGCACCTCCAGCCGGCGCTCGGCGCGATGGGCCTTGGCGTCCACGCGGCCGATGAGCCGGCCGTGGTGCAGGATGGGTAGCGTGTAGTAGCCGTGCACGCGCTGGTGGCCCGGCGTGTAGACCTCGATGCGGTAGTCGAACGCGAAGAGGCGGGCCACGCGCTCACGGTGCCAGAGCAGGGAATCGAAGGGCGAGAGCAGCGTGGTGCCGCGCGCGGCCGCGGAGGCTCGCCGCGCGCGGGCCAGCGCAGGCAAGTCATGCGTGAGCACCAGCCAGCGCTCTGGCCGGCTCTCCACCGCGATCTCGCTCACCTCGCCCCGCCCGAGCATCGCGCGCAGGGCGGCCCGCCGCGGGCCCGGCCCGAAGCGGGGAAACGTCAGGTAGCCGGCCAGATCGCGCTCGGTAGCCGCGCCCATCGCGTGCAGGGAGCGCTCCAGGTGCCAGCGCGTGAACTCCTCCGCCGACACGGGCGGGCCACCGAGCCCGTTGGGGATCGCGCGCTCCAGCAGGTCGTAGCGCTTGTGAAAGTGCTGGCGCGAGTGAACGGTGAGGGCGCCGGTCATCCACAGATAGTGCAACGCGTGCTGCACGGGCCGCCACGACCACCAGCCGCCCCCGCCGCGCGGACGGCGTCCCTCGAAGTCCGCGCCCCCCATCGGCCCGTTGGCCGCAATGGCTGCCTTGACCTCGCCGAGCACCTTGGGGGTTCGGCGGAGCAGGGCCGACCAGCCCGTGTGCCGGATCCGATAGTCGAGCATCGCCCGGCGCCACCACGGCAGCGTCGTCGTCGGTACCAGACAAGCGGCATGCGCCCAATACTCGAAGAGGAGCCGGCGCCGGTAGACGGTGCGATCGAGCCAGGCGCGGTCGTAGGGCCCGAAGCGGCTCCACAGCGTCAGGTAGTGGGCGCGATCGAGGACGTTGATGGAGTCCAGCTGCAGCCCGCCCACGTCCTCCACGAAGCGGCCCAGGCGCCGTGTGGTGAGCCGGGCCGTGCCGGGCCGGGCCAGGTGCTGGCGGGCGAGAAAGAGCGCGGTGACTGCGGACAGCGGGACAGCCCTGCGTGGCATCGCCCACGCAGATTATCACGCGGGAATCCCCGTGGTCCTTGACAGGGGGCGGAGCCAAGCGCACAGTCTGGGACCGTTGCCAGAGAGAGGGCCCATGGACTTCGGGGTGTTCGTCGAGCAGATGCGCCGCGGAGCCAGCCAGGCCGAGGCGTTCCGCGACATCGTCGAGCTCACGGACGCATCGGAGCGGTGGGGGCTCGACATCGTGTGGCTGGCCGAGATGCTGGTCAACCCCACCCGCTCGGTGCTCTCGGCCCCGCTGATCATGTCGGGCTGGATCGCGGCCCGGACCAGACGCCTGCGCGTGGGCACTGCCGTCCAGCTCCTGCCGTTGAACCATCCGCTGCGCGTGGCCGGCGAGATCACCACGCTCGATCATCTGAGCCAGGGACGGTTCGACTTCGGTATCGGGCGCAGCGGCGCCCCGCGCGCCTACGACGCGCTGGGAATCCCCTACGAGGAGAGTCAGGCGCGCTTCTTCGAGGCGCTGGAGATCATCCTCCAGGCCTGGAAGGGTGAGCCGTTCAGCTACGAGGGCAAGTTCTACCGGTTCTCCAACGTCACCGTCACCCCCCGCCCCTATCGCACTCCCCATCCCCCGATCCGGATGGCGGCGACGACCCCGGACACCTTCCCTCGGGTGGGGCGGATGGGCATCCCCATCTTCGTGGGGCTCCGCGGCATGGACATCCCGGAGCTGTCGGGATGCCTGCGGACGTACCGCCAGGCGTGGCGCGAGGCGGGGCATCCCGGTGATGGCGACGCGTGTCTGCGGATCCCGCTCTACGCCGCGCCCACCGAGCAGGCTGCCCGGGACGAGCCGAAGGAGACCATCACCTACTATTTCCAGCGCCAGGCCGAGCTGACGCGGGCGCCCATCGGCCGGGCCGGGACCGGACCGGTCGAGCGGCGGCAGCAACAGGCCGAGCGCCTGGCGACCCTCTCCTACGACGACATCCTGACCAGGAAGGTGGCCTTCGGTTCCGGCAAGGGGTTGATCGAGCGGCTGGGCCAGCTCCGGCACGAGCTCGGGGTGAACGGGATCGCCGCCGAGCTGAATCCCGGCGGCCTGCTGCCCATGGCTCAGGAGCTGCGGAGCCTGGAGATCCTCACCCAGCAGGTGATGCCGGCGTTCAAGTAGTCAGGGCGTGAGGAGCAGCTTCCCCATCGACTGTCGCGATTCCAGGTAGCGGTGGGCCTCGGCGGCCTGGGCCAGGGGGTACGTCCTGTCGATGTGAAGCTTGAGCCGGCCCTCGCGCATGAGCGCGAAGCAGCGGTCGGCGCTCTCGCGCGTCTTCTCGGGAAACCCCCGCGTCACCGTCGGCAGCATGAAGCCGCTCACCTTCTGGCACTTCGCCGAGAGCGTGGCCAGATTGAACGGATCGATCGGCCCTCCGGCGCGCCCGTAGAGGATGAGGTGGCCGAAGGGGGCCAGGCAGCGCAGGTCCTCCTCGAACGTCGGCTTGCCGACGGCATCGAGGATCAGGTCGACCCCGCGACCGTCGGTCGCCCCCAGCACCTCGTCGGCGAACTTCCCGCTGGCGTAATTGATGATCGTGTCGGCGCCGTGCGCTTTCGCGAGCGCGGCCTTGGCCTCGCTCGATACTGTGCCCAGCACCCGGGCCCCGGCCGCCCGGGCCAGCTGCACCGCGGCCAGCCCGACGCCACCAGCGGCGGCGTGGACGAGCACGCTGCGGCCAGAGCCTATGGCATCGGCCGTGTGGAGCAGATGGTAGGCGGTCAACACCTGGATCAGGAATGCCGCGCCGTCCACGAAGCTCACGAAGTCGGGCAGGGGGACGACCATGGAGGCCGGGGTCACGCAATACTCCGCGTAGGCCCGGCTGGTGAAGGCGGCCACGCGAGCCCCCGGTCGGAACTCCGTCACGCTCTCGCCCACGGCCTCGATCACCCCCGCCGCCTCCATCCCCGGCGTGTCGGGCAGCCGGGGCTTCACCACGTACGTGCCCTGACGAAAGCGCGTGTCCGCGAAGTTCACGCCGATCACGTGGTTCTTGATCAGCACCCCGCCCGGACGCACGTCCGGCCGGGGCACGTCGCCCAGGGCTAGGACCTCGGGACCACCCGTCTGCGCGAAGACGATCGCTTTCATCCCGTCTTCCCCCCTACGGCCTTCCACCGGTTCAGCTTGTCTTGCAGTCGCGGCATCCGCTGGGCGCCATCGACAATGAAGCGCTCGTGGGTCCCCCGGCCCGCCTCGTCCAGCTCGTCCCGGACCTCGACGCGGAAGCCGAGCCGACGCCGGTCGATCTCGGTGAGCTCGACGGTGATCGTGACGGTCATCCCCACCGGCGTGGCCGCGAGGTGGGCGACGTCCACACGCGTGCCCACGGTAGCCTGGCCCTCGGCGAGGTA
>DATIAY010000047.1:0-10697 GCA_035457825.1 Candidatus Methylomirabilota bacterium
TGTACCTGGGCAACCTCATGCTCCTGGTTCTCAACCTACCCCTGATCCGCCTCTGGGTGCGGCTGCTCCAGGTCCCGTATCCGCTCCTGGCCCCGTTCATCGTGGTTTTCGTTCTCGTCGGCGCCTACAGCGTCAACAACAATCCGACCGACGTGGGCTTCACCGTGATCTTCGGCGTGCTCGGGTACCTGATGCGGAAGTTCGAATTCGAGCCGGCTCCGCTGGTGCTGGCCATGATCCTGGGGCCCCAGCTGGAGGCCAGCCTGCGCCGGGCCCTCATCTATTCCCGCGGCGATTTCCTCGTCTTCGTGGAGCGTCCGATCGCGGCCACTCTGCTGGCGCTGGCCGTGCTCATGCTCCTCTCGCCCCTCATCCGGCGGGCGCTGGGCGGGCGCCTCGGCGCCCTCGTGGGCCCGGTGCCCGACCGGCAGGATCGAGCCTAGCGCTACCGGGCGTCGTCCGCGGGCGCGACGTCGACGAAGCAGGTGTTGAACGTGGCCGCGGCCGCCGGCGAGGCCCGATCGAGGGTGAGGACGTTGGCGCACCCCCGGGTGTCCCGGCCGCCCGCGTCGAGCGAGAACCACACCCCCTCCTTGATCGAGACGACGCCGGGGGCGATACGGTCGGTCACCCGGGCCGGGAGCACGGTCTCGCCGCGGTCGTTGAAGACTCGCACGCGCTGGCCATCGGCGATGGCGCGGGCCGCGGCGTCGGCGGTGTTGATCCACACGTCGTCGCGGTCCGCCCGCATGAGGATCGGCTGGTTGTCGTGGATGGAGTGCGTCCGCGCCCGTGATTTCGGTGACACCAGGCGCAACGGATGGCCGCGCGCGCGCTCCCGCTCGCCGTCGTCGGGAATCCACGTCGGGATGGGTGGGATCGGGCCCAGCCCGTAGGGATCGGGCCGGGCCGCCAGCGTCATCGAGTAGATCTCGATCTTGCCCGACGGAGTCGAGAACGGATGGCCCGTAGGGTCCCGGATCTCCCGGGCAAAGGCCACGTCGTCCGCGGGCGCCGGCATGCGGGCCAGGCCGCGCTCGCGGAACGCCGGGAAGTCGTCGATGGCATCGCGCGTGAGCTCGCGCAGCCACTCCTCCTCGGTCTTGTCGTTATAGCCCCGGATGCCGAGACGGGAGGCCAGGTCGGTACAGATGTCGAGATCGTTCCGGCACTCGCCCATGGGAGCGATCGCCTGTTTCATGAAGATCGCGTAGTGGCCGGCGCCGGCCCACGGCGTGTGGACGTCGTTGCGCTCCCAGAAGGTCGTGGCCGGCAGCAGGACGTCGGCATACTTCGCCGTCGGGGTCAGGAAGTGGTCGTGAACCACCATGAACTGCAGACGCTCGGCCGCGGCGACGGTTTTCGCGACGTTGGGGAGCTGGTTGAAGAGGTCGCCGGCCGCCGAGTAGATCATCCGGATGTCCGCGGGGTAGCCGCCGGCCCGACCCCGCTCGAGCAGGTCGGCCAGGAGCGGCGTCGCCACGCGCGCGCCAGTCGGGTTCGTCCCCACCGGGAGCGAGCGGATGCCGTAGCGCCCGGTGGCGCCGTTGCTGGTGCCGGAATTGCCGCCGGCAATCCCCACGTTGCCCGTCATCGCGGCCAGCGCGTAGGCCGCCCGGTGGAACTGCTCGCCGTGAATCGTCCGCCCCGGGGCGTAGCCGCAGTGCATGGCCGCCGGTTTCGTCGTCGCGAACTCGATCGCCAGTCTCCGGATCGTCGCTGCCGGCACGCCGGTGATGACCGCCGCCCACTCCGGCGTCTTCCTGACCCCGTCGGGTTCGCCCAGGAGATAGGAGAGGTACGAGGCTCCTGCTGGCGCGCCGGGTGGCAGGTGCCCCTCGTCGAAGCCCAGCACGTGACGGTCGAGGTAGGCCTGGTCCTGGAGCCCCTCGCTGGCGATCACGTAGGCCATCGCGATGAGCGCCGCGGCGTCGGTGGAGGGCCGGATGAAGATGTGCTCGTCGGCCAGGTCGTGGCTGGAGCGCGTGACGCGGGGGTCCACGCAGATCATCCGCACGCCCCGCTGCTTCGCCCACTTGAGATACTGCAGCGTGCCGGTCCCGAAGGTGCCATCACCCGGGCTCCAGCCCCACATGACGATGAGGCGCGAGTTGACGTAGTCGGTGGGCTCCCGGCCCGCGCTCTTGTAGTCGGCCCCGGCGCCGTAGGTCATGCGCACGGCGAACACCTCGGCCTCCGACGACACGTTGGACCAGAGCTCCGTGCAGCCGCCGAACATGTTGAGCAGGCGCTGAACCGTCGCCCGGCTGTGGAGCATCGAGAGGCTCCCCGTCCGCGAGCAGTCCAGGATGGCGGCCGGGCCGTAGGTGTCGCGTATGCGCAGCATCTGGCGCGCGACCTCGTCGAGCGCCTCGTCCCAGGAGATCCGCTCGAATTGCCCCGCGCCGCGCGGCCCGGTGCGTCGTAGCGGATGGAGCAGCCGGTCCGGATGGTTGACGCGCTCCAACTGGCCGAAGCCGCGCACGCAGGCGTGGAGCGGCGGCACCTCCGGCGTCCACTTGCGGGGGTCGGTGCTGATCTTCACGATCCGGCCGTCGCGCACGTGGGCGTTGACGACACAGCGCCCGCCGCAATTGTGGCCACACGTGCTGGTGACGACCGTCTCGCCCGGCTGCGGAGCGACGCGCGGCGTCTCGTAGACGGTCTGGGCAGTCGGGTGGGGCGGCATGACGCTGTCTACGATAGCACCAACACGCCCGTCACCGCCCCATGCCGGCCAGGCGTTCCAGGGTAGTGATGATCGCCGCGATGTCCTCGCCGCCGCGCCCGGCGGCTACCGTGGCCACCGTGAGCTGCTCGGTCAAGCTGGTGAGCGGCAGCGGCACTCCCAGCCGGACGCCCTCCTCGAGCATGAGCTTGAAGTCCTTGAGGAACAGCTCGGCCTTCATCTGGGCGTCGAACTGATGGCTGACCATGAGGGGGCCGCGGACCTCGAGCATGCGGGAGCCGGCCGCGCTCTCCTTGAGGATGTCGAGCAACTGGGCCGGGTGCAATCCCCCTTTGGCCCCCAGCACCAGAGCTTCGGCCACCGCCGCGGTATTAAGGCCGACCAGGAGATTCGCCGCCAGCTTGGCGAGCGTGGCCAGGCCGGTGGCCCCCACGTAGAGTGTCTTGCGGGCGATGGCCTCGAACACCGGCTTGCAAGCATCGGCCCGGGCGCGGTCGCCGGCCACGAAAATGATGCAGTCGCCCCGGGCCACCATGGCGCTGGTGCCGCTCATCGGGGCGTCGAGAAAGCCGATGCCCCGCTGGGCGGCGGCCGCCCCCAGGGCGCGTGTCAGCGGTGGCGAGATCGTGCTCATCTGCACGATCGTCACGGTGGCGGGCGCGGTCTCCAGCAGTCCGCCCGGACCGCGGACCGCGGCCTCCACCGCGTCCAGCGAGGGCAGGATGGTGAAGACGGCGTCGGCCTCGTCCGCGGCCTCGGCCAGGCTGCCCGCGGGCCGCAGCCCGCGGGCCTTCAGGGCCTCCACCTGCTCGGGACGCGTGTCGTACCCGACGACCTCGAGCCCTGCCTCCAGCAGCCGCGAGGCGACGGCCGTGCCGAGCAAGCCCACGCCGATGATTCCCACGCGCTTCATGACGCTGCTCCTCCCAGCCCCAGGTCGCGGGACTTGATCTCCTCGCCCGGCGCGCGGGCGGCCACGTTGAGATTCTCCAGCACGGTGAGCGAGGGAACGACGCGTTGCCTCTGGGGTACCAGGCCCAGCGCCACCACACGATTGGAGGCCCAGCCCGTCACGTCCTGGTCACGTAGCTGTCGCCGTAGCAGGTGTGGATGTCACGGACGGCGAGCATCAGGGACTCGACAGCACCAGCGCGGCCCGGCCGACGAGGATGTTCCGGCGCAGGAGCTCGTGGGCCTCTTCCACGTCCTCCAGCGGGAAGGTGCGGGTGACCACGGCCTTGATGCGACGCTGGCGCAGGAGCTCGAGGGTCTGGCCGATCTCGGCCAGCGTCACGTAGCGCGAGCCGTGGATCTCCAGCATGCGGTTGAGGACCAGCGCGGGATCGACGCGGAACGTGGCCTCGACGCCGAAGACCTCCCGGGGGCGGTGCCCGATGATGACCAGGCGGCCGGCCCTGGCCAGCGAGGCGAGCGAGCCTTCCAGGGTCTCGGTGGAGCCCACAGTGTCGATCGCGGCGTCGACGCCGCGTCCGTCGGTCAGGGCCATCGCCTGCCGGCCCAGGGATTCGCGGCGGGAGTCGATGACGGCATCGGCGCCCAGGCTCCGGGCCATCTCCAGCTTGGCGTCGGAGACGTCGGCACCGATCACCCAGCCGCCGCAGAGCTTGGCCATCTGCACCATGTGGATGCCCACGCCGCCCCCGGCCCCGATGACGAGGACCCGATCGCCCGGGCCCACCTGGGCCTCCTCCCGGCAGGCGTGGTAGGGGGTGCAGATGGCATCGGCAGCCACGGCCGCCTCGACGTCCGACACCCCGTCGGGGATCCGCACGAGGTTGGCGGCGGGAATCGCCATGTACTCCGCGTAGCCGCCGTCGCACGCCATGCCCACGTTGCCGCGGAACGCCGTGCACAACGTCTCCCGCCCGCTGCGGCAATAGGCGCAGGCGTGGCAGGTCAGGTAGAAGTGGCAGGTGACCCGCTCGCCGGGCCGCACCGTCGTCACCTCCGAGCCCACCTCGACCACCTCGCCGGCCACCTCGTGGCCAGGGATCCTCGGAAAGGACGTCACCCGCCCGGGGACGCCCAGCATGATGACGACGGTCAGGCCCACGCCGGTGGCACGCACGCGCAGCAGCGCGTCGTTGGGGCCGATCTTGGGCACGGGTACGTCGGCCAGCTGCAGCCGGCCCCCGAACTCGCGCAGCACCATGGCCTTCATGCCGGGGCGGCTCCCAGATGGATCTCCTGCACCAGCTGATCCCGTGGCACGTCGTGGGACGAGCCGTCGGTGACGACCCGACCGTTGAACGCCTCGGCCATCTTGCCGACCTGATGCGTGTAGGTCCGCATCTCGTAGATTGCCATGGTGGTCCTCCCGATCAAGGAAGCTGGGGGATGCTAACATGGGTGCCCGGGCACTGCCGGGCGGGCTGGACGCAGATGTGGCTCGAGGGCCCGGTGGTCTACGGCTCGGGCGGGCACGGCGCACACGCCAGTTACGTGAAGGTCATCGTGCGGTCCTGAGCGAAGCTGGTTCGCCTGCCCGGCAAGCCACCCCTTCTGTCTTGCGGCGCGCGCTGAAATCGATCACGATGAGGGGCCATTTGAGTCGGGGAGCCATACCCCTCCCACCGGGAGAATCAGGGGAGTATCGCTGTGCCCTGGGCGGCTCGACCCCCCGGGAAACGAGGCGGAGGCGGAATGACCGTTTTCACTCTTAGGAACGTCATCGAGCTCTCCTACAACAGCCTCTCTTACGCCGCGCTGCTGTTCCTGCTGGCAAGCGGGCTCTCGATCATCTTCGGTGTCATGCGGATCGTGAATCTCGCCCATGCGGCCTTCTTCCTGCTCGGGGGTTACGTGGCCCTCTCGGTCTACCGCGTGCTGGGGACCGCGCTGTGGACCCTGCCGGTGGCGATGGTGATCGGGGGAGGCGTTGTGGCTGGGCTCGCCGTCATCATCGAGCGGTTCTTCCTGCGCCGCCTGGGGCAGGACACTATGGCTCAGGTGCTCGTCACGATCGGCTTCGCCTTCATCTTCTTCGACACCAACATACTCATCTGGACGGGGGACAACTACATGCTCCACCGTCCCTGGCCTTTGGACGAGAGCACGGTCATCGGCGGCATCTCCTTCCCCCGCTACCGGGCCTTCATGATCTTCGCGGCGGTCGTGGTGTGGGCGATCCTCTACTTCGTCATCGAGCGCACGCGCGCGGGGGCCATCGTGCGGGCGACAGTGGACGACCCCCAGATGGCCCGCGGCATCGGCATCAACACCAACGTCGTCCAGATGAGCATCTATGGCCTGGGGGTGTTCCTCTCCGCGATGGGCGGGGTGGTGGGCGGTGCCTTCCTCGGGGTTTCTCCCGGCCTCGATTTCCTGATCCTCCCGTACGCCTTTGCCGTAGTCATCATCGGGGGTCTGGGAAGCCTGACCGGCGCGGTGGTCGGGAGCATCGTGGTGGGCTTCATGGAGAACTTCGGCACGGCGCTCTTTCCCGAACTGTCCTACTTCGCCCTCTTCGCCCCCATGGCCATCATCCTCGCGGTCAAGCCGACCGGGCTTTTCGGAAGGGGGTAGGGCGTGCTCAAGCGGCTGGCCAGCCATGGTCGGGTGGTCCTGACGCTGGTCGCCTTCGCCGTCCTGGGGGCCGCCACCCCCTTCCTCAACGATTATCTGCAGTCCATCATCACCCGCTCACTCGTGTTGGCCATCATGGCGATGAGCCTGGACATCCTGGTGGGTTACACGGGCTTCCGCTCCATGGGGCACGGCGTCTACTTCGCCCTCGGCGCGTACTCCGCCGCCATCATGATCGGCAGGATGAACGTGTCGAACCTCCTCGCCGTCTTCGGCGTAGGCCTGGGTCTATCCTGCGTCACTGCGCTGTTCCTGGGCTTGCTGGCCATGCGGGCGGTCGGGGTGTACTTCATGATGATCACGCTGTCTTTCTCGATGGTGATGTGGGGCCTCGTCTACCGCTGGCACACCGTGACGGGCGGGGACAACGGGATCACGGGCATCATCCCCCCGGATGCCTTCGGGCTCTCACTCCAAGATTCGGTGCTGTTCTTCTACTTCACGTTCGCCATCTTCATGGTCTGCCTGGGGCTGCTCTTCCTCCTCGTCAAGAGCCCATTCGGAAAGACCCTCGTCGGCATCCGCGAGTCCGAGGCCCGGATGAAGATGCTGGGGTACAACACGTGGCTGCACAAGTACCTGGCCTTCGTGATCTCGGGCACCTTCGCCGGGATCTCCGGCACCCTGTGGGCAATGCTGAACCGGTTCATCGCCCCGACCGACGTGGAGCTGGTGACGTCAGTGGAGGCGCTCCTGATGGTGGCCCTGGGCGGGCCCGCGACACTGGTGGGACCCGTCATCGGAGCGGGCGTCATCATGTTCTTACGCTACTGGGTGAGCACCTACATCGAGCGGTGGTACATGTTCCTGGGAATCACCTACATCGTCACCATCCTTTACGCGCGCGGGGGGATCGTCGGCCTGGCCGAGCGGCTGTGGTTCCGGAAAGAGGAACCTGGAAGCTCGGCACCAGATCGGCGCGTCGCTACGAGTCTCACCACCCTGGAAGGGAGGAAGCAATCATGAGACCCAGATGGCTCGCGGCATTCGCAGGAATCGGTTTCGCGCTGGCGATCGGCCCAGGCCCGGCCCGGGCGGCGGAGGAGGTCCGCATCGGCTTCATCGCGCCCATCACGGGGCCCTTCGCCCAGGTCGCCAAAGACATGGTCAACGGCTTCGACATGTACCTGGAGCAGGTCAAGCACAAGATGGGTCCGTTGACCGTGAAGTTCATCGTCGAGGACAACGAAGGCAAGCCCGCCCTGGCCGTGGCCAAGGCGCAGAAGCTCATCCAGCGCGACAAAGTGCACGTGTTCCTGGGCGGCCTCCTGGCTCCCACCGGCTACGCTCTGGCGCCCGTGGCCGATCAGTTCAAGGTCCCGTACATCTCGCCGGCCCCCGCGGGCGAGGACCAGACCCAGCGCAAGAGGACCAAGTATTACGCCCGCCTGAGCTTCACGAGCGCCCAGTGCCAGCACGCTCTCGGCGACTGGGCCTATGAGCAGGGCTTCCGAAAGATCGTTACCGTGGGCGCCGACTATGCCTTCGGCTACGAGTCGGTGAGCGGCTTCCAGGCCGGGTTCGAGGCCCGGGGCGGCAAGATCGTCGCCAAGGTCTGGCCCAAGCTGAACACCGTGGACTTCGGACCCTATCTGCCCCTGATCCCCCGGGACGTGGATGCGGTGTACGCCCTGATGGTCGGCCCCATGTCGCTCGCCTACCCCAAGCAGTTCAAGGCGGCCGGCTTCAAAATGCCGCTCCTCGGGGGAACGACGAGCGCGGACGAGTTCATCCTTCCCAACATGGGAGACGAAGCCATCGGCTACATCACGGCGTCCCACTACAGCGCGGCCCTGGACACCCCGAAGAACCACGCCTTCGTCAAGGAGTTCCAGCAGCGCTACGGGAAGATGGCCTCCTACTACTCCGAGGCCGCCTACACGAGCGCCTACTACATCCACGAGGCGCTCAAGCAGACCGGCTATGACCCCGATAAGACCTTGGCGTGGCTCGATAAATTGCGGTCCCTCCGCGTCGACGCTGTCCGCGGGCCGATCTCCCTCGATCAGTACGCCAACCCGGTGCAGAACTGCTACATCCGCAAGGTGGAGCGCGTCCCCGGCGACCGCAATAACCTGGGTGTCAAGCCCGACTCGCTGTGGAACGTCGTCGTCAAGACCTACCCGGAGGTGAGCCAGTTCTGGAAGTGGAAGCCAGAGGAATTCCTGAAACACCCCGTGTACGACAAAGACTACCCGCCGTGCAATTTCTGCGGGAAGTAAGCGGACCATGCCGGCCGCCCGGAGGCGCACCCTCCGGGCGGCGATCCCGGATCGGCTCGAGAAACTGACGGGCGAGGAATTCGTGACCGAAGAAACGCAGCCGCGCTTGGAACTGAAGGCCGTTTCGAAGCGCTTCGGCGGCCTCCACGCCGTCGAGGACGTGAACCTGCGCCTCCGCGCCGGCGACCGGCACGGCATCCTGGGGCCGAACGGGGCGGGCAAGACGACTCTCTTCCACCTCATCACCGGGGTGCTTCCCGTGACCTCGGGCCGGATCTCCCTCTTCGGCCAGGACGTCACCCGCTGGCCGACCCACCAGCGGACGGCCCTGGGAATGGCCCGGACCTTCCAGATCACCAGCCTCTTCCCGAAGCTGACCGTGCTCGACAACGTCCTGCTGGCGGTCCAGGGCGTGCGTCCCATGAAGCTGGTGATGTGGCGCCCGATCGCCCGCTACAGGAACATGTATGACAAGGCCGAGCAGCTCCTGACCGACGCGAACTTCTGGCACCTGCGGAGTCAGCAGGTGCGCAATCTCTCCCACGGCGAGCAGCGCCAGCTCGAGGTCGTGCTCGGCCTGGCCAGCGACCCCAAGGTGCTCCTGCTGGACGAGCCCTCGGCCGGCCTCGCCACCGGGGAGTCGCGCGAGATGGCCCGGTTCCTCAACTCGCTGGACCCCGACCTCTCCATCCTCATCATCGAGCACGACCTGGACGTCCTCTTCGGCGTGGTCTCCGACATCACCGTCCTCCACTACGGCAAGGTGCTCTGCGAGGGGCCGTGCGACGAGGTGCGGACCAACCATCAGGTCAAAGAGATCTACCTGGGGAGGGGCTGAGGCGGTGGGTGCGCTGCTGTCCGTCGAAGACATCCACACCTACTACGGCGACTCCTATATCCTCCAGGGCCTGACTCTAGAGGTGCGCGAGGGGGAGGCCTTGGGCGTCCTGGGCCGGAACGGGATGGGGAAGACCACCCTCATCAACTCCATCATGGGTTTCGTGCCCCCCCGCCAGGGCAAGATCACCTTCCGGGGCAAGGACATCACCCAGGATCCCAGCTTCGACACCTGCAACATGGGCATCGGTCTCTGTCCGCAGGGCCGGAGGGTGTTTCCCACCCTTTCCGTCCGGGAGAATCTGCTGGTGGCCCATCAGGCGCGGGACGGCAGGAGCCGCTGGAACTTCGACTCCGTCTACGAGCTGTTCCCCCGCCTGGGCGAACGGGCCGAGCAGCGCGCGGGCTCGCTCTCGGGCGGCGAGCAGCAGATGCTCGCCATCGCCCGGGCGCTCATGACCAACCCCACCTGCCTCATCCTGGACGAGCCCTCCGAGGGTCTCGCGCCCCTCATCATCCAGCACCTGGGCGACGCCATCCGCAAGCTCAAGGCGGAGGGACTCTCCATCCTCCTCGTCGAGCAGAACACGCCCTTCGCCATCAAGGTGGTGGACCGGGTGAACATCATCACGAAGGGAAGGGTGGTCTTCGACCTCTCGCCCCAGGAGTTGTGGGCGAACGAGGAGATCAAGCACACCCATCTGGGGATCGGCTGAGCGCGCCGAGGCCTCTTCTCGCGTGGCGGCCCAGACCTCAGCCGGCAGCGGCGAGGAGCGCCCGCAGGCGGATCCCGGCGCCGTCCGCGCTGAGCCTCACCCCGGCCCCAGTCCCAGCAGTCGGGCCGCGGTGCCGCGCAGGATGCGCGCCTGGTCAGCGGCCTTGAGCCCCAGCCGCTTGGTGACGATGTCGCGCGGCCGCTCGTAGCCCATGTCGAAGCAGAAGTCGCTCCCGATCATCACGCGGTCGGCGCCGACCAGGCTGATGAGGTAGCGCAGGGCCTCCGGCGAATGGCTGATGGTGTCGTAGGTGAACCGCCGGAGGTAGGCGCTGAAGGGACGCCGGGCGCGGTCCCGCGCCTCCGGGCGCACGCGCTGACCGTGCTGCAGCCGCCCGAAGAGGTAGGGCAGGGCGCCACCGGCGTGGGGAAGGCAGATTTGCAATCGGGGAAACCGGTCCAGGACCCCGCCCAGGACGAGGTGGGCCGCGGCTACAGCCGTGTCGAAGGGGTTACCGAGCAAGTTGCCGAGGTAAAAGGGCGTAAGGCGCGCGCTGCCCACGACGTTGAGGGGATGCAGAAGGACGGGCAGCTCGTACTCCTGGCAACGCTCGAAGACCGGGGAGAA
>DATIAY010000048.1:0-4371 GCA_035457825.1 Candidatus Methylomirabilota bacterium
GAGCGAATAATCTCGTGGACGTTGGGCATCGGCTTCCTCCTTGCCAGGGAAGTCGTCGATGCTACTCCTGCAACGGAGTACGCCGGTCCCATCTCGGGGCCGGCGCCAACTCTCGTCGGTTTGAGGCGAAGCTTCGTTAGAGCGTAGCTTAGCTTAGTTAGTTAGAGCCACGGACTTCGGCCTCGAGTCCGTGGTGTGCGTCTGTTGTTCCGGTCGTCTTTACACTCAAACTGGACTGTCGCGGCCCCCTCGGTGGACACCCAAAACCGGCCACTGATGGACGCCTGAAAACCGGCCACCACGGATAGCGGACCGAGACGTTGACCAAGGCGGTGGGGACGTGATCCACCGCCGGGATGAGCAACGTCTTGGCAGAGGACAAGAAGCAGCAAGTACTGACTCTGGGGCGGCTGGGCTGGTCTCTGAGGCGGATCGAGGAGGCCACCGGTGTACGGCGGGAGACCGCCAGCGCGTACCTGAAGGCGGCCGGGGTGGTCGTGCGGTCCCGGGGCGGTCGGCAGAGGGCCTGGCCGCCAAAGCCAGCCATCGAGGAGGTGTCCGGCGATCCCGGGACACCAAAACCGGCCACCACAGGGGAGGTGTCCACCGACCCTGAGGCGGCACCGTGGCCGCCTGTGCCGGGGCGGGCGCCGAGCGTGAGTGCCTGCGAGCCCTTCCGGGAGGTGATCGCGGCCGCGCTCAAGCTTGGGCGTAACGCGGTGGCCATCTGGCAGGACCTGGTGGACGACCACGGCTTCCAGGCGGGCTATGCCAGCGTGAAGCGCTTCGTCTTGAAGCTCCGCGGGAGCACGCCCCCAGAAGCGCGCGTGGTCATCACCACGGCCCCCGGCCAGGAAGCTCAGGTCGACTACGGCGACGGCCCCATGGTGCGGCATCCCAGCACGGGGAAGTACCGCCGGACGCGGCTCTTCGTGCTGACTCTGGGGTACTCGCGCAAGGCGGTCCGGCTGCTGGTCTGGCGGTCGAGCGCGCAGGTGTGGGCGGAGCTGCACGAACGCGCCTTCCGGCAGCTTGGCGGCAGCACGAACCTGGTCGTGCTCGACAACCTCAAGGAAGGCGTCATCACACCCGACATCTACGACCCCGCGCTGAATCCGCTCTACCGCGATGTGCTGGCGCACTACGGTGCGGTCGCGCTGCCCTGCCGGGTCAAAGACCCCGATCGCAAGGGCAAAGTCGAAGCGGGAGTCGGGCACGCGAAGAGGACGCCGCTCAAGGGACTGCGCTTCGAGAGCCTCGAGCAGGCGCAGGCGTACCTGGACCGCTGGGAGGAACGCTGGGCGGACACCCGCATCCACGGCACCACCAAGCGGCAGGTGGCGGTGATGTTTGTCGAGGAGAAGCCTGCTCTGCACGACCTGCCCCTGGAGCCCTTTCGCTACTACCGCTACGGCGAGCGCACGGTGAATCTCGACGGCTGCGTGGAGGTGGAGGCCGCGTACTACGGGGCGCCCCCCGGCTGGATCGGCCGCAAGGTGCAGGCGCAGTGGGATGGCCTGCACGTGCGGGTGGTGGACCTCAAGACAGGCCAGCTCCTGCGGGAGCACCTGCGGACGCGCCGAGGCTTCCATCGCATCAAGGAGCGGGACCGATCGCCTCGCACGCCGCAAAGCACCACGGCCCTGCTGCGTCGCGCCCACAGCGCGGGGACCTACATCGGTACCCTGTGCGAGCAGATCCACCGCACCGAGGGTGAGCCAGGAGTCCGGCGCATCCTGGGAGTGCTCGCCCTGGCCAAGAAGCACGGCCCGGCCGTGGTGGAGGACGCGGCACAGGCCGCCCTCGAGATGGGCGCACCGAACTACCGCTTCGTCCGTCGCTACCTGGAGCGGCGGCCACCCGTACCCCTCACCCTTCGCCAGGTGGACCCCCTCATCCGCCAGCTCAGCCTCTACCGCGATCTGATCGATCGCAAGACAGGAGAACCGATATGAACCTCGTCGAAGTCGATCACGCCCTGCGCAAGCTCCGCCTCTCCGGCATGGCCGATGTCCTGGAGCCGCGGCTCCGTCAAGCACAGTCCGAGAAGATGGCTCCCCTCGATCTGGTTTCCGCGCTGGTCTCGGACGAGCTCCTGCGCCGGCAGGACCGGCTCTTCGAGCGCCGCACCAAGCAGGCCCACTTCCGCGACCCCGATCGCTCCCTCGGCAGCTTCGACTTCGATTTCAACAAGAAGATGAACCGCGCCCTGGTCTATGACCTGGCCACCGCCCGCTTCATCGCCCAGCGCGAGGATGCCCTTTTCCTGGGCCCCCCGGGCACGGGTAAGAGCCACCTCGCCCAAGCCATCGGTCGCGCCGCCATCCAGCAGGGCTACCGCGTCGCATATCGCGAGGCGCACACCCTCATGGAGGAGATCGCCGACGCCACCATCGGGGGCACGCGCAAGGAGTATCTGGCCGAGCTCGCCTCCGTGCCCCTGCTCATCGTGGACGACCTCGGTATGCGCAAGCTGCCCCACACCGCCGCCGAGGATCTCCTCGAGATCGTCATGCGCCGCTACGAGCGCGCTTCGACACTCCTTACTTCGAACCGTCCCGTCGATGACTGGGGCAAGCTCCTCGGGGACACCGCCGCCATCACCGCGCTCCTCGACCGTCTGCTCCACCACGCCCACGTCCTCAAGTGCGGCCCTCGCAGCTGGCGCACCAAGGTCCATGCCGACTTGCGCCCCGAGGCCACCACGCCGAGGAACCCGTAAGTGCGGCAATCGCGGTCGACCCTAGAGTCGTCCCAGTCCGCTTGCGTCGCCCCTGGGGCATCCTGGTGCGTCGGTTCGGCGCCCGCTACGCGGCTCAGGAGCGGAGTCGATGCGATGAAACGCAGCGGAGGTCCAGCTTCGAAGTGGCCTGTGGACGCTGCCGCGGCTGACGCGGGCATGGACGGCTCTTCGAAGAGGCCCACGCGGGCCGCCGCCCACACCCGCTTGGACGCCGCCAAACGGCCGGCGGCGCCCACAAGCCGCTTGGAAACCCGGCCCAACGGCCGGCCCGGTTTTCCACAGCGACCACAAGGCCGCGTTTGCGCTGGCTGATCAGGCGGTGTAACTAAACCCTGTCTCGGACGCTACCTCGTGGTGGCCGGTTTTGAGGCGTCCACGAGTGGCCGGTTTTGGAGTGTCCACCGAGGGGCTCGACAGGGCGACCTCGACAAGCCCTGAGTTGATCGGACCTGAGGATCGGAGGACGACCACTGGGATTCGGCACCTGCTCGAAGGTAGTGAAGCCGCTCCGGTTGAAGCGGCGAACCCAGTCGTACGCCACTGTGAAGTGGCAGCCGACGCGGTCGGCCGTCTCGGCGACGCTATGACCTCCACGTACGTCAGCGATGATGCGGTAGCGTTGGTGGATCCTCGCCGACAAGGACAGGTCCTTGAGCTTGTCCTGGAGAAGCCTCGATTCGGCTCCGGACAGCGACCGCAACCGGACTCGTGCCATCCCGCTCCTCCCCGGGAGAGGACAACACAAGCTAGGTTGACTAAGTTGGAGACGCTAGTTGCCCGTAACGGAGGAAGCGACGCCACGGATGCGGTGTGTGGGAGCGCGGGCGAGGCCGGATCCGGGATGCGGCGGCCCGGCTCCATGGACTGGGCTGGCGTCGACAACACGTTCTTCTGCATTGATCCGCGGGCGGAGATCGGCGTCATCGTCCTGATGCCTATGCTGCCGTTTCACGACGAGGCAGCCCTCGGCGTCCTGCGCTAGGCTAGGCGAGAGCGACCGCCTCGCCCGTCTTCCTGTTCTCCGGCCTGTCCAGCGCCACTCGGTTCAACGCTGCCGCGTTCTCCTCCGCGCTCACCGGCTCCTGGGCCTCGGACCCGCCGAGGTACGTCGGCTCGTAGGCCAGCACGCGGTTGCGGCCTGCGTGCTTCGCCCGGTAAAGGGCCTCGTCGGCGGCCCGCACGAGGCTTGCCATGTCACTTCCGTCGAGTGGGCACTCGGCAACGCCGCCGCTGATGGTGACGATACCCAGCGGCTGCCCGGACCCGAAGGGGAACTGGTGGCCAGCGATCGCCTGCCGGACGTTCTCGGCTGCGGCGAGCGCTTGGGGTCGGCTCGTGCCCGGAAAGATGATCAGGAACTCCTCCCCCCCGTAGCGGCCGAAGAGGCAGTCGTGCCGCACGCGATCGTGCACGAGCCTGGCCAGGTCCAGCAGCAGCCGGTCGCCGGCCACGTGGCCGTTGCGGTCGTTGTATTGCTTGAAGTTGTCCACGTCGAAGAGGAAGACCGACAGCGGAGAGGCCCCGTCGCGCGCCCGGTGAATCTCCTCCTCGAGACGATGGGCGAGATGGCGCTTGTTGAAGATGCCCGTGAGGCCGTCGAGGCTGGCGGTCACTTTCATCTCCGCGTA
>DATIAY010000049.1:0-6254 GCA_035457825.1 Candidatus Methylomirabilota bacterium
GAGATCACCCCGCGGATCGGCGGCCGGGCGGTGAAGACCGGCCGCATCGCCGAGGCCACGATGCCGCACGACCACCGCCACGTGCTCGCCACCTGGCACAAGGCGGGCGCCCGGGAAGTCGACCAGGCGATCGTAGCGGCCCTGGGCGCGCACGCCACGTGGTCGCGGATGGCCTGGGCCGATCGCGCGGCGATCTTCCTCAGGGCCGCCGACCTGCTGGCCGGGCCCTGGCGGCAGGTGCTCAACGCCGCCACGATGCTGGGGCAGTCCAAGACCGCGCACCAGGCCGAGATCGACTCGGCTTGCGAGCTGATCGACTTCTGGCGCTTCAACGTCCACTTTGCCGAGGAGATCTACCGGCAGCAGCCGCTGTCGTCGCCCGGCATGTGGAACCGGCTGGAGCACCGGCCGCTGGAGGGGTTCGTCTTCGCGGTGACGCCGTTCAACTTCACGGCCATCGGCGGCAACCTGCCGACGGCGCCGGCCATCCTGGGCAACACGGTGGTCTGGAAGCCGGCGTCCTCGGCGGTCGTCTCCGCGCACTACATCATGGCGCTGCTGGAGGCCGCGGGGCTGCCGCCCGGCGTCATCAACATGGTTCCCGGCGCGGGGGCCGAGGTGGGGGACCCGGCGCTGGCCTCGCCCGAGCTCGCCGGCATCCACTTCACGGGCTCCACCACCACCTTCCAGGCGATGTGGGAGACGGTGGGCCGCAACGTCCGCGCCTACAAGTCCTACCCGCGCATCGTGGGCGAGACGGGCGGCAAGGACTTCGTCTTCGCCCATCCCTCGGCCGACGTCGCGGCCCTGGCCACCGCGCTCACGCGGGGGGCCTTCGAGTACCAGGGGCAGAAGTGCTCGGCGGCTTCGCGCGCGTTCGTGCCGGCCTCGCTGTGGCCGGCGGTGAGCCAGTTGCTGCGCGAGCAGGTGGCCCAGATCAAGCCGGGTGACGTCCGCGACTTCACCAACTTCATGGGCGCGGTGATCGACCGCCAGGCCTTCGGCAGCATCAAGGGCTATCTCGACTGGGCGCGCCAGTCGCCGGACTGCGAGATTCTCGTCGGGGGCTCCACCGACGACGGCAAGGGCTGGTTCGTCGAGCCCACGGTGATCCTGGCCCGCAAGCCCGACGTCAAGGTGATGCGCGAGGAGATCTTCGGCCCCGTGCTGACCGTGTACGTCTATCCGGATGGCGCGCTTGACGAGACGCTGACGCTGTGTGATCGTGGCTCGCCCTACGCGCTGACCGGCTCGATCTTCGCCCGCGATCGCGCGGCGATCGCCCGGATGACGGAGGCGCTGTGCTACTCGGCAGGCAACTTCTACGTCAACGACAAGCCGACCGGGGCCGTGGTGGGCCAGCAGCCCTTCGGCGGCGCGCGGGCCTCGGGCACCAACGACAAGGCGGGCAGCGTGCTCAACATGCTCCGCTGGGTCAGCCCGCGGGCCATCAAGGAGACGTTCGTGCCGCCGACGGACTTCCGGTATCCCTACATGCAGCCGGGGGAGTAAGGCTCGCGGCTTTCGCGCTGCTGATCGTCCTCATGACGGCCACTGGCTGCGCCACGCTCCAGGTCGTCCCCCGGGAGCGCCTGAACGAGCAGCGCCTGACCCCGGCCGCGGCGCCAGTGGCCCACATCTATGCGGCGAACTGGGGCTGGTATCTGTTCAAGTACCTCCCGATCGTCACGGGAAGTCTCGACCGCCCCGGAATTCCCCGGTGGCCGGCGCTCTTCAGCGATCAGGTGCGCGTGGATCGCCTGGTCGAGAAGGTCACGGAGGAGAGCAAGCGGCGGGGCGGGACGGTGCTCACGGATCTCAGGACTCGGGATCGCTCGTACTACATGGCCTGGACCCTGATCTTCTGGTTGAACGAGTTCGAGGTCTCGGCCAATGCCTCGGGAGGGCCGTAACCCGCCGCGCTAGGCCCTCGCGCCCTTGCGGATCTCGGCGATCTTGCGGTCGCGCTCGGAGGCGAAGCGCTCCCGATCGCGGGCCAGCTCCTCGCCGAGCTTGGTGATCTCCTCGGGGCTCCGGGCCTGGCGCAACGAATGCTGGTGCAGGATCTCGCGCTCGGCCAGCTTCGCTTCGTAGACCTTCCGGACCTCGGCGATCGCCGCCTTGTCCTTCTCGCTCAGCGGGCGCTCCTCGGCGCCGGTGGCCCGCTCCTTCTGGCGCAGCCGCTCCATGGCCAGCTCGTACGCGGTCTTGGGGGCGTCGTCGGGCACGGCGACAGTGTACCTCGCCCTCGCGTCCGTCGCGTGGTACAAGAGGACGGCGCGGGTCGCGGGCCCGCGCCGGGAGGACACGCGCGGCCATGATCACCAAGTTCTCGTCGCTCTACGCCGGACACGTGGATCTGGGAGACCTCGGCCAGGACGCCACCCCGGCCAACGAGCGCCGGTACTCGAACGAGCACCTGGCCTCGGTGTTCGAGAAGACCGACGCTCTGGCCCGGACCATGGACGACCTGGGTTACTACGCGTTGTGGCTGGCCGAGCACCACTTCCAGCACGAGGGCTACGAGGTCATCCCCAACATCCTGATGCACTCCGTGCACCTGGCCCACGTGACCAAGCGGCTGCGCTTCGGCTGCGGGTTCAACATCACGCCCATGTGGCACCCGCTCAGGCTGGCCGAGGACTTCGCCGTGGCCGACATCCTCACCGGCGGGCGCGTGATCTTCGGCGTGGGCCGCGGCTACCACACGCGCGAGGTCGAGACGCTGGGCGGTCCCATGCTCGACGCCGAGGCCAACCGGGAGATCTTCGAGGAGCAGGTCGACATCGTGATGAAGGCCTTCCACCAGGAGTCCTTCGCGCATCACGGCAAGCACTACACGCTGCCGCCGGCCGTCCCCTATCGCGGCTACGAGCTGTCCCGGCTCACGCTGGTGCCCCGCCCGCTGCGCCGCCCCGTGGAGTGCTGGCAGCCCATCGTCAGCGCCAGCCCGCGGGGCCTGGACTTCATGATCAAGCACCGTATCAAGGGCGTCATCGGTGGCGGCGCCGCCACCATGGCCGAGAAGCCGATCCTGGCCTATCGCGAGGCGGCCGCCCGCGCCGGCGTGGACCTGGCGCCCGGCCAGGACCTCTGCATCGGCATCTTCTTCCACCTCGCCGAGACGCGCGAGAAGGCCATCCGCGAGGTGACGCCGTTCTACGAGGAGCACGTCAAGATGTTCGGGCCGCTGGGCTTCGTGCCCGGGATCACCCCGGCCCAGGTGCAGGCCTCGGCCCGGCGCGGTGGCTGGGGGGCCGCCGGCGTGCCCACCGTCGCCGACTTCGCCCGGACCGGCGCCTGGTTCTGCGGCCCACCCGAGGAGCTCGTCGCCTACCTCAAGCACCTGCAAGGCAAGTATCCGGGCCTCGAGTACGTCAACGTGAGCCTCAGCATGGGCACGCCCAAGGCCGTCATGCTGGAACAGCTCACGTGGTTCGGCCGCGAGGTGATGCCGGCGTTCGCGCCTAGCCGGAGCCGATGACCGCGTCGGCCCGGAGCAGCAGCGAGCGGGGGACGGTCAGGCCGAGCGCCTGGGCCGTGGCCTGATTGATGCTCAGCCCCGCGCGCACTCCGCCCAGGGGGTCCAGGGTGAGCGCGCGGGCACTCAGCTCGGACGGCAGCGCAGGCAGGCGCGGGGCCGGGCGCGCGTAGGCCACGAGCCCGCCGGCCTCCACGAACTCCGGCCGCTCGTACAGCGCCGGCAGGCGTCGCCTCCGGGCCAGCCCCACGATCGTCCGACGATGCTCCCGGTACATCGGGTCGTCGAGGACGATCAGGGCATCCGTGCCCTCGCGGGCGGCGTCGGCGAACGCATCCGCGAAGGCGCCCGGCTGATCGTCCGACTCGGTCACCGGCAGGCTGCGCAGCTCGATGCCCAGCTTGGCGACGGCGCGCATCATCGCCTCGGTCGCTTCGGGCGGCGCGATCGTCGTGCCCGGATTGAACAGCAGCGCGATGCGCTCGGTTCCGGGCACCAGATCGGCCACCAGCTGGGCCAGCGCGCCGACGTGCTCGCCGGAGAGCCCCCGGCTGGGGGTGAGGCTGAAGCGAACGCGGCCGAGCACACTGCTCCGGGTCAGCGTCCCGAAGCGCTCGACGACGTCCGGCGTGCGGTCGAAGGCCGCCAGTGCTCGCCGATTCAACGGTCGCTGCAAGCCCCAGGAGTCGCGATAGCCCAGGCGGAGCATCTCGCGCGCCATGGCGATCCGAATCCGGCGGGTGATGCCCCGACGGCGGAACGCCGGTGCGGTCGAGATGTCCACCATGAAGACCTGGTCGGGACGCAGGTGGAGCACCGGACGGATCGAGGGGGGCACGATGGTCGAGTCGCACCGGTAGGCTGCGGGCTGGTCACCGGCCAGGGCCAGGTACAGGAAGTGGTTCGGGCCCAGCCACGTGCGGAACGTGGCCGGGGGCACCCGGGTGAACTGCAGCGTCAGCGCCGCCAGATCATCGGGCCGGGCGAAGCGAAAGCCGAGCCCTTCGTCGCGGAGGGGCAGCCCGCCCACCACCTCGTAGTTGCTGCGTAAGAGATAGGCGCGCCGGCGGCCGGAGATGTACGCCTCGAATAGCCGGCGTACGGTCGGGCCGGCGCCGTGCGACTTCACGTAGTCGACGGCTTCAGCGATGAGGCCCATGGCCCACCTCGCTACCCACCCGCACGCCGGCGAGCTGCTCGAGCACCTTGATGACGGCCAGGCCGTCCTCCTTGTTGAGACCGGCGGCCCGCGCCATCTGGTAGATCTGCTGGGTGACGTTGGCCAGGAACAGCGGCACGCCGAGCTGCTTGGCGAACGCCGTCTCCAGCTCCTGGTCCTTGTACGTGATATCCACGGTGCCGCCCGGCGTGAAGTCCCGGGCCAGGATCTTGGGCACGCCGGTCTCGAACGCGTGGCTGGTTCCGGTGCTGACCCGGACGACGTCGTAGATCGTCCGCGGATCGAGCCCGGCCTTGACGCCCATCACCAGCGCTTCGGCGACGGCCACCCGGTTCACCTGGATCAGCATGTTGTTGACCAGCTTCATGGCCAGGCCCTGGCCGGGACCGCCCACGTGAAAGATGTTCGTGCCCATGGCCTTGAACAGGTCTCGGCAGGCCTCGAAGGTGGGCGCCGGGCCGCCGACGATGACCGACAGCTCCCCGGAGGCCGCGCGCGTGGTGCCGCCGCTCACCGGCGCGTCGAGCATCGCCACGCCGCGCGCGGTCAGCCGCTCGGCCAGCCGGCGGGCGGTGAAGGGATCGATGGTGCTCATGCACGCCACGATGTGGCCGGGCCGGGCGCTCTGGATGATGCTGGCCTCGCCGGCGATGACCGTCTCGGCCTGCGCGGTGGTCTCCACCATGACGATGGTGCGGTCGACCGCGGCGGCCACGCGCTCGGCCGTGCTCTCCACCTTCGCGCCCCGCTCGCGCAGCGGCGCGACCTTGGCCGGGTCGATGTCGTGGACGACCAGGGCGAAGCCGTGCCGGAGCAGATTGAGCGCCATGGGCCGCCCCATGTTTCCGAGCCCGATGAATCCCACCGCGCCGGGCATGGTGTCGTCCTCCTCTGAGGGCAGCGCTAGGTCTGGCGCCGCCGCAGTTCCTGGATGACGGCGCTGTTGTCCCACTCGCCCTCGCCGTGGGCGGCGCACCCCTTCACGAGGCTCGCGTAGGTCTCGCCCAGCGGCAGCTGCTGGCCGCGGCGGCCGGCCTGTTGCAGGGTCAGGTCGATGTCCTTGATGGTCTGCATGATCCGCCCGTGGGGGCTGAAGTCGCCGGCCACCATCTTGTCGCCCTTGACGTCCATGATCTGCGAGTAGGCGGCGGACTCGCGGGCGACCTTGAGGAAGGCGGCCGGATCGAGCCCCACTTTTTCGGCGAAGACGAGGCCTTCGGCAAGCCCGGCCCGGTTGATGTCCAGGATCAGGTTGATGGCGAGCTTGGCGCGTCCGCCGTTGCCCGCGGCGCCTAGGTGGTGCCGGCGCGGACAGATGGCGTCGAGCACGCCGGCCGCGGCGGTCATCGCCGCGGGATCGCCACCGATCAGTCCCAGCGCCTCGCCCCGGGCCGTCTGCTCGCTGGTGCCGGACACCGGGGCTTCGACGAACCGGGCCCGGGCGGCCGGCAGGCGGGCGGCCAGCGCCGCGATGCGGTCGGGGTCACACGTGCTGGTGCACACGAGCGTGAGGGCCGGGGCCGCGGCCGCGCGCGCGGCGAGCAGGCCCGCGGTGACCTCTTCCACCTGGTCGGTGTTGAACACCGACAGCAC
>DATIAY010000050.1:0-18527 GCA_035457825.1 Candidatus Methylomirabilota bacterium
GGCCACGCCGCGCTGGGCATGCAGCGAGTGCTCGCGGCGTACCGCGAGGAGCTGCGGCGGACGCGGGGCGTGGACTTTCGGGTCCGCCTGGGGCTCAACACGGGGCTCGTCGTCGTGGGCGCCATCGGCGACAACCTGCGCATGGACTACACGGCGGTGGGCGACACGACGAACACCGCTGCCCGCATGCAGCAGCTCGCCGAGCCCGGGCACATCGTGGTCGCCGACGCCACCGAGCGTCTCATCGCTCCCTACTTCGAGTTGCGCCAGCTGGGGACGTTCACGGTGAAGAACCGGACCCAGCCCGTGGCCGCCTGGGAACTGCTCCGGGCGCAGGCCGGCACCAGCCGGCTGGCCGCGCGGGCCGTGCGGGGCCTGTCTCCCCTGCTCGGCCGCAGCGACGCGCTGGCCATACTGGAACGGGCGTGGACGGCGGCCCGGGCCGGGCGCGGGCAGGTCGCCTTCGTCGTCGGAGAGGCGGGCATCGGCAAGTCCCGGCTCCTGCTCGAGTTCCGAGAGCGGCTCGGCGACGAGGCCGTCTGGATCCAGGGCGACTGTATGTCATTCGGTCAGGCCGTGCCATTCCTGGCCGTCACCGAGATGCTCAAGCGCCACTTCGACGTGGCCGATCAGGACAGCGAGGGCGAGGTGATCGCGAAAGTGCGTCGCGGGCTCGCACCCCTGGGACCCGACGCCGCGCAGGTCGAGCCGGCCCTGCGCTACCTCCTCTCCGTGGACCCGGGGGACGCCACGGTCGCGTCGATGGAGCCGGCCCAGCGGCGGGCCCAGATCGTCACTGCCGTCCAGCGCCTGATCGCGGCGTCTAGCCAGAATCGCCCCCTCGTCCTGGTCATCGAGGACCTGCACTGGATCGACGCCGCTTCGGAAGATCTCTTGACATCGCTGGCCGATCGTCTTCCCGGCCTGGCGGTCCTGCTGATCCTCACCTACCGGCCGGTGTACCGGCAACCCTTCGGCGACCGGACGTACCACTGGCGCCTCGCGCTGCAGCCGCTCGAGCGGGACGACGCGGTGCGGATCGTGCGCGACACCCTGGGGGGAGCCGACCTGCCCGGAGAGCTGGCCGCGACCATCGCCGCCAAAGCCGAGGGCAATCCGTTCTTTCTGGAGGAGATCGGTCGCGCCCTCGTCGAGACCGGCGCCGTGCGCTCCGAAGACGGACGCCTGATCGTCGAATCCACCTCCGTGATCACCGTCCCCGAGACCGTGCAGGACGTCATCGCGGCGCGCCTCGACCGCCTCGACGGCGCCCAGAAGCGTACCGTCCAGACCGCCGCCGTGATCGGCCGTGAGTTCGGGCTGGCCCTGCTGCGCCGGGTGTCCGAGGCTCACGAGCGGCTGGAGCAAAGCCTGGCCGAGCTCAGGCGCCTCGAGCTGATCTACGAGAAGGTGGGGTTCGGTGACCTGGAGTACGTCTTCCGCCACGCCCTCACACAGGACGTGGCTTACGCCTCGCTGCTCCACTCCGAGCGGCGTCGCCTGCATGCCTTGATCGGCGTGGCCATCGAAGAGCTCCACGCCGCGCGCCTCGACGAGCGGGTGGAGGAGCTGGTCCACCACTTCCGCCTCGGAGAGGTATGGGACAAGGTCGTGCGCTATGCCCGCCAGGCCGGCGACCGGGCCACGCGCCTGTTCGTCGACGCGCGAGCCGTGGAGTTCTACGAGACGGCACTGGAGGCGCTGGCGCGCCTGCCCGAGAGCCCCGAGACGGCCCGGCTCGCCGTGGACGTGCGTCTGGACATGCGGCCGCCGCTCTGGCGGGCCGGCCAGCTCGACCGCATCCACGAGCGCTTTCGCGAAGCCGAGGAGCTGGCCACCCGCTACGGGTTCACCGACGCGCTCGACACGATCTACGCCTACCTCGTTCAGTACCACTGGGCCAAGGGCCACCCCGATGAGGCCATCGCCTACGGTCAGCGCTGTCTCGACATGGCCGCCGCGCGCGGCGATCTCGCCCTGCGCGTGACGGGCCACTTCTACCGGGCCCACGCTTACCAGACCAAGGGCTTCCACCGGGAGGCGGTCGCCGAGTGTGAGGCGCTCCGGGAGGCCGTCGCCGGACGCGAGCACGAGCGCCTGGGCCTGTCCGGCCTGCCCTACTGCGGGGCCAGCGCGATGGCCGCGTGGTCGCTGGCCGAGCTGGGGGATCACCGGGGCGCGCAGACGATGATCGCCCAAGGCCTGGCCCGGGCCGAGGCCGCCGACCATCTCTACAGCGTCTGCGCCGTCCGGACGGCCGAGGCGTTCGCCCTGGGCCTGGCCGGCCGGCTGGACGAGGCGGCGAAGGTCGAGCCCTACGTGGCCGTTTGCCGCGACAAGAACTTCGCCGGGCAGTTCATGCTGAGCGGGTGCGCGCTAGCCTATGCCTGGGCCGGGCTGGGCCGGGGCCAGGAGGCGGCGAGCCTGGCCGCCGAGGCCATCGGGCTTCAAGACAGACTGGGGGCCTGGTCCGATCGGAGCTGGATGCATACCGTCAAAGCGCTCGGCCACCTCGCCGCCGGCGAGGTGGACCAGGCGGAGACCGACGTCAAGCGCGCGCTGGAGCTTGCCGCCCGCCATCAGCAGCGAGGGTCGGAGGGATGGGCCAGCTACGTCGCCGCGCTGGTGGCCCGACAGCGGGGCGACCAGGCGGGCGCCGAAGAATTCCTCGATCAGGCTCAGGATATCGCCGACGAGCTGGGCCTGATGGTCCTGATCGAGCGCTGCCGGGCCCTGGCGCGCTCGCTCGCGCAGGGCTCAGAGCGACGCCAGTAGCCTGCGGTCGGAGTCGTAGCGGAGCCGGGTCAGGGCCTCCTCACGCTCGACCCAGACCACCTCTTCCACCTCGTGGTCGTGCTCGCCCACCTTCTCCACCGGCCGCATGAGATACCATCGCACCGTCTTCTTCACGCGTTGGCCGTCCCGCTGGAACCAGTAGGTCACCGGCTCGAGCTCCCGCACGATCTCGCACCGATAGCCGGTCTCCTCGCGGACCTCGCGCATGGCGGTGTCCGCGGTGGACTCCCCGGCGGCCGGAGCCCCCTTGGGCAGCGTCCACACCGCGCGGTTGCGCAGGTCACGGGCCCGAATGAGGAGCACGCGGCGGCCATCGTCGACGACCAGACCGCCGGCGGAGAACTCGACCATGGGGCGCCGCTGGGCCATTGCTAGATGATACGCGAGGCGTGCGGCGCGCGCCGCGGACCGGCGCAGGCCGCGCTAGGGAGGCGCGGGACTGGGAAAGCCGCCGACAGCCTGCTCCCAGGCGCGGCCCACCCGAAGCACGGTCGCCTCGTCGAACGGGCGCCCCACGATCTGCAGACCGAGCGGCAATCCTTCAGGGGACAGCCCGCAGGGAACTGAAAGCGCAGGCAACCCCAGGCCGTTGAAGGGCCGGGTGAGGCGCGAGAACCGAGTCATGCTGGCGATGACGGCGCCGATCGGCGCCGACGTGACGTCGGCCAGCCGCGGGGCGGGCTCAGGAATCGTCGGCATCAGGAGCGCGTCCACCTCGGAAAACACCTCGCGCATGAAGTGACGGGCCATCCGGGCCCGGAGGCGGAGGGCCTGGAGGTAGTCGTACGCCGAGATCTGAAGCCCCACCTCTAGCCGGGCGCGAACCACGGGCTGTAGCTCGTGAGGACGTTCCTTGAGGATTCGCGCGTGGACGGCGGCGCTCTCGGCGCGACTCACGAGGCCGGTCACGTCGGCGATCGCCCCGGGATCGGGCACCCGCAGGCGGACCAGGCGCGCACCCCCCGCCCCCAGCCGCCGCCCCGCGTCTTCCACCGCGGCGGCGATTCCGCCCTCGACGCCATCGAAGAAGTAATTCTCGGGCATGCCCAGGCGCAGGCCGGCAACACCACCCTCGACGGCCGCGAGGTAGTCCGGCACCGGGCGCCGGCTCGACGTGCCGTCCTCGGGATCATGGCCGGCGATCACGCTCAACATGAGGCCCGCATCGCGGACGGTGCCGGTCATCGGACCGAAGTGGTCGTTCGACCAGGACAGCGCCATCCCGCCGGCACGGCTGACCCGCCCGTAGGTAGGCTTGAGCCCGACGATGCCACAGGCGGCGGCCGGCAGCCGGATCGAGCCGCCGGTGTCGGTGCCCAGGGCGCCCAGGGCCAGGCCCGCGGCGACAGCGGCTCCCGAGCCACTACTCGACCCCCCCGAGCAGTGGCCGGACCGCCAGGGGTTTTGCACGTGCCCGTGGTGGGCGTTGTCCCCGAAGGGACCCAGGGCGAGCTCAGACATGTTCAGCTTGCCGAGGGTCACGGCGCCGGCCGCCCGCAACCGCACGACGGCCGTACACTCGCGCTCGGCGATGAAGTACTCCGGCGTGCGCGTGCCGCAGGAGGTCGGCAGCCCGGCGATAGCGCAGAGGTCCTTGTAGGCCAGCGGCAGGCCGTGGAAGGGACCCCGCCGGCGGCCCGCCGCCAGCTCGGCGTCCCGCTCCTTGGCCGTGGCCCGCGCACCCTCGGCGTCCACGGTGATGAACGCGCGCAGCCCTGGATCGAGGCGGGCGATCCGGGCCAGGCATGCGTCGACCAGCTCCAGCGACGAGGTCCGTCGCGTCTGCAGCGCGGCGCTCTGTCCTTCCAGGGTCCAGTCCGTCATCGCGACGGCTCGAGGCCGCGTGCGTCCGTGGCCGGCGGCGGCTCGAGCGCGGGGGCCATGGACTCCAGGGCGACGAGGAAGCGCGCGGGCTCCTCGGTCATCGCCAGGTCACCGGCCCAGCGCTCGATCGCGCCGCCGAGGTAGGCCAGATCGACCGCGAGCGTGGGATCGGGTCGGCGGGCATCCATGGCGAGCAAGCATACGCTGGCACGCCGTTGGGGACTCAAAAAGTGACAGCAGGGCATGACACGCTGTCATGTGGGGCTGGCGACATTACCGCGAACGTGCCGCCCCCCTGCCGTTTCGCGCGAAGGGGTCGTTGGCCGAAAAATTGAATGGAGCTCAGCAGAATGCCGCTCACCGCGACCGCGTCATGACCCCGCCCCCCCGCGCCGCCAAAGCGGCCGTCGAGCCGAGGCCGAATCTCGACCTGGAGCTGGTGCTCGCTGACCTGACGCGCCTCGAGCACGTCAAGGGTGGCCTCGTGGTTTCGCCCGACGGAAGGGTCATGGCTGTTCGCCTGCCCCGGGAGATCGCCGCCGAGCCCCTGGCGTCCCTGGCCATCACGCTGGGCCGTGATCTCGAGCTCCGCGCCCCCCGGGTCCGGCGCGGCACCTTCCTGATGGCCCATGTGGCGGCGGGCGAAGGAACCGTGTTCCTGTGTGGCACGCCGGTGGGTTTCATCGTGTTGCTGGCCGAGGCGGAGGTGAATCGCGAGAACGTCCGCCACGCCTTGCTGGCAGCGATGAACGCGGTACGCCGGGTCTGCGCCTGATCTTGGCTTGAAGGGGGCACGAGGCGCGCCCCCCGCCAAACCTGATTATTGAGCTGGAGGGGGCAGAGGCTGCCCCCTCCAGACCTCCCCGTCCACGTGAGGTGTCACTGGCCGCTCCGACGACTACGCGCCGAGGGCGGCGCGCGAGGCGGAGCGGCCGGCCAGACGCCCGAAGACAGCGCCGGACATGAGCCCGGCCCCACCGGGATAGTTGTGGTAGAAGAGGCCACCCACCAGCTCGCCGGCCGCGAACAGACCGGGAATCGGGCGCTCTTCACAGTCGATGACCTGGGCCTCGCTCCCGATCCGGAGTCCCCCGAACGTGAACGTGATGCCGGTGGTCACCGCGTAGCCGACGAAGGGCGGACTGTCTAGCGGTAGCGCCCAGTTCGACTTCGGGGGCGTGATGCCCCGGGTGGCCTTGCCGTCCTTGATGGCCGGGTTGAAGTCCCCGGGCTGTACGGCAGCGTTGAAGGCCCGGACGGTACGCACGAACCCCTCGACGTCGATCTCGAGCTTCCGGGCCAAACCTTCCAGCGTCGAATCTTCGGCCTTCGTCACCTCGCGGATCCGGTACTCTTCGCGAAGCAGCGCCACCACCTTCTGATCGAAGATCTGGAACGCGGTGCGGCGGGGCTGCTGGATGACGGCGCGGCCGTATTTCACGTAGGTGTAGTTCCGGAAGTCGGCGCCCTCGTCCACGAACCGCTCGCCGTGCAGGTTGACGATGATCCCCAGCGGATAGGAGTGCTTCTGGAAGTTGTCGCCGACCTTGCGGTCGCCATGCCAGGGCGCGTTGAGATCCCACTGCACGGCGTGGCACCCGCTCCAGTGGCCCCAGGGGACGGCGTTCGCGTCGAGCGCCATGCGAATGGCATCGCCGGTGTTGTAGGGGGTGCCTCGCACCCGGGCCAGCTCCCAGTTCGGGCCCAGGTACCGCGTCCGCATCTCGGCGTTGGCCTCGAAGCCTCCGGCGGCCAGGACCACCGCGCGGGCGGCGATCGTCTCGCTGCCCTGCGGCGTGCGCACGACCACACCGGTGACGCTGCCGCGGTCGTCGGTGACGAGCCGCGTCGCCTTGGCCTCGAAGCGAACCTCGATGCCGGCCTTGGCGGCGGCGGCGTACTCCATGTCGATGAGCCCGGCGCCCCCGCCCACCGCCTCCAGCACCAGGCCGCCCCAGAACCGGAAGCGATTGCCCACCTTGAAGGCCTGGCGCCCGAACATGGGGATCCAGCGGATGCCGAGGTCGCGCATCCAGCGGACCGTGGGCAGCGACTGCCGCACCAGGAGCAGGCCCAGGTCCGCGTCGGCGCAGTCCTCGGTCACCCGCATCAGGTCGTCGTAGTAGGCGTCCTCGGTGTACGGGTCCACCTCCATCGAGGCGACTTCCTGGTCGGACAGGTCGCCGACGAGGGCGCGCAGCTCCTCGAAGGACTTGAAGGCGAAGCGGAAGCCGCCGGCGGTGAAGTACGAGTTGCCGCCCCGCCAGGCCTCGGGGGCTTTCTCCAGCACCAGCACGCGGGCTCCGTGCTCGCGGGCGGACAGCGCCGCGCACAGCGCGGCGTTGCCGCCCCCGATCACCACGACGTCGGCGGCCATGTCAGCTCACGATCTCGCTGATCTGGATCTGCGCCGGGATGTTCGTGTAGTTCGCGATGTCGGCCATGAGCTCCTTGCCGTGCTGGCCCATGCCCTTCTGGAAGTCGGCTAGCGCGTTGAAGTAGATGTGACAGGCCCCGACGAACGGCGCCGGGGTGCCCGGGGCGCCGCCGGCCACTCCCTTGTCGACCTCGTACCGGATCAGGCCGAACGGCTTGAGCCGCTGGGCCACCAGCGGCATGTGCTTGTCCTTGTAGTAGGCGTGGTCGAACTTCTTGCCCGCTTCGTTGGGGTAGAGCACGCTGATCCGGATCATGGCGGCCTCCTCGGCGGGGTTCGGTCGGTGACGCGTACGCTAAGCGGACGGCGCGAGCCTGTCAAGAACGGGCCACCCGGGGCGCTAGAAGCCGCGGGCCTGCCGCAGCATCTCGATCAGGACGGCGCGGGCCTCGGCGGCCGTGGTGACCTCACGGGGGAAGGGCACCCGCGCGCTCCAGCGCCGGGGACCGCGACGCAGGCGTAGCTTGAATCCCAGCCGGTCCACCGAGGTCATGCTCGCCTCGTCCGATTCGGCGCCCGCAAAGAACCCGGCGTAGAGGCGCAGGGCGTCGGCGTGGTCGCGGTTCATGTGCTCGACGATGCCGGCCGCCACATCGGCCAGCGGATCGGGACGCGCGGCCCGGTACTCGGCGGCGGCCACCCAGCCCATCGCCGCGAACCCGCCCACGAAGTACACGTCGAGCACCTCGAGCCGCCAGAAGCCGAAATCGCCGAAGTCTACCCAGGATTCCGCCATCCGGTGACGCGCCAGATAGGCCCCGCGCGCCGCCGCCGTCTCGTCGCCGCCGAGGGCTCGGGCCTCGCCCATCAGCGTCACCCGCCCTCCGGCCAACGGCTCGCCGGAGACGTCGGGCTGGGTGACCAGCAGGCTGGCCCGTGGATCGGCCGCGAGATTCTGGGTGTGGACAGCCATCGTGGAGATCAGGAGCAGCGGCCGGCCGTCCCCATCGAGCGCGTAGGGCATGAGCGAGGCGAACGGGTGACCGGGATGCTTGCGCGAGAGCGTGGCCAGCGTCCCCGTGCGAACCTGGGCCGCGAGCGTCCGCGCCCGTTCGGCGAAGGTGGGCTCGGGGACGGAAGGCCGTTCAGCCTCCGGCGGTGGCCCGGCGTGTCCGGTCATGGCATCTCACTCGCGGGTGGCGGTGAACGGGCAGATCTGGTTGTAGGCGCAAGCGCGACAGGCGCCCCACGATGGCGTGGCCTCGAAGCGGCGGGCCCGGATGCCGGCGGCCGCGGTCTTGACCGCGGCGATGGCCTCCTCGATGTCGTCGGCGGTGGGCGTGTGGCGGCCCACCACGTTGGAGTCGATGAAACGCAGCTCCACCCGCTGGGGCAGGCTGCCCGTCATCTCGCGCCAGGCCAGCGCGTACATCTTGAGCTGGAGATTGCTGGCCACCCGGCGGTCGGCGTCCTGCTGGCGGGTGACGTCGCTGGTCTTGTAGTCGATGATCACCGCGCCCAGCAGGTCTTCGTCCACACGGTCGTAGCGTCCGCGCACGCGATCGGGGCCCAGGGAAAAGCCGAACTCCTTTTCCACCCAGGTTGGCTTGACCCCATCGGCTTCTTCCTGGTGCCAGAATCGTCGGAGCGCCTCGCGGCCGGCCGCCTTGCGCGCTTCCTCGTGCTCGCGCGTGAGAAACCCCTCGGCCCGCTCGTGGCCGGGGCGATCGTGAAGAATGTCCTCGCCGGCCCAGGCTCGCTCGTACACGGCCAAGAGGTCCTCCACCGGCGTGTAGTTGCCAACCGCCCGGCGCCGCAGGTAATACTCCACGACCTTGTGGACGATGGCGCCGTACGCCACGGCATGATGCCGGCGAATGGGGATCCGCTGGATGTGGACATTCCAGTACTTGAGCGGGCAGGTCTCGTAGTCGTCGACCTGCTTGTGACTGAGGATGAATTCGGCGTCCGGGGCCAGCGGCTCCAGCAGGGGATCGGCCGTCTCTGCCGGTGGGGCGAAGCGCTCGATCTCCTCGACGGGGCGGGCCTTGACCGGCCGCGCGGCGCCCGCGGGCAGATCGAGGGCCTCCAGCACGAACTGGCTCACCTTCCGCTGGCGGGTACCGCCGTAATCTGCGGCGCTGGTCAGGAACAGCTCGCGGCGGGCCCGGGTCATGCCCACGTAGAACAACCGGCGCTCTTCCTGCAAATGGTGGTCGCCGGTCGGCAGTACGTCCTTGGTCAGGGCCAGCGGCAGTTCCAGGGCGTCCCGGCGCCGCCTGGAGGGGAATTTCTCCTGCACCAGGTTGACCAGGAACACGACGGGGAACTCCAGCCCCTTGGCCTTGTGCACAGTGAGGACGCGGACGGCCGGGGTTTCCATGTCGGCCTCGGCGACGGCCGGGTCTTCGCCGGCCTCGATGAGCGCGTCGAGGTGCTTCACGAACTCTCGCACGTTGTCGTAACGCAGGGCCCGCGAGGCCGACTGGACGCGCTCGAAGAACTTCGAGATGTTCCGGGCCTCGGCCACGTCACGAGCGGTCCGCTCCCGGGACATCCGTACGAGCCAGCCCGAGTCCTTGATAAGCTGATAGAGCACCTCGCCGGTGGGGACCTCACGGGCCAGCTCCATGTAGCGCTCGAGATCGGCGACGAGCAGCCGGATCGCGGCCTGGCCCGGCTCGCCGACGTGGTCGCGCAGCTCGGGGATCTCCGCCGTCCGCCGAAGCACGTCGAACAGATCGACGTGCCGCCGATCAGCGTGGGTCATGCAGCGTCTGAGATCCACGATGGGAACGTCGTAGAGCTCTGAAGAAGCCAGGTAGTACAGGCTCACTGACTCATCGCTGTGCACGAGCGAACGCAGGAAGGCGATCAGTAACCGGATCTCCGGTCGGCCGTAGAGTCCGGAGTTGCCGGAGAAGGTCCAGGGCAGGCCCTTGAGGTTTAGCGAGCGCAGAAAGTGGTCGGCGTCGTCGTTGGAGCGCACGAGAATGGCGACATCATCGGGTTTCCAGACACCGGCCGCGATCTTCTCCCGGATCTTCTCGGCGACGGCATCCGCCTCCTGCGTACCCGTCTCGTAGTGTAGGTGCTGGGGCATCGGTCCCTGGGACTCATGGACGGCCACCAGGCGCTTGCTGATTCCGCTGCGCACCTCCAGGCGATCCGGATTGTTGTGGACGATGAGCCGGTAGGCGGCATCGAGGATCGGCTGGTGGGAACGGAAGTTTTCCGTGAGGACCACCTGCCGCGATTCGGGATAGCGCTCGAGGAACCCCAGCACGTTGGAAATGGCCGCGCCCCGCCACTTGTAAATGCTCTGGTCGTCATCTGCGACGACCGCCAGGTTGCCGTGGCGGGCGGCCAGGAGCTTCACCAGCTCGAACTGGGCGTGGTTGGTGTCCTGGAACTCGTCGACCAGGAGATACTTGAAGCGCCGCTGGTAGGCGCCCAGCACGTAGGACCGCGCGCGGAGCAGCTTCAGCACCAGCACGATCTGATCGCCGAAGTCCACGCATCCGTCGCGCGCCATCATTTCCTGGTACTTGGCGTAGGTGGCCGCCAGCTCGCGCTGCTGGGCGGCCCGTTCCCGGGCCTCCTCGTAGTCGGGCGCCGCGGCGGCCTCCTGGGTCAGGCGTCCGGCGTAGGCGTGGTACTCCTCGGGCGAGATGTCCTCGTCCTTGCAACGGCTGATCAGCGTGATCAGCGCCTGCAAGTGGCGGGTGGGGTTACCCAGAGGCCGGTAGTGGCTCAGGGGCAGCTCGAACAGGCGGTCGTGGAAAAAGATGGTTTGCTCGGCGCGGTTGAGCACCCGGAAGTCCGGGGTGAGGCCGATCTCCAGGGCGTGCTCGCGCAGGATGCGGTCGCCGAAGGCATGAAAGGTGGAGATCTCCACGTCGGCATAGCCGTAGGGCACCAGCGTGTCGACCCGCTCCTCCATCTCGGCCGCCGCCTTGTCGGTGAAGGTGAGGGCCAGGATCTCCTCGGGGCGGGCCCGGCGCTGGGCGATCAGCCAGGCGATGCGCCGGGTGATGACGGTGGTCTTGCCGGTGCCGGCGCCGGCCACGATCAGCAGCGGCCCGGCGTCGTGGGTGACGGCATCGCGCTGGCGCTCGTTGAGCCCGTCCAGGATGCGCTCAGCCGCCATGCCGGCTCGACTATACTACGGGCCGTGGCGGAGGACCTCCTGGCCACCGTCCGTGAGCGGACCCGGCACAATCGCTTCTGGGCCTACCTGGGCGTGCAGGTGGACGACGCCCGCGAGGGCTGGGTGCGACTGCGCGTCCCCGTCCGCGACGACCTCTGCAACGACGCCGGGGCCCCGCTCCACGGCGGCATCTACTCCTCGCTGGTCGACATGGCCGTGGGGGGCGCCCTGGCAACCTATGCCGCGCCCGCCAGCGGGGGCCTCGATCAGACGACGCTCGACCTCAACGTCAGCTTCCTGGCCGGGGTGCGAGAGGGCGAGGTCGTGGCCGAAGGCTCGATCTTGAGGAAGGGACGGACCATCGCCTTCGGTGAGGCCCGGATCACCGACGCCACCGGCCGGCTGCTCGCCGTCGGCCGTGCGACCTACATGCTCCTGACCCGGGCGTGAGGGCGCCCACGGGATGCGGGCCACCATCCGCCGGAAGCTGGTCCTGCTCAGCCTGCTCATCCTCGTGGTGGTCTCCTTCGCCTTCACGCTGCTCCACCACAAGGTGTCCCGGGCCTGGGTGGAGGAAGATCTGCGCGAGCGTGCCGTCACCTTCGCCCGCGAGATCGCGGCCACCATCGGCGACCGGCGGGAGTTCGAGAGCGGTCCCCTGCTCCAGCGGCAGATCCGCGACATCATGGCCGTGCGCGGGAACGTGCTGCAGCTCGACGTGCTCGAGCTGGAGGGCGGCCAGACCCGGGTCGTGGCGACCAGTCATTCCGACTCCCGTCTGCCCTTCACCCGCAAGGAAGCCGACCAGGTGCGGCTCGGCCGGGTGGTGTCGCGCCTCATCGACCAGGGATCGAGCCGGTACTGGGAGGTGATCGCGCCGGTCACGCTCGGCGAGACGGTGGCCGGAGCGGTCGCCGCCAAGTTCTCCCTGGACCGGGCCGATGCCCTGGCCGCCCGCATCAGCATGGGCGCGTTCCTCCTCACCGCCGCCTCCGTCGTGGTGATGGGCCTGCTGATGAGCGTCGCTGTCTACGCCGTCGTCGATCGTCCCCTGCGGCGCTTCCTCCACACGATCGACCGCGTCCGGCACGGCGACACCCGGGCGGCCCTCCCGGTGACCGGCGACGAAGAGTTCGCCGTGCTGGGCCGCCACTTCAACGAGATGGTCCTCCGCATCCAGGCCTTCAACGACGAGCTCCAGGCCCGGATCGACGAAGCGACGCACCAGCTTCAGACCCGCTACCAGGAGGTGGAGCACCTCAACGAGCTGCTGTTCAGCATGCAGCGCAGCTTGAGCCACGCCGAGCGGCTGGCCCTCTCGGGTCGCATCGTGGCCGAGATCGCCCACGAGGTCGGCACGCCCCTGCACTCCATCGCCGGCCACCTGGAGCTGCTGCGCCAGGACGTCGCCTCGGGCGCTTCACTGGAGGCCACCACCCGCCGACTGAACGTGGTGGAGAGTCAGCTGGCCCGTGTCAGCGAGATCATCACGCAGCTCCTCGACCTCACCCGGCGCCCGCCCGGCGAGGCCGCGCCGGTCGACGTCAACGCTCTCGTGCGCAGCACCGCCGAGCTGGTGCGCCCGGGGCTCACCGCAGCCGGCCTCACCCTGGAGCTGGCCCTGACGCCGGATCTGCCCCGCGTGCGCGGCCACGGTGGCCAGCTCCAGCAGGTCGTCCTGAACCTCCTGACCAACGCCATCGACGCCACTCCACCCGGAGGACGAGTCCGGCTCACCACCGCCAACGGCCGCGACCCCGACGGCCTCGAGATCGAGGTCAGCGACACCGGCACCGGCATCCCCGAGCCCGATCGCAAGAGCATCTTCGAGCCCTTCTTCTCCACCAAGGAGCCCGGCCGCGGTACGGGGCTGGGACTCTTCATCTCCGCCCAGATCGTCCGCGAGCACCGCGGGCGCATCGAGCTGGACAGCGCCGAGGGACGTGGCAGCCGCTTCCGCGTGCTCCTGCCGGCGGGGCCCCAGGCCGCCTGATGGCCACGCCCGTCATCCTCGTAGCCGACGACGATCCCGTGGCCCGCGACCTGCTCGTCGAGGTCCTCTCGCGCGAGGGGTACCGTGTGCGCGCCGCCGGCGGGGGCGAGGAGTGCCTGCGCCTGGCCGAGCACGAACCCTTCGACCTTGCCCTGGTGGATCTTCGCATGCCGGACCTGGACGGCCTGGCCGTCCTGCACCGGCTGGCCAAGCTCAGCCCGCCGCTACCCGTGCTCATCCTGACCGCCTTCGCCACCATGGACACGGCGGTTGAGGCCATTCGAGCGGGAGCCTACGACTATCTCTCCAAGCCGTTCCGCATCGAGGAGATCAAGGCGGCCGTACGCCGGACGCTGGACGCGCAGCGGCTCGGCCGCGAGAACCGCGAGTTCCGGCGGGAGCTGCAGGAGCGCTATCGGCCGGAAAACCTCGTCGGCCAGTCGCCGGAGATGGTAGCGATCTACAAGATGGTGGCCCGGGTCGCGGCCCAGGATGCGACGGTGCTGATCCAGGGCGAGACGGGGACCGGCAAGGAGCTGGTGGCGCGGGCGATTCACTATGCCGGTCCGCGGGCCGAGCGCTCCTTCGTCGTGGTGGACTGCACCGCGGTGGCCGAGAACCTGTTCGAGTCCGAGCTCTTCGGCCACGAGCGCGGGGCCTTCACGGGCGCCCTGCAGAGCCGTCGCGGCTTGATCGAGACCGCCGACGGCGGCACCTGCTTCCTCGACGAGGTCGGCGATCTGTCCCTGCCCCTGCAGGCCAAGCTGCTGCGCGTGCTCCAGGACCGCGTCGTCCGTCGCGTGGGCGGCAACGAGCCCATCACGGTCGACGTGCGGATCATTGCTGCGACGAATCGAGATCTCCGCAAGCGGGTCGAAGAAGGCGCCTTTCGGGAAGACCTCTACTACCGGCTCAACGTGGTCACCATCCACGTGCCGCCGCTGCGGGAGCGCAAGCAGGACGTGCCGCTCCTGGCCCAGCACTTCCTGAGCAAGTTCGCCGCGGCCACGGGCAAGTCCGCCAAGGGGCTGGCCCGGGAGACGCTGGCGGCTCTGGGCAGCCACGACTGGCCGGGCAACGTCCGCGAGCTCGAGCACGTGATCGAGCGAGCGGTGACATTGTCCTCCTCGGAGCTCCTGCTGCCCCACGACCTGCCGCCCGAGCTGGGCCCGGCCCCGCCCCCGCCGCCGAAGCTGCCGCTCGGCCGAATGACCCTGGAGGAGGTCAAGCACTGGTACGTGCAGGCGGTGCTGGTGGAGGCCGGCGGGAACAAGGCGCGCGCGGCCGAGCTGCTGGGCATCGACCGCCGCACCCTCTACCGCATCCTGGCGACCAGGGGCGGAGACACCGCGCAGCCGTGAGGCGCGCCCTTGCCCTCGGCTTGGGGCTGGCCGCTCTCGCCGCCTGCGCCTCGCGGCCGCCCGCCGCCGAGCGCGGCGACGTCATGCAGCGCATCCTGCCCTCCACAGTCCAGCTCCGCGCCGAGGTCGCGGGCGGCGCGCGGCGGATGGGCTCCGGCGTGGTGATCGCCGCCGACAGGGGAGGGGCCCGCTCCTGGATCGTCACGACGCGCCACGTCCTGAGCGCCACCGGCGAGCAACAGATCTCCGTGGGCGTGCCGGGCCGCCGGGGCCGTCTGAAGGCGGAAGTCGTGGCCGTCAATGACGAGGCCGACCTCGCCCTCGTCATGATCTCCGGACTCGCCCTGCCCCCCGTCACGTTGCAGGAGACCGTCGGCCTGGGCGACGAAGTCTGGGTGGTGGGCTTTCCCTGGGGCCGCCGGCTGACGGTCGTCAGCGGCGTCGTCAGCCAGATCGCCGGCAGCGACGGCGAGATCGCCCTCACGGGTGCCGCGCGCATGATCGACGCCTCGGTCAGCTACGGGGCCAGCGGCGGCGGCGTCTTCCACGCGCCCACCGGCACGCTCATCGCCATCGTGGAGGGCTACCGGACGGCCCGGATCACGCTGCAGACGGTGCCGGAGAAGGTCGTCGATGTCCCCGTCCCGGGAGAGACGACGGTGATCTCCGCCGCGGCGATCCGTCGCTTCCTCGGCGGCGCCGGGATCGGTCCTCACTAGCAAGAACGCCACGGCCGGCGCAGCGGCGCCACACACGGGCTCGGTGCCTCGCCGGGCCCTGCCCGAAAAAGCCCCGCCACCACGCACATTCCGCAACGACGGGGGCTGGCACGGGCGTTGCTCCTCTTCCCGCGCGTTCGACAATCATCGAGGAGGGATCATGATGAAGAAGGTTGTAGGATTCGCGCTGGCCCTGCTGCTCATCCTCGCCGCCGCCGGCGCCTGGGCCGCTGACGTCGAAGGCAAGATCAGGTCCGTGGACACCTCCGACCGGGTCATCATGCTGGAGGACGGCACCCAACTCTGGGTCGCCGAGGGCCAGGCGATGGACGACCTCAAGGAGGGCGCGTCGGTGAAGGCCTCCTACGAGGAGCGCGACGGCAAGAAGATCGTGACCGGTATCGAGGTCTCGCAGTAGCTTCTCGCCGCGGCGGGCGGGGAACGGCCCGCCCGCCGCGGCGCTTTCTTTCCTAGGCTCGCCTCGGACGGCGGAACTCCGGGTGGCTTGTTCCAACCCGGGGGATCGTCTATAACTGTCCGCACCAATTCGCCGCTCACGAGGAGACACAGTGGCCACCAAGATCCTGTTCTCGCCGCCGATGCCCAAGCCCATCATGGATCTCGCTCGCGCGATGCTGCCCGAAGGATACGAGCTGCACGTGGCCGATCGCGCTTCGCCGGAGCACCGGCGCCTGCTCACCGATGCCGAGTACTGGATGGGCTTCGCCCGGGGTGGGATCGACGAGGCCTTCTTCCGAGCGGCGCCCAAGCTCCGCCTGGTCCAGCTGATCAGCGCGGGCTACGACCGCATCGACCTCGCAGCCGCCCGCCAGGCGGGCGTGCCGGTGGCCAACAACGGTGGCTCCAACGCCCTGGCCGTCGCCGAGCACACGCTCATGCTGATGCTGGCGACCCTCAAGCGCGGGGTGTGGCTGCACGGCAACGTCGTCGCCGGGAACTGGCGGGTCGGTGGCTTCGACGAGCACCGCCTCTACGAGCTCGCCGGCAAGACCGTGGGCATCATCGGGCTGGGCACCATCGGCAAGAAGGTGGCCCGGCGCGTGCGGGCCTTCGACGCCGAGGTCATCTACTACGACATCGTGCGGCTGACCGAGGATCAGGAGGACGCTCTGGGCGTCCGCTTCGCTCTCTTCGAGGAGCTGCTGGCGGCCGCCGACGTGGTGACCCTCCACGTGCCGCTCAATGAGAGCACCCACCGCTTCATGGGGGCACGCCAGTTCGCCGCCATGAAGCCGGGAGCCATCCTGATCAACACCTGTCGGGGCCCGGTGGTCGACGAGGCGGCGCTTCACCAGGCGCTGAGCACGGGCCGGATCGCCGCGGCCGGGCTCGACGTGCTGGTCGAGGAGCCGCCACCCAAGGACCATCCGCTCTTCACGCTCGACAACGTGATCATCACCCCCCACATGGCGGGTCCCACCTGGGAGAACTGGGGCCGGGCCTTCCGGAACTCCTACGACAACATCCAGCGGGTGGCGGCCGGACGTCCTCCCCTGTGGGTCGTCCCGGAGCTGCGGTCATGAAGATCCTCTACACGCCGCTCATGATCGTCCCCTCTCTCAGCCCCGAAGAGCGCGCCCAGATTCTCGACGCCGCGGGGCCGGGAAGCCGGCTTGTCGAGACCCGAGATCCGGCGCAGCAGAAAGCGGAGATCGCCGACACCGACGTGCTCTTCGGCCGCGTGAACCCCGAGGTGCTGAGCCAGGCCCGACGCCTGCGCTACTACCAGTCGATCGGCGCCGGGGTGGACGCGATCCTGACGCAGGAGCTGGTCGAGAGCGACATCGTCCTGGCCAGCGAGAAGGGCGGGGTCGGCATCCACCTGGCCGAACACGCCCTGGCCCTGTTGCTGGCCCTCACCCGGGGCTTGCACACCGCCATCCGCCGGCCCGACTACGGGCTACGCGAGGCCATCCGCCGGGAGCAATGGGAGCTCTGGGAGCAGACGATGGGAATCGTCGGCTTCGGGGGCACCGGGCGCGAGGTGGCCCGCCGCGCGCTGGGCTTCGGCATGCGCGTCCTGGCCGTGGACATCGAGGACGTGCCGCCCGAGCCCGGGGTGACGCTGTGGCGCAACGACCGGCTGAACGACCTGCTGGCCGAGTCCGATGCCGTGGTCATCTGCCTGCCCCTCACCAAGGCCACGCACCATCTGTTCACGCGGGACCTGTTCCGTCGCATGCGGCGGCACGCCCTGCTCATCAATGTGACCCGCGGAGCCATCGTGTACGGCGACGATCTTCTGGCCGCGCTGGAGCAGGGGCTCATCGGAGGCGCCGGCCTCGACGTCACCGACCCCGAGCCGCTCCCGGCCGGCCATCCCCTGTGGAACCACCCCCGGGTCATCGTCACCCCGCACACCGCAGGCGGCTCACCCCGCCGCGCCGGCCGGGTCATCGCCACGTTCTGCGAGAACCTCCGGCGCCTCCGGGCGGGCCAGCCCCTGCTGGCGGTGATCGACAAACGGAAGGGCTACTGACCGCCACGCGCTCGGCGGCGCATGACGCTGCGTGAACGGATCGGGGTGGATCTCGGGGGGCGACGCCCCCTCGAAGACGGGCTCGCCTGGGCTGCCGCCCACGACGTCCATTACGTGGACTGCTGCCTGGAAGGCGCGCCCGACCATCCCAACGCGCCCGCCGCGTGGACGCCAGCCCGGGTGGCCGCCCTGCGAAGCGTCTGCGAGCGGGATCAGATCCACGTCGGGCTTCACTCGTCATCCGCCGTCAACGTGGCCGAGACCTCGCCGCTCATGGCCGAGGCCACCGATCGCTATCTGCAGACCTACATCGAGCTGGCCGGGCGCCTCGGCGCGGAGTGGGTCGTTGTCCACGCCGGCTACCACTTCTCCAGCGACTACCCGGCGCGGCAGGCGGCGAGCCTCGAGCGCCTGCAGCGCGCGGCCGCCCTGGCCGAGCGCGCGAACGTGCGCCTCCTGCTCGAGAACCTCAACCGCGAGCCCGAGCACGCCGAGGTGCGTTACCTCGCCTACGACCTCAAGGAATGCCGCGAGTACTTCGGCCGGCTCCCGTCGCCCAACCTGGGGTGGGCCTTCACGGTCAACCACGCCCATCTCGTCCCCGAAGGCATCGACGGTTTTCTCGACGCCATGGACATCCGCCGCTGCGGCGAGGTGCGCCTGGCCGACAGCCACGGGCGCTGGGAGGAGCATCTGCGCCCGGGCGAGGGCACCATCGATTTCTCGCGCATGTTCCGGCGCATCGAGGGCGCCAGCTACCGTGGCCACTACATGATGGCCTTCGGGACGCTCGACGACATGCTCACC
>DATIAY010000051.1:0-9105 GCA_035457825.1 Candidatus Methylomirabilota bacterium
GCCCGCGAGGCCGGGGTCGAGGCCGAGCCGCTTCATCTCCTCCGGCTGCGCGCAGGCCTCCCGAAGCGCGAAGAAGAGCCCGCGCCCGGTGGCCTCCTTGCGGCCGCGTACCCCGCCCTGCGTCACCGGCTTGCCGGTCACGCAGGCCATGGCGTCGATGGCGCCAGGATAGAAGGCCGAGTAGGTGTCGTAGATCCAGGCCATCTCGCGCGGTCCGGTCCCGTAGTCGGGAGCCGGCACGTCGACGCCGGGCCCGATGAAGTTCTTCTTGATGAGCTCGGCCGTGTAGCGGCGGGTCACCTGCTCGAGCTCCTGGGCCGTGTAGTTCTTGGCGTCGATGCGCACGCCGCCCTTGGCCCCGCCGAACGGCACGTCGACGATCGCGCACTTGTAGGTCATCAGGGCGGCCAGGGCCTTGACCTCGTCCTCGTCCACCTCGGGGGCATAGCGGATGCCGCCCTTGACGGGGAGGCGGTGGTGGCTATGCTGCACCCGCCAGCCGGAGAAGACCTCGTAGCCGCGGGAGGTCCGCACCGGAAACTGGACGGCGTACACGCTGCTGCACCCCTTGATCTGCTCGAGCAGCCCGGGCGGGTAGTCGGTCAGCGCCGCCGCCTTGTCGAAGTAGATGTTGACGGTCTCGAAGAAGCTGGGCGCCGAGGTGCCGGCCATGCGTCCCCCCCTGTCGCGCCGTCAGGCCAGGCTGGGCTGCCGCTCGAAGCGGCGGGCCAGGCGCGACATCGAATACGTGAAGATCCAGTACACCACGGCGATGAACAGATAGAGCTCGAAGGGCCGGATCTCGCGGTTGTTGACGATCTGGGCGGCCTTGGTGAGGTCGACGTAGCCGATGATGGAGGCCAGCGAGGTGTCCTTGAAGAGCACGATCATCTGGGTGACCAGCGAGGGCACCATGTTGCGCAGGGCCTGGGGCAGCACCACGTAGGTCATCGTCTTCGTCGCCGTCAGGCCGAGCGCAGTCGCGGCTTCCACCTGGCCCCTCGGCACTGACTGGATGCCGGCCCGCACGATCTCGCCAAAGTAAGCGGCCTCGAAGATCACGAACGCGGTGAGGGCCACCCCGTACTCGGGAATGGGCAGCCGCAGCAGCTGGGGGATGATGAACCAGATCCAGAAGATCACCATGACCAGCGGCACGCCGCGGAAGAACTCGACGTACACCGTGGCCGGCACCCGGATCCAGGGCTGTCCGGCCAGGCGGGCCAGCCCGACGAAGATGCCGAGCAGGAAGCCCAGGATCATGGCCGGAATGGCCAGCCGCAGCGTGCCGCCGATGAATGGACCGATCCCGATCAGGCCCTGGACGACCAGGAACTGGAAGTTGTTGACGATGACGCTGAGGTCCACTGGCTACCCCGGCCCCACCCGGGCGATGAGCCCGGGAATGGCGTAGTGGCGCTCGACCCGGGCCATGATGGTCGCGATCGACAAGCAGAGCACCAGGTAGATCAGCGTGCCCGCGGTCAGGGCTTCGATGGCCCGGGCGGTGTACGTCTCGATCTGCCGGGTCTGGAAGGTCAGCTCGGCCACGCTGATGGTCAGGGCCACCGAGGAGTTCTTCAGCAGATTCAACGATTCGTTGGTGGCCGGCGGCACGATGAGGCGGAGCGCGACGGGAAGGATGACCAGCCGGTAGACCTGGAACGTGGTCAGCCCGATGGCCTGCGACGCCTCGAACTGGGTGCGCGGGATCGACTGGATACCGGAGCGGATCACCTCGGACATCCGAGCGCCGTGGTAGACCCCAAGCGCGAACATGCCGGCCCAGAACTCGGCGCTGTGATTGAAGAGCCAGTCCTGAACGGGGCGGGGCAACAGAGGCGGCACCCCGAAGTACCAGAAGAACATCCACACCAGCAACGGCACGTTGCGGAAGAATTCCACGTAGAAGGTCGCCGCCCAGCGCAGGGGCAGGAATGCCACCGTTCGCAGCGCCCCCGAGGCGATCCCCAGCGCGACAGCCAGCAGCCAGGCCAGCGCCGAGATCTGGACCGTCGTGAGAAGGCCCTGGAGCAGCCAGGCACCCGACTGGCCGCTCCAGAGCACGCTCCAGTTGAACGTGTAGCTCACGCCGCCGGATCAGCCGCTACTTGCCGACCTGCTTCAGCAGATAGGCCTTCACCTGCGGCGTCATCGGGTAGGGCAGCTCGCCCTTGGGACCGAACCATTTGTCGTAGATCTCGAAGTATTTACCCGACTCGAAGCCACGACGCAGCCCGCCGTCGACGGCCGCCTTGAACTTGGCGTCGCCCTTGCGCATGGCCATGCCATACGGCTCCTCCGAGTAGAAATCGCCGACCACGTCCCAGTCGTTCGGGTTCGGCGCTTTGCCCTTGAGGCCGTAGAGCTGGATGCCGTCGTTGGTGTAGGCGTCGACCTGGCCCTGGGTCAGCGCCTGGAAGGCGGCCGGCTGGTCGGGGAACTCGCGAAGCTGAGCCTGCGGGTACTTCTCGCGGAGGATCTTGGCGTTGGTCGAGCCCTGCTGGGCGGCGATGCGCTTGCCCCCGATGTCTTTGATGCTCTTGATGGGGCTCCCCTTCTTCACCATGAACTGGGCCCCGGTGTAAAAGAAGGTGAGGCTGAAGTCGACCGACTGCCGGCGCTCGGGCGTGTCGGTCATGGTCCCGGCGATGAGATCCACGGCGTTGGAGCTGAGCAGCGGGATGCGGGTGGGCGGCGTGGACTCCTTCTTCTCGATCTTGACGGGCCGGCCCACGGCCTTTTCCACCTCAGGCTTGATGAGCATCTCCACCAGGTCGATGGAGAAACCGACCCACTCGTTGCTCTTGTTCACGTAGGCGAAGGGCGGCGAGCCCGTGCGGGTACCGATGGTCAGGACCCCGCTGTTCTTGATCTTTCCCAGCGTGTCCTGGGCCAGCGCCGGCACTGCCGCCAGCGCGACGGCCAGGGTGAGGACGAGCGCGAGCATACGTTTCATCGAAGGCCTCCTAGTGTGTGAGGATCTTGGACAGGAACTGCCGCCCGCGGTCCGACTTCGGCGACGAGAAGAATTCGTCCGGCCTGCCCTCCTCCACGATCTGTCCCTCGTCCATGAAGACGACGCGATGGGCGACCCGGCGGGCAAAGCCCATCTCGTGAGTGACGCACATCATCGTCATGCCCTCGCGGGCCAGGAGGGTCATGACGTCGAGCACCTCGTTGATCATCTCGGGATCGAGCGCCGAGGTGGGCTCGTCGAAGAGCATGATCTTGGGCTGCATGGCCAGGGCCCGGGCGATGGCCACGCGCTGCTGCTGGCCGCCCGAGAGGTTGGCGGGGTAGGCCGCGGCCTTCTCGCGAAGGCCGACCCGCTCGAGCAGCGTCCGGGCGACCTTCCCGGCCTCGTCGCGCGACAGTCTCCGAACCTTCACCGGGGCGAGCATGACGTTCTCCAGTGCCGTCATGTGGGGGAAGAGGTTGAAGGACTGGAACACCATCCCCACTTGCGTTCGGAGGCGGGAGAGGTTGGAGCGGCCCGTGATGGTGTGGCCGAGCACGACGATCTCGCCGGCCTGCACGCGCTCCAGGGCGTTGACGCACCGGATGAGGGTGCTCTTGCCGGAGCCGGACGGTCCGCACACCACCACGACCTCGCCGGGGGCCACGGCGAGGTTGACGTCACGCAGGACATGCAGCTTGCCGAAGAACTTGTTGACGTCACGGAACACGATGGCCTGGTCGCTCATGGTCCGAACACCAATAGTACATCGCCGGCGTTCACCGTTTGGCCCGCGGCCACCCGCACCTCGACTACCCGTCCCGCCGCCGACGCCTTGAATTCGTTCTCCATCTTCATGGCCTCGATGACCAGGAGCGTGTCGCCCGGGGTGACGGCATCCCCCGGCTGCACCGCCACGTGGGTGATCCGACCGGGCAACGGCGCCGTCAACGTGCGGGCGCCACCTCGGGCCGTCATTCCGCCCTGGGTGCGGATCAGGTAGCGCATGTGCTCCTCGATCTGCACCGCATGGGTCTCGCCACCCACCTGCACGACGCTCGTGGCCTCCTGCTCGCTCACGTCGGCCACATACGAGACGCCGTCGATGAGGAGCGAGTAGCGGCCCGGCCCGATCACGCGGGCGTCGACCTCCCAGACCTGATCCCCGATGCTCACGCGGTAGCCGCCGCCGGCCCCGGTGATGTCCACGGACTCTACCCGATCGCCGATGGTCGCGACGAATTTCATGGTAACGAGTGCCGCGAGGCCGGCTTGAGCCGCAGGTGGCCTGCTTTAGGCAGGTGTGGCCCCGCTTCTTTAGACCGATTGATCATCTCGACCTGTCCGCACCAGGTTGGGGACCGGCGGTCCAGCCGGGGCGGCCCCAGCGCCAGGAGCTGGGCGGCGAGGGGCGCAGTACGCCGCCTCCCAGCCCTTCGTAACGCGCCAGCACCGCGGCGATGAGGGCGATCGGGGCGAGGCGCCCGGGCGCGGGCACGAGCTCGGGCAGGACGCGGTCGAGGAAGGCGGTCGAGATCCGTCCGGTTCGGAAGTCCGGGTGGCTCACGATCCGTTCGAGAACCGGGATGGTCGTCCTCACACCCACGATGCGGTACTCGGCCAGCGCCCGGGTCATACGATCGATCGCCGCACTCCGGTCAGGGCCCCACACGACCAGCTTGGCGAGCAGCGTGTCGTAGTAGCGCGGCACCGTGTAGCCCTCGTAGACGCCGGAATCCTCACGCACCCCGGGTCCGCCCGGTGTCTTCAGCGCGGTGATGGTCCCCGGCGAGGGCAGCCAGCCCGCGAAGGGATCCTCGGCGTTGATGCGGCACTCGATCGCCGCGCCCCGCCAGCTGACGTCGTCCTGGGTGTAGCCGAGTGGCTCGCCGGCGGCGATACGGAGCTGATCGCAGACGAGATCCCTGCCCGTGACGAGCTCGGTCACGGGGTGCTCCACCTGCAGCCGCGTGTTCATCTCGAGAAAGTAGACGCTGCCCTCGGCGTCCACCAGGAACTCGACCGTCCCGGCATTGACGTAGCCGGCCTCCCGGACCACCCGGCAAGCGGCCTCGCCCAGGCGCTCCCGAAGCCCGGCATCCACGACGGGAGAGGGACACTCTTCCACGAGCTTCTGGTGGCGGCGCTGGATCGAGCACTCGCGCTCACCCAGGTGAACGACGTTGCCGTGGGCGTCGGCCATCACCTGAACCTCGATGTGGCGCGGCTCGACGATGGCGCGCTCGAGGTAGACCGAGGCGTCACCGAACGCGCTGCCGGCCTCGCTGCGGGCCAGGCGGAGCGCCGGCCCCAGCTCCTCGGCCCGCGGCACGAGCCGCATCCCTTTGCCGCCCCCGCCCAGGGCCGCCTTGATCATGACCGGGAACCCGAGCTCGCGCGCGGCGCGCCGGACGTCCTCGTCGCTCGTCAGCGGCTCCAGGGTGCCTGGCACCGTGGGCACGCCGAGCCGGCGGGCCAACCGCCGGGCCGCTGTCTTGTCGCCCATGGCCCGGATTGCGGCCGGCGGCGGCCCCACGAACGTCAGCCCGGCCGCGGCGCAGGCCTCGGCGAAGGCCGCGTTCTCGGCGAGGAAGCCATACCCGGGATGCAGCGCGTCGGCGCCCGCGGCCTTGGCCACGCGGATGATGCGCTCGATGACCAGGTAGCTCTCCCCGGCCGGGGCCGGGCCGATCGGGTACGCCTCGTCGGCCATCAGCACGTGCAGGGCCTCCCGATCGGCCTCGGAGAAGACGGCCACGGTGCCGAGACCGAGCTCGCGGCAGGCCCGGATCACGCGCACCGCGATCTCGCCCCGATTGGCGACGAGAACCTTGGCGATCCTCATCCGGGGGACCTCCGCAGGCGAAACCGCTGGAGCTTGCCCGTCGCCGTCTGGGGCAGCTCGGCGACGAACCGGACCCAGCGCGGGCTCTTGTAGCCGGCCAGGCGCCCGCGGACGAACGCGGTGAGCTCGGCCGCCAGCTCCGCTGACGGCGCCTGACCATCTTTGAGGACGACGAAGGCCTCGGGCTTGACGAGACCATCCTCGTCCTGGCGTCCGACGACGCCCGCCTCCACCACTGCCGGATGGGCGATCAGAGCGCCTTCTACCTCGGCCGGCGAGACCCACTGGCCGCCGACCTTCAGCATGTCATCCACGCGTCCGGCGAAGTAAAAATACCCGTCGCCGTCCTGCCAGAACATGTCGCCGGTGCGAAGCCATTCGCCGAGCATCGTCTGCCGGGTGCGCTCGAGCCGGTTCCAGTAGTAGGGAGCCGTGGTCGGGCCCTTGATCAGGAGCTGGCCGACGTGCCCGGGAAACACCGGGCGGCCGGCATCGTCCACCAACCGGGCCTCGAAGCCCGGCACCAGGCGGCCGCTGGATCCGCGGCGCGTCGCGCCCGGCGTATTGGCGATGAAATCGTGCAAGGCCTCCGTGGAGCCCACCACGTCGAGCAGCTCGTGACCGAATCTCGCCTTCCACGCGTCGAAGACAGCCGGCGGCAAGGCCTCGCCAGAGGACACGCAGAGCCGGAGCGAGGAGAGGTCCCAGCGGCGCTCGGCGTCGGGAACCTGGAGCATGCGGGCGTAGAGGGTGGCCACCGCGAAGAAGACGCTGGGCCGTTCGGCCGCGATGACCGCGAAGACGGCCTCCGGGCTCAGGCGCTCGGGAACCAGCACCGAGGCCGCCCCCACGCGGAGCGGGAAGTACAGACTGTTGCCGAGGCCGAAGGCGAAGTAGAGCTTCGAAGCCGAGAAAACGAGGTCCTCGGGGCCCAGACCGAAGACGCCGACACCGACCAGATCGGCCGCGGCCACGAAGTCCCGGTGGACGTGGACGGCGGCTTTGGGCGCCCCGGTGGAGCCCGAGGTGTAGCCCCAGTACATCGCGTCCTCGGCGACCGTGAGCGCGGGTTCCAGAGCCGGCGCCGCCTTGCTCATGAGGTCGCCGAGGGTGGGGACGCCCGCCCCGCCGGCGCCGACACTCACCAGGGCGCGGAGCGACGGCCAGCGGTCTCGTACGGCCGCCAGCCGCGCCGCCACCTCCGGCTCGGCCACCACCACCTTGGCGCGGCTGTCGCGCACGAGGAAGTCGTATTCGTCGGTCGTCATCAGCGGGTTCAGCGGAACGGCCACCGCGCCCAGCTTGGCCGCGCCCCAGAAGAGCGCGGCAAAGGCCGGCGTGTCGTCGAGGATCAGCACGACCCGGTTCTCGATCTCCACCCCGAGGCCGGCCAGGGCATTGCCGGCGCGGTTGGCGTCGTCGGCCAGCTCCGCGTAGGTCACGGTCCGGCCTGCGTGGCGGAAGGCGGTACGGTGGCCGCGCCCTTCGGCGAGATGACGATCGACGAAGAACGTCGCCGCGTTGAAGCGCTCGCCAGGCGCGACCATGGTCACCGGGCAATCTTACTGGAAAGCTGCTCGACGAACTCGTCCGGCCGGTCTGGGGAAAGGCCGACCCAGCCCTGGGTGGTCTGCAGCCATACCAGGTTGTCGCGATCGGTGAGGAAGAGGCGATAGAAACCCAGCGTCATGTTCCAGAAGTGCCCGAAGCGTCCGAAGATGCCGTTGGAGGCCGTCATGCTGATGCCGGCGACGGGCCGGACGACGCGGTCGACGGAACGGATGTCCCGGTACGGAATCACCTTCGCTCCCGCCCGTCGCTCGATGGACACGCCCTCCGGCCCCAGGCGGTAGCCGACGGGTGCGAAGCGGGCCATCAGAAGCAGGGCTAGCGTGGCCGGCACGCTGAGGAACAGCCAGAGCAGCTCGCCCGTACGGGCGGTCAGGACCACGCCCAACAGCGTGAAGCCGACCGTGCCGAGGACGACGGCGCCCAGCGTCGACCACCGCTCGCGATTCCCCAGCGTCGCGGCGAACCGATCGGGCGTCAGCGCGGGTGGATCTCGAAGCTGGAGAAGAAGTAGGGAATCTCGAAGGCCGCCGACTCCGGCGAATCAGAGCCGTGGACGGCATTGGCCTCGATCGAGGTGGCGAAGTCGGCCCGGATCGTGCCCGGCGCCGCCTTGCGGGGATCCGTCGCCCCCATGACCTCCCGCCAGCGCTGGATGACCCGGTCACCCTCCAGCACCATGGGCAGGCAGGGACCCTGGGTCATGAATTCGCACAGGCTCTTGAAGAACGGCCGGTCACGGTGGACGGCATAGAAGCCCGCCGCCTCCTCGGCCCTCATGTGCACGAGCTTCACCGCGGCGATCTTGAACCCGGAGTGCTCGATGCGGGCGATGATCTGGCCCATCACGCCCCGGGCGACGGCGTCGGGCTTGATGATGGCCAGGGTGCGTTCGGCGCTCATGCTGCCAGCACTCGGGCCACGGTGGTCCCCATGTCCGCCGGGCTTCGCACCAGCGTGGCTCCCGCGGCCTGCAGCGCCTGCATCTTCTCGGCGGCCGTGCCCTTGCCGCCGGAGATGATGGCGCCGGCGTGGCCCATGCGCCGCCCGGGCGGCGCCGTCTGCCCGCAGATGAAGGCCACCACCGGCTTTCTCACGTGGGCCTTGATGAAGGCCGCCGCCTCCTCCTCGGCGCTGCCACCGATCTCGCCGATCATCATGATGGCCTGCGTGGCTTCGTCCTGGTTGAACAGCCGTAGCACGTCCACGAACGACGTGCCATGCACGGGGTCGCCCCCGATGCCCACGCAACTCGACTGCCCGATCCCCCGCGAGGTGAGCTGGCCCACCACTTCGTAGGTCAGGGTGCCGCTGCGCGAGACGACGCCCACCGGGCCCTGACGGTGGATGTGGCCCGGCATGATACCGATCTTCGCCTCACCCGGAGTGATGACTCCCGGACAGTTGGGACCGATGAGCCGGCTGCCGCTGGTGGCGATGGCGTGCTTGGCCCGCACCATGTCGGCGACCGGGATCCCTTCGGTGATGCACACCACCAGGGGAACCCCGGCCGCCACGGCTTCCATGATGGCGTCGGCCGCGGCTGCCGGCGGCACGAAGATGAGGGCACAGTCGGCGCGCTCCTGGCGCACGGCCTCCTCCACCGTGTTCCACACGGGGAACCCCTCGTGGACGGTCCCCCCCTTGCCCGGAGTCACCCCACCCACCACCGTCGTGCCGTACTCTCGGCAGCGGGCGGCGTGAAAGGCGCCCTCGCGCCCGGTGATCCCCT
>DATIAY010000052.1:0-4187 GCA_035457825.1 Candidatus Methylomirabilota bacterium
CACCGGAGAAAAGGAAGGTGCCCAGGATCGTACGTAACCGGGTGTGACCCGTCTCGGGCGCCACCGCGGCGAGCTCCTCCAGCACCGTGCGAGCGGGATCCAGCGCGTCGAGCTGATGCTGCGCATAGTAGTGCACGGTGACGTGAGCCCCCAACGTTCGCTCCCCGCGCTCGAAGGGGAGCACCCCGGCCAGGATCCGGAGCAACGTAGACTTGCCGGCGCCGTTGACGCCCACCAAGGCCACCCGCTCGCCGCGCTCCACGTCGAAGTCCACACCCGCGTAGACCACGAGGTAGCCGTACGCCTTGTGCACCCCGGCCAGGTGCGCCACCCGACGGCCTGTGCGCGGAGGCTCGGGGAGCGCAAATCGGATCCGCCGATCATCGGCCGTCACCGCGATTCGCTCCATGCGGGCCAGCATCTTGATGCGGCTCTGCACCTGACGGGCCTTGGTGGCCTTGTAGCGGAATCGCTCGACGAAGCGTTCGATCTCGGCCACGCGCTTGGCCTGGTTCCGGGCGCGGGCCTCGAGCAGCTCGCGCCGAGCCTCGCGCTCAACCAGGTAGTCATCGTAGCTGCCCGGGTAAAGGGCCAGGCCCTCCGGCCCCAGCTCGGCGATGGAGGAAACCATGCGGTTGAGGAAGTACCGATCGTGAGACACGACCACCACAGCGCCAGGGTACGTGGCCAGGAAGCCTTCTAGCCAGGCCAGGGACTCGAGGTCGAGATGGTTGGTCGGCTCGTCGAGCAGCAGGAGTCCCGGGCGCAGCAGCAGCAGGCGCGCCAGCGCTGCCCGCATACGCCAGCCTCCCGAGAATTCGGCGAGGGATCGCGAGAGCTCGCCGGCGGCGAAGCCCAGGCCTCCGAGGATCGTCCTCGCCTCGGTCTCCAACCGGTACCCGCCGAGGGCCTCGAAGCGATGCTGCAGCTCGCCGTAGCGGGTGGTCAGCGCGTCGTCGGGGGCGGTACTCAGCACGCCGGCGACCTCCTCCATGTCCCGCTCCAGCTGCCAGACCTCCTCGAATCCGCTCAGCGCCATCCCCAGAACAGATCCGCCTGCCGTCCCACCGACCTCTTGCGGCAGATAGCCAACGCTGGCGTCACGGGCGCGACTGACCCGGCCCGTGTCAGCCTCTTCGAGGCCGGCCAGAATACGACACAATGTCGTCTTGCCCACGCCGTTCGGGCCCACGAGCCCGATTCGCTCACCAGCGACCAGGCGCCAGTCGAGCCCTCGGAAGAGGCTCTGGCCACCGTATGCCTTGCTGACTCCCTCGAGCTGGATGAGCATCCGAAAACCTACCCCCGCCGGGTTTCCCTGAACTGCTCCAGCACGGCGAAGGCGTGCCGTGCGGATTTGACGGCCAGTGTGCCTCCCATGAGCAGCCCGACGTCGAGCGTCTCCGCGATCTCCGCCTCCGTCGCGCCCTGGTCGAGGACCTCCTCGACCCGGTGATCGATTCAGTCGAAGCAGTTCTGCGAGACCGCCACCGCCAGCGCCGTCAGCTCCTTGTGCTTCTTGGACAACGCGCCATCGGCGAAGACCCGATCGCCGACCTCGCGAAAGGCCGCGTACACCTTCATCGGCGATTTCAGAATCAGGCCATTGAGTCGCTTCTTTTCCTTGTTCCGCTCGTGGACGTGCATGGCTGTCTCCTTGTCGTTACTTGGCGCCGGTGGTGAGGTCGACGGCCCGCGTCTCAGCCATGCAACGCAGGGCCAGAAGTAGTCGGACGACGCACTGCTGGACCAGCAACGCATCCTGGGTGAACGGGTCGCTCAGCCATTCGCGCGCCCATTCCCCTCGCTCTTTGGCGAACCCCAGCGTGGGCGAAAGCTTCTGGAGTTGCAGCAGGAGATCATCCGGGGGCAGACCGGACGCGCGCAGCCGGGTCACCACGGCGGCGCGCACGGCGGCGTTCCAGATACCGGTGAGCCCCTCCAGCAAGGCCTGGTAGCAGGTCAAGCCTTCCCGCTCCTGGAAGTGCTGGAGCACCGCCGGTACGAAGGCGCTGACCACGGGATCGCCATCGTCGTCGACGCCGAACAGTGGGCCGATGACGGGATCTGCCTGAGCCTGCGGCAGTTCGGCCACCAGCGTGGCCGCCGCGGCCGCCGGGATTGCCGGCATCTGGGCCAGACGCTCGAGCAAGGGCAGGTCGTTGGCCATCCATCATCCTCCTGCGCGGGTGGGCTCGTTCCGGACGTCGGCGCGCGCCAGGTCGCGGGCCCGCCCTGGCGGTACTAGGAAGGCCGAGCCGAGCGCTGCCACGCACACCACGAGCCCCACGAGGAACACGCCGTGGAGCGCGGCCTCCAGCGACAGCCCGGCGGCCAGCCGGCCGGCCATCATCGCGCCCATCAGGCTGAGGCCCAGGGCGCCCCCCACCGCCCGGAAGAACTGCGTCATCGACGTCGCGATCCCGAGATCGGTCCTGGGCACGGCGCTCTGGACGGCGATCAACATGGGCACCATGTTCATCCCCATCCCGACCCCGCCGAGCAGCATGGCTCGCATGGCCGCGCCTGGAGTCAGGCTGTCGTCCCAACGGGCCAGGAGGGCAAAGGCCGCTACCAGACAGATCATGCCAGTCATCACCACGACACGGTAACCGATCCTGAGTACCAGGCGGGCGCTGATGACGGACAGCGCCACCCACCCCAGCACGAAGGGCGTCAGCACGAAGCCCGCCTGTGTCGCCGAGGTCCCGACTACGGATTGCAAGAACAGGGGCACGAAGGAGATCGCGCCGAACATGGCCATGCCGGCCAGGAAACCGGTTCCGGTCGCCGCCACCACCACCCGATTCTCGAACAGGCGCAAGGGCACGATCGGGTCAGGAGCCCGTCGTTCGACCACGACGAACCCGGCCAGGGCTACCACCCCGAGGGCCAGAGATCCGGCGACGTCGGGACGAGTCCAGGACACCGTCCGACCCGCTTCGACGACCCCCAGGAGAATCGCCGAGACGCCGAGGGCGAAAAGAACCACGCCCGCGTAGTCGATCGTCGGGCGTCGGCGCGCCGGCATCTCGCCTCGTAGCGCGGAAGCGAGCAGCGCCATGGCGACCGCTCCGAATGGCAGATTGACGTAGAAGACCCAGCGCCAGGACGCGTGGTCGGTCAAGAGTCCGCCGACCAGCGGCCCCAGGAGCGAAGCGACGCCCCACACCCCGGAGATGTAACCTTGCAGCCGGGCCCGCCGCTCCAGCCCGAACAGGTCGGCAACGATAGTCATGCCGATCGTCATCAGCGAGCCAGCGCCCAGCCCTTGCAGCATCCGGAACACAATGAGCTCCACCATCGTGCGCGCCGCTCCCGAGAGCGCGGAGCCCAGCAGGAAGAGAGTCAGGCCAGCCAGATAGGTAGAGCGCCGGCCGAACAGATCCGAGAGGCGACCCCAGAGGGGCATCGCCACCGTCGATGTCAGCAGGAAGCCCGAGAAGACCCACGAGTAGATGTGGATGCCGCCCAGGTGCTCGACGACCTTGGGCATGGCCGTGGCCACCACCGTGGACTCCAGAGCTGCCAGGAAGATCGAGAGGACGATGCCGGCCAGCGCCCGCCGGCGGCGAGCCTCCTCCATCAGTGCCCACCAGTGCAGCTGGCGCACCTGCAGAGCGCGCGAAGCTCGGGATACGGGTACAAGCTCTCGTGAGTATCGCCCCACACGACGCGGAGTCCGCCCCCGGTGCGCGTGATCTCTGTCGGCCAACCCATCGCCGCGGTGAGGGCCCCGGCGCCGCCGCAGGCGCCGCAGGCGCAGGCGCGACGTAGTCCCTCGAACGGATAGATAGATCCGTGATCGTCGCCCCAGGTGACACCGACCGCATAGCGGCCCACCAGATGAACGTCCTTCGGCGCGTTGGGGTCGGGCTGTCCGAGGAGCGGCAGGAGTAGCTTGCGGTTCACGACCCGCTCCCCGCCGCCGAACGGTCCAGCCGCACGCCCGCCAGCAGGTAATGCACAGCCAGGTTCTGGTAGGCGCCCCACGCCCGGGCCCGCCGGCGGATCGCTTCCTCGCTCGCCAGGCGACCACGGCCGTAATAACGCGCAAAGGCCTTGCGCACACCCAGGTCACCGGCCGCACAAACATCGCCGCGCCCCAAACAGCGGGCGAGATACCAGTCAGCCGTCCACCGACCGAGGCCGTGGAGCGCCGTCAGCCGAGCGATGACCTCCCGGTC
>DATIAY010000053.1:0-12374 GCA_035457825.1 Candidatus Methylomirabilota bacterium
CCCGCCCTCATCCGCGCCTACGCCCTCATCAAGAAGGCGGCGGCGCGCGCCAACGCGAGGCTAGGCTCGCTGCCTCGCGCGTGGGCGCGTGCCATCGTGGAGGCCGCCGACCGGATCATCGCCGGTCAGATCCCCGACAGCGCCGTCCTGGACAGCCTGCAGGCCGGCGCCGGAACACCCACTCACATGAACGTGAACGAGGTCATCGCCAACCTCGCTAACGAGCGGTTGGGAGGCCGGCGCGGGCGGTACCGCCCCATCCACCCCAACAACCACGTCAACCTCGGCCAGTCGTCGAACGACGTCACGCCCACGGCGATCCGCCTCATGGCCCTCGAGCTGCTCGGCCCCCTGACCGGGGAGCTTCGACGGCTCGAGCAGGCCTTCCGCCGGCTGGCCCTGCGGGAGCGGGCGGTCGTCAAACCCGGGCGCACCCATTTGCAAGATGCCGTGCCGATCACGTTCGGTCAGGTTTTCGGCGCGTACGCGGAGGCCGTCCGGGCGGCGACGCGTGCGCTTCAGGCCACCTCCGGCGAGCTGAGGACCATCGGGCTGGGCGGGACCGCCGTGGGCACCGGCATCACCGCGCACCCCCGGTTTCGCGTGGAAGTGGTCCGCGAGCTCTCCCGCCTGACCCGCCAGCGCCTGATGCCGGCCCCGAGCCCGGTAGCGACGACGTGGAGCTTGAGGCCGCTGCTGGCCTGCTCGGGAGCGCTCCGCGGGGCGGCCCTCGACCTGGCCAAGATCTGCTTCGACCTGCGCCTGCTCGCCTCCGGTCCCCACACGGGCTTCGCTGAGATCCGCCTTCCCGAGGTGGAGCCCGGATCGTCCATCATGCCGGGCAAGGTGAACCCTTCGGTGGCGGAAGCGGTCGAGATGGCCTGCTTTCAGGTATGCGGCCACGATCACGCCGTGGCCCTGGCTGCCGCCCGGGGCGAGCTCGAGCTCAACGTGATGACCCCGCTGGTCGCCCACAATCTGAGCCAGGCGCTGGAGCTCCTGGCCCGGGCGGTTCACCTGCTGCGAACCCGCTGTATCGAAGGCATCGGGGTGAATCGGGCCCGCGTCGCCGGGCTGATGGCGGGCAGCCTCGTCGAGGCCACGGCCCTGTCGCCCTATCTGGGCTACGAAGTCACCGCCGAGCTGGTGAAGGAGGCGCTGGCCTCGCGCCGGCCGCTCCGCGAGGTCGTCGTGGCCCGGGGCCTCATGGGCCGCGCGACCCTGGCCGGCCTGCTTCGCCCCCTCGCCACCACCCGGCCGCAGCGGCTGGACCGGGCCCTGCAGCGACGGCTGCAGGCCCGCCCCGCTTACGAGAAATTCAGGGCGTCGTTCTTGTAGGCCACCGCCGGACGCGCCATACTCGACACGTCATGAGCGACGCGGAGCGGCTAGCCGAATCAATCAAGGAGCTGCTGGCCTCGGGCCGCGAGGACCGCCTGGATGCCGTGCTCGAGGCAGCGCACGCCGCCGACCTGGCGGCGGTGGTCCGGGAGCTGCCCCTGGCCGACCAGGTCCGGGTCTTCCGCCTGCTTCCCCCCGACGAGGCAGGGGCCGTGCTCTCCGAGCTCGACGATCCCACCGCGCGCGAGCTCCTGCGCGCCCTCGACGAGACGGAAGTCTCGCGGATCCTGGAGCACATGCCCCCCGACCACGTCGTGGAGGTCATGGAGGAGCTGCCCAAGGCCGAGGCCGACAAGATCCTGGATCTCATGGAGGAGGAGAAGTCCGAGGAGGTCCAGGAGCTCCTCGAGTACCGCGAAGGGTCGGCCGGGCGCCTGATGTCTCCGGATTTCGTTGCCGTGTCCGATCGGGCGAACGTCGGCCAGGCCATCGAGCACATCCGCAAGTCGCGAAGCGGCGACGACGCGTTCTACCTCTACGTCGTCGACGAGCACGAGCACCTGGTGGGGCTGGTGCCCTTGCACCGGCTGCTCACCGCCGATCCGGCTACGCCGATCCACGCCATCCGCAGCGAGGACGTGGAGAGCGTCACCGTGGACACCGACCAGGAAGAGGTGGCCCGCCGTGTGCAGCGCTACGATCTGGTGCAGATCCCCGTGGTCGATGCCAGTCACCGGCTGCTCGGCACCATCAGCGTCGACGACGTGATCGATGTCATCCACGAGGAGGCCACCGAGGACATCCAGCGGCTGGCCGGGGTCGGCGGCGACGAAACCGTCCTCGACCCGCCGCAGGCCGTTCTCCCCAAGCGTCTCGTCTGGCGACTCATCAACCTGGGCACCGCCGTGCTGGCCGCTTCCGTCATTGGGCTCTTCGAGTCCTCGATCCAAACGCTGGCCACGCTGGCCGTCTTCATGCCGATCGTGGCCTCCATGGGTGGCATCGGGACCACGCAGACCGCCACCGTGGTGGTCCGGGGCATCGCGCTGGGCGAGCTCCCCCGCAGCGTGATCGCCCGTGTCCTCCGCAAAGAGCTCTGGCTCGGCCTCACCACCGGCGCCGCCAACGGCCTCGTGATCGCCACTATCGCTTACCTCTGGAAGGGGCAGCTCCTCCTCGCCGGCATCCTGGGCGTGGCCCTCTTGTTCAACATGCTCGTCGCGGCGGTGGTGGGCACGCTCGTCCCCATCGCGCTCAAGGTCTTCCGCATCGACCCAGCGATCGCGTCCAGCGTGATCATCACGACCTTCACCGATGTGTTCGGATTTTTCTCGTTCCTGGGCCTGGCCACGCTGATGATGCGGTTCCTGCTCTAGCCGCGGCCGGCCCCGGGCGCGGGCCGGCCGGCGCAAAATCCGCTTGGCAATCGACGGCGCCGCGAGTAACATTCAGCCTCGGTCGCGCTTTTCCCGAAGGGGCCGCCTCAAGTTCTAGATCGGTGGAGGAGCCCTGCGTGGACGTGGTGCTGCAGAAGAAGCAGGTGCAGCGGGCGTACGAGCTATACGCGCCCGTGTACGACTTCATCTTCGATTGGATCTTCGCTCCCGGTCGAGCGGCCGCCGTCAAGCACCTCGAGCTGCGGCCGGGCGACCGTGTGCTCGAGGTCGGCATCGGCACCGGCCTCAACCTGCCTCTCTATCCCCCGGCGGTCCGGCTCACCGGCATCGACATCTCGCAGGAGATGCTGGACAAGGCGGTGGAGCGCGTGCAGACGCTGACCATGCCGAACGTCAATCTGAAATTCATGGATGCGACGGCGATGGACTTCGGCGATGACGAGTTCGACAAGGTCCTGGCCACCTACACCATCTCCGCGGTGCCGGATCCGGTGGCCGTGTTGCAGCAGATGCGGCGGGTGGTGCGGGCCAACGGCACGATCGTGATCCTGAACCATTTCCGGAGTGAGCGCCGATTGGTGGGACGGTGCGAGGATCTGGTGGCGCCGCTGTGCACGCGCCTGGGCTGGAAGTCCAACCTCCCGTTGCGCCCGCTGCTGGCCCGGGTCGGGCTCACGCCCGAGTTGGTGGTGAAGGTGAACATGTTCAACGGGTGGCGCCTCGTGAAGTGCGTCAACCGCAAGTAACCGCGCTCCTCCACTTCCTCCTCGCGCTCCTGCTCGTCGGACCCGTCGCCCTCGGTGGCGTTCGCCTCCTCACCGGGGCCGCCTTCCTCGTGGAGTTCCTGACCGAGGGCCGCGTGCCCGCCCTGAGCGCCGTCAGCGCCCCGTCCCGCCGCCAGCCGATGCTCGCCGCCGGCCCCGCCGTCGACCGCTACCGGGCCCCGGCGCTGCTGTCGCCGGTGCCGGCGGTGCTGGTGCACGGCTTCGCGCCGGACGGCAAGGACGACCCGCGCGCCGGACAGGCGGCGCGGCTCCTGGCCCAGACCGGCTTCGACGTTGCAGTCCCCAGCATCCCGGGGCTGATGCAGGGGCGGCTGCGTCCCGAGGACATCCGGCCGGTCGTGGACACCGCCGCCGCGCTGGCTCGAGACCGCGGTCGATCCGTGGCGCTGATCGGCGTGAGCGTGGGGGCCGGACCCGCGCTGCTCGCGGCCGCCGAGCCGCGGCTGCGCGATTCGGTGGCGATGGTGGTGAGCCTGGGGGGCTACGCCTCGGCCACCGAGCTACTGCGCTACTTCCTCACCGGCTACTACCAGTGGGGTGAGGCACATGGCCACGTCGAGCACGATCCGGAGCTCGTCAAACATTTCGTGTCGGCGAACGCCGATCTCCTCGAGCAGCGCACGCGTACCGAGCTCCTGTCGCGTGACCGGGCCCGCGTGGACGGCGTCCTGGCGGCGCCGCCCCCGAGGCTGCGCGGAGTGCTGGAGGCGCTCTCGCCCGAGCGGGTGGCCGCCGACATCCCGGCCAGGCTTCTGCTGATCCACGGGCGTGGCGACCGCGCCGTCCCCTACACCGAGACGCTCCGTCTCGCCGCCGCGCGGCCGGCCCGGACGACGGTCCTGCTCCTTGGCCTCTTCGAGCACGTGGAAGGCGCCGCCCGGCGCATCCGGCTCACGGATCTCGCCGACCTGCTAACGCTGTGGATGGGCGTGTACGCGCTGCAGTCGACGAGGTGAGCGAGAAGGACGAGACTGGTTAGCGGGAGCTGAAACGACGCGCCAACGCGAGCAGCAGGCCGCCGAAGAGCATGGCCGCGCTCGCGAACAGGAGCCGGATCGGGTGGCTGGTGAGCTCCCCGCCCAGCAACCCTAGATTGAGCAGGCGCTCGAGCCCGAGCCCGAGCAGCACGAATCCGGCAACCGACCACGGCGTCATAACAAACGATGATAGTGTGGGGGGCGGCCACGGACCGCATTCTTTCTACCAGTCCCCGCCGCCCGGCCTCACAGCGAGACGCTTCGGCCCTCGGAGTTGCCCGGACGCTGGATCCCCCAGGCGGTGAGCTTGGCCAGCACCGTGTTCCGATGGACGCCGAGCAGCCGCGCCCCCCGGCTCACGTTCCACCCCACGCGCTCCAGCACCCGCAGCACGTACTGTCGCTCGAACTGCTCGCAGGCCTCGCGGAGCAGCAGGCCTGTGTCCTCGGTCAGGCGCGCGCCGGTCTCGGGCAAGGCCACGTCCAGCGGGATGTCTTGCAGATGCAGCACCGGCTGCCGGGCCAGCACCACTGCGCGATGGATCACGTTCTCCAGCTCGCGCACGTTGCCCGGCCAGTCGTAGCGCATCAACACATCGAGGGCCCCGGCCGAGACCCCGCGCATCTCCCGGCGGCACTCCCGCGCGATCTTGCGCACGAAGTGCTCCACCAGCAGGGGGATGTCCTCCCGCCGCTCCCGCAGGGCCGGCACGTGCACGGGCACCACGTTGAGCCGGTAGAAGAGGTCCTCCCGGAAGGTCCGCTCCCGCACGGCCTGGCGGAGATTCACGTTCGTGGCCGCCAGCACCCGCACGTCCACCGGCAGCGGCCGCAGGCCCCCCACCCGTTCGACCTCCCGCTCCTGCAGCACCCGCAGCAGCTTGGTCTGCAGATCGAGCCGCAGCGATCCGATCTCGTCGAGGAACACCGTGCCCCCGTGGGCCAGCTCGAACTTCCCCAGCTTGCGGGCGTGGGCGCCGGTGAAGGCACCCTTCTCGTGTCCGAACAGCTCGGATTCCAGCAGGGTGTCCGGGATGGCGGCCACGTTGAGGGCCACGCAGGGCTGGTCCCGCCGCAGGCTCCGCCGGTGGATCGCCCGCGCCACCAGCTCCTTGCCCGTCCCGCTCTCGCCGGTGATCAGCACCGTGGCCGAGGTCTCGGCGATCTGGGTGATGAGCTGATAAATGCGGATCATCTCCGGATGGCGCCCGACCATCCCCTCGAACCCGACCGACTCCGCCCCCGCCGGTGTCAGCGCCGAGCGCAGGCACAGAACCTCGCGTTCCAGGGCCCGCTTTTCCAGGGCCCGGCGCACGAGCAGGAGGATGTCATCGACGTCGAACGGCTTGACCAGGTAGTCGTAGGCGCCCAGTCGCATGGCCTCGACGGCAGTGCGCACGTCGTGAACGGCAGTGGCCAGGACGACGACGATGGTGGGATCTACGGCCTTGACCCGCGGCAGCAGCTCGATCCCTGGCTCACCGGGCATCCGCTGATCGAGCATGACGAGGTCGACCTCGTGCGCCTTGAGGACCTCGAGCGCGGCGGCGCCGTGCTCGGCCTCCAGCACGTCGCAGCTCTCCTCGAGGATGGCCCGGACGGAGGCCCGCACGCCGTCCTCATCGTCGACGACCAGCACCGTGCCCCGCCGCCCGACGGCGCTGCGAGAATCGACGACCGGCATCGTCATGTCCGCTCCTGAGCCCGCATGCTGACCGCCCGAGAGTTCTCGATCAGCACGTCGCCGTCAAGATGTATCGATCGATAGACGCCCTCCTGTATTCTGGGGGCGCCGATCCTGCCAGATCGCGGCGGCCGGTGCAACCGCCTGATCACGTGCCGGCGCGGGCTCAGAGAGTCCGATTACACCGTCTGCAATATCTCCGTCGCGGGCAACTCGGGAGCCAGGATGGTTCGCCAGTCGGCCTCGCGGTCCACCACGCCCTCGGCGGCGCGGAGCGCGTAGTAGGTGGGGTTGATGCCGCGAGGGGTGCCGCCTTCGCGGACCGTCTTCACCGCCTGCAGGAGCAGCCGGCGCGCCTGGATGATGGCCTTGTCGGCCGGCCCCAGGTGCTCCTGGCTGCGATCGACGATGGGACCCATGCTCTCCTGGACCGCCCGGTCCTGCGCGTTCACACCGTCGATGCCGGTGAAGGTCTCCCGCTTCTGGACCTGCCGATCCAGCAGGTAGTTGTTCTGCCGGTTGCGGTGGCTGCGGAAGGTCGTCTGGTCTACGTCGAGCGGGCCATTGCCCAGCCGGCGCTCGAGCCGGTCCTCCTCGCTCAGGGGCTCGCCGGTGGGACTGTATTCCCAGTTGTAGACCATGGTGTTGCCGTCATCCATCGGCACCCAGATGTGGCCGGCCACCGAGCAGGCATCGCTTACCGTCCGCGAGGGACGGATCTGGTGGAAGGGCAGGATGAAGTGGTAGGTGCGGATGTACACCTCGGCCTGATCGAGGGGCCGGATGCCGGCGTACTGGTAGCCGTAGTCCGTGAGATCGACAACGATGGAGGGCGCCCGGCTGGCGACGAAGGGGTGGCTCGGCTTGAACCCCGGGCGCCGGGAGTCCATCGCGATGGTCCGGTGCAGGATCGGAGCGTGCGAGGTGTCGATGCCCCCTTCCAGGCCCTGCAACCAGTTGCTCTCCTGGATGACCTTCGACACGTGGCGCTGCGTCGCCGGCACCTGCGTCCAGGCGAAGTTGGGCAGGGGTGGCTCCAGCCCCGCCGGTCCCAGGTAGGCCCAGATGAGGCCCCCCACCTCCACCGTGGGGTAGGCCGTGGTGCGGATCTTGTGCTTGAAGCTCAGCTCGTCCGGTTCGTTCATCATGTCCACGCAGCGGCCGTCGACGTCGAACTTCCACCCGTGATAGACGCAGCGCAGCCCGCACTCCTCGTTGCGACCCAAGAACAGCGAGGCCCGGCGATGGGGACAGAGCTCGGCGAGGAGCCCGACCCGACCCGCGGTGTCCCGGAAGGCCACCAGGTCCTCGCCTAACAGCTTGACCCGCACGGGAGGACAGTCGGGTTCCGGCAATTCCCACGCCAGCAGGGCGGGAATCCAGTAGCGCCGCATGGTGGTCCCCATCGGGGTGCCGGGGGCGACGCGCGTCAACAGCTCGTTGTCTTCACGCGAGAGCATGTCCAGGCCTCCTGCTCATCACCGAGCTTGTGCCAGCAAGGTACGCCAGAGCGGGCGAAAAGGCCAGACCGGGGAGGCTACAATGCGGCGGCGCGAGAGGAGGCGCGAATGCCCGCGGTCTTCGTCCACCGGTCATTCGCGCTCCTGTGGGCCGCGCGCGTGCTGTCCACGCTGGCCTTCCATGTGCAGGCCGTGGCGGTGGGCTGGCAGCTCTACGAGCTGACCGGCAGCGCGCTGGATCTGGGGCTGGTCGGCCTCGTGCAGTTCGTGCCGATGGTGCTCCTCACGCTGGCCGCCGGGCAGGCGGCCGACCGCTACGATCGCCGTGGCATCCTGATCGCCTGCCAGGTCGTCAAGGGTGCGGCGGCCGCCGCGCTGGCCCTCGGCACGGCGGGCGGCTGGCTGGGTCGGGAGAGCATCCTCGCCACCATGGCCGTCGTCGGGGCCGCGCGCATGTTCGAGACCCCCACCCTGGCGGCCCTGGTGTCGGACGTCGTCCCCCGGCCCCTCATCGCGCCGGCGGCGGCCTGGTCCATTTCCGCCAATCAGACGGCCCGCATCGTCGGGCCGGCGGTCGGCGGCCTCGTGTACGGGCTCAGTCCCACTGCCACCTACGTCACCATCGCGGCGCTGGTCATCGTCGCGGCCCTGGGCGCGGCGCTGATCCGCGGCGAGCGAGCGGTCCGCGAGCGGGAGCCGGTCACGCTGGAGACGGTGTTCTCGGGGGTCGCCTTCATCCGCAACCGCCCGGTGCTGCTGGGGACGATGTCGCTCGACCTCTTCGCCGTCCTGCTGGGCGGCGCCACGGCGCTCCTGCCCATCTATGCCCGGGACATCCTGGGCACGGACCCGATCGGTCTGGGGCTGCTGCGCTCGGCGCCGGCCGTAGGCGCGCTGGCAATGTCGATCCTCCTGGCTCGGCGCCCGTTCGAGCGCCGGGTGGGTCGAACGCTCTTCCGCGCCGTCATCGTGTTCGGCATGGCCACCGTGGCCTTCGGCCTCTCCACCAACCTGGTCCTCTCGCTCGTCGCGCTCGCCGTGCTGGGCGCCTCGGACGTGGTCAGCGTGGTCATCCGATTCTCCCTGGTGCAGATCCGGACGCCCGATGCCATGCGAGGGCGGGTGAGCGCGGTGCACTCGCTCTTCACCGGCACGTCGAACCAGCTCGGCGAATTCGAGTCGGGCCTGGCCGCGGCGCTCTTCGGCCCCGTGCCGGCCGTCCTCATCGGCGGGCTCGGCACGATCGCTGTGGCCGCCCTGTGGATGCACCTCTTCCCCGAGCTGCGCCGCATTCGCGCCTTCGAGGAATGACCAGCGGGACAGCCCCCGGCACCGCCATGAGCCGCTTGCGGAGCGGGCCGGGCAGGCCCAAGCTTGGTGCGATGGCCGACAACGCCAGGCGAGAACACCAGGCCTGGACGATTCCCGCGTCCGGCCAGCAGCTGCGGCGATACCCCATCCTGGGCGGCGTCGCCCGCTGGGCCATCGTCTGGGTGACCGGCACCCTCGCGCTCGGCGCGGCGGCGCTCGGTGCCGCTGAGCTCCTGGTGATCATCGGCGTCGTCGGTGTGGTGGCGTACCGCGCGGCGTCCAGCCTGATCGTCGAGCTTTCGCCGCGGGGGCTGACGCGGGGCATCGTCGTCCAGGGCCGGTTCCTCGGGCGCACCACGGTGATGGCGTGGCATGCCGTGGCCAGCGTGCACTCGGACTGGCGGGCTCCCGGCGACGATTCCGCGCTGGCGACCGTCGTGCGCGATCCCGAGGGCCGGGTCATCGCCTTCTCCACGGCGATGGGCCTGCACAACTACTGGGAATGCCTGGCCGGTATCGTAGCCGCCACCCCCGCCGCGACGCACTCCGGCCTTACCGAGGCGATCCTGGCCGACGGTCCCCCCGGGCGTGCGACCCTGCTCGCGGCGGCCCGCACCGCCGCGGTGCTCGGGCTCGTCATCGCGGTCCTGGTCGGCGTCTATTATCTGTGGGCCCAGGGCCGGAGCAGCCTCTCGCGCGACCTGGAGCCAGTCAACGGCGGGGAGCCCGCTGCCGGAGCTAGCGGGCGTAGCTCTGACAGTACCGCGCGACCTCTTCGTGCGTGGCGAACCAGACGCCGTCCACGCGCTTGATGTGCTCGATCAGCTCGGCCAGCAGGGCGATCCGGGAGCGGTGCCCGATGATGTGCGGATGCATGGTGAGCAGGAACAGCCCGCCGTCGGCGACGGCCCCGTCGAACTCCGCCTTGAAGATTTCCAGCACCGCCGACGGCGGCGTGTAGGGGCGGATGCTGGAGGCCCGGTTCATCCCGAAGTAGGGCGCATCGTCCTTGATCCACTCCACGGGCAGCTCCACGATCCCCGTGGGCTCGCCGTCCTCCAGCAGCTCGTAGGGCTCGTCGTCGGCCATCAGCGACGAGTCGTAGACGAGCCCCAGCTCGCGGATCAACCCCAGCGTGGCCGGGCTGAAGTCCCAGGACGGGCAGCGCACGCCCACCGGCGGCCGACCGGCGAGCTTGGTCAGCGTCTCGAAGGCCCGTTGCATGAGGTCACGCTCCACCGCCGGCGTCAGCTCGCTGGTCATCTCGTGGATCCAGCCGTGCATGGCCAGCTCGTGGCCCTCGTCGACCACCCGCCGCTGCTCGTCGGGGTGGAGCATGGCCACCACGGCGGGCACGAAGAACGAGGCCCGGATGCGATGGCGCTGGAGCAGGGCCAGAATGCGCGGCACCCCCACGCGCGAGCCGTACTCGCCCTGGGACAGGCGCCCGGGCGACACCGAGCCCTCGCGCAGCGTGGAGCTCTCGTGGTCGGAATCGAAGGAGAGTGCCACGCAGACGCGGGCGCCGTTCTTCCAGCGCGGCGGCCGGAGCGAGCGGCCGGCGCGGACCTTGTCTACCCCGGCGCGCCACCGGCGCTCTTCCCAGGCCCAGGCCGGATCGCGGGGGGAGTCAGGCCGGCTCATGGCGACTCAGGGATACGTCGGCCCGACGACGCCGTCAAGGGGCGGTGCTATAGTCGACGCCGATTGCGGCGGTTGCGAGGAGGGCTCCGAGGTGAGCGATCCGATTCAGATCCGCATGGGGGGCTATGGCCCTCCCACCACGACCCACAGCCGCGCCCTGAAGATGATCGGCGACCGGCTGCGGACCGAGTTCGGCGACGCGGTGGACGTCAAGTACATCTGGAATGTGATGGACTTCGGGTACCGGGGCGAAGAAGTTCTGTGGATGGCCGAGCAGGGCCTCCTCACGATCGCCTACCAGTCCACGAGCTACTCGACGGACCGCGTGCCCGAGCTCGAGTTCGCGGACTTGCCCTTCCTGTTCGATGGCGTGGCCCAGGCCCGGGCTGCCATGGACGGGCGGCTCGGAAGGTACCTCAGCCGCAAAATCGAGGAGCGCACGAACTACCGCGTCCTGGGCTACTTCGAGAACGGCTATCGCCATGTCTCGAACCGGCTGCGCCCCGTGCGCACGCCCGCCGACCTGGCGGGCATGCGCATCCGCCTGCAGCCGAGCAAGATTCATTGCCGCACCTTCGAGCTGCTGGGCGCGATTCCCGTCCCCTGCGACCTCAAGCCCGGGCTCGAAATGATCCAGTCCGGAGCCGTGGATGCCCAGGAAAATCCGCTGGCCAACACGGTAGATTACGGCGCGCACAAGGTGCACCGCTACGTCACCCTTACCGGCCACTGTTACCTCTCCCGCGGAATCTACGCGAACCGGACCGCCTTTGACGGCTGGCCCCCGGCGCTGCAGTCGGCCGTGAAGGACGCCGTCGGCGCGGCCATCACTGCCCAGCGCGAGCTCGCGGTCAAGGAAGAGGAGATCGCCCGACGGACACTGGAGAGCTCGGGATGCGCGATCGTCGACTTGACGCCGGAGGAGCGCGAAGCGTTCGTCCGCGCCGTCAAGCCGTTGCACGACGAAGCCCGCAAGCGCTTCGGTGACGAGATCTTCGCCCTCGTGCCCGCGACGTAGCCCCGCCGGGGGTCCTCCGGGCCTTTTTTTGTCGCGCGCCCCGCCTCTGGATATGCATACACTTCCTCCAGGGGGTCTGATATGGACGTCACACTCGCAGTGCGGCAGGGTGCGCGGCGCCGCCGGGCGGTGCTTGCCGCCTGCGCGTTCCTCGCAGCGTGCCCGTGGGGGCCGGGGCCACTGGCGGCGCGGGAAGCACCCGACGCCGCTCCGCCGAGCCCCGCTCCCGAAGTCCGCGCCCAGCCGAAGCGGACTGTCGACTCGTTGTCGGTGGTCAAGCTGAACAGCAGAGCCGTCGCCGATGCCCGCTCCAATAAGACGCTGGGAGCCAGGCGCGAAGGCACCGGCGTGGTGATCGACACCGATGGGCTGGTGCTCACCATCGGCTATCTGATCCTGGAGGCGGAGACGGTGGAGCTTTCCACGGCGGACGGCACGTCCTTCCCCGCGACGGTGGTGGGCTACGACAGCGCCACCGGCTTCGGCCTGCTGCGATCGCTCCGGCCGCTCCCCATCCAGCCGATCCAGTTCGGCCGGTCGGCGAACATCGCGACCCGGGAGCCGGTGCTGATCGTGGGCTTCGACGGGGTCGCCCCGGCCGTGGTGGTGTCCCGCCGGCCATTCGTGGGCTACTGGGAGTATCTGCTCGACGAGGCGATCTACACGGCGCCGGCCACCGTCAACTGGAGCGGCGCGGCGCTGCTCAGCCGCGACGGGAAGCTCCTGGGCGTCGGTTCGCTCTCGGTGAACGACGCCGT
>DATIAY010000054.1:0-5257 GCA_035457825.1 Candidatus Methylomirabilota bacterium
CCGCCGCCGATGCCGCCGGAGCTGGCCGTGCCCTGCGAGCTGCCGGTGCCTCCGGTCGTGCCCCCCCCGCTGTTGCCGGCGCCGCCAGAGGCGCCAGGCGCGCCCCCACCGCTCGGCCCCTTCGCCAGTGCCGCCACGGGCACCAGCATCGCCACCGTCACTGCCACCGCTACGAGTGCCTGTCGCATGACTCCTCCTCTTGGGATCGGTCGCTCAAGAACCCGAGGACCGTCTGAAGCTCGGGGAATTCGTGTCGTCCGCGAGGCGATCGAAGACGGTACCCGCGCCGCCCGAGGCGAACGACGCCGCCACCGAGCGGTCGGCGTTGAACCCGAATAAGGCAATCGACTCCCCTACCCACGTGTCAGTCGTGTTTGTGACCTCGATCGTCAGGTTGACCTGGCTCGTAGAGACACCGGTGGCGTCGAAGAACGCGTTGCCAGTCAGGAGAGTGCCGTCGAGCGCTTCGTCTTGGCCGCCAATATCGAGCGACGGTAACCCGGTGCACTCGCCGTTGAGAGTAGCCTGGGCGAAACGCGTGACGGCGTCGGGGGCGGGGACCGCGAGTGACAATCCCAGTGCGAGGATGACGGCTTGCAGTCCGACACGCAAAGGGCGTCGCATAGCCAATAGGCGTCTCAAAGTGCTCCCTCTCGAATATGCGCGACTGTGGGGCAACGGCCGTGCCACCTGCCGGAGTGACGCAGGTTCGCAGAGTTGGCTCTGCGCGAGTCCTAGGCCGGTGCGGGTGTAGACGGACTGCCCGGAGCTACCTGGTCATGCGTCGACGGCGAGGACGGCGCTCCTGCGTGTGGGATCTTGCGATCGCGGCAGAAAAATTCGTGGTGTTGTTCACCAACGACCTGATGTATCGACTCCCGAGTACTCCGGCCGCTCTCGGACGAGGTGTCAAGTTTCTCTGCGCCAGGAAATCGGTCGGCGGCATGCCTGCATCGAGGAACAGGCGCGAAATGTGTGCTTTCCGCGAAAGGCCTGATGCGAATGAATCGGTCGGAGGCACCATCGATCCTGACAACTTCTCAATACAGGTGTGCTTGCACTTTGGCACGACAGGCTGCCGCCGCGGCAGACTTGTGTGCTGCCTGCATCGTGTTCGCCGCACGGATCTTTCACCAGGGATGCCCGAGAGGCGACGCCGCCGCGGACGTTCAGGGTCGGGATCCCCCGAGCAAATCCACGGTTGCAATGTCCTGGGCTCAATCGCACCATAGGCGTCCAAACGATCCCGGGCGCCGGCGCCGCCCGGGGTCACGAGCGAGATCGTCCCGACCCGAGCCTGCACACAGAGGTGCGTGTCCGGATGCACAAGTATCTGGCGCGACGACTCCTGCTGTTCGTACCTTCCCTGCTCGGCGCCTCCCTGCTCATTTTTCTGCTGCTGCGCGTCGTCCCCGGCGACATCGCCGAGATCCTCGTCTATCAGTCCGGCAGCGAGTCGAGCGCCGTCCAGGAAAGGCAGATCCAGCAGATCCGCGCGGAGCTGGGGCTCGACCGGCCGGTCCTCGTCCAGTACCTCGCCTGGCTGGGTGACGCCGTCCGCGGTGACTTCGGCTACTCCTACACGCAGCGGCGGCCGGTCACCGAGATCCTGTACGAGCGCTTTCCCCGCTCGATGGAGCTGGCCGTCCTCACGCTCCTGGTCGCCATCGCCTGGGCCGTCCCCCTGGGGGTGGTATCCGCGGTCCGCCAGAACACGTGGCTCGACTACCTGGTCCGCGTCATGGCCGTGAGTGGCCTGAGCCTTCCGATCTTCTTCACGGGCGTCCTCATCCTGTGGGCCCTCGTGCGCTTCTTCCGGTGGCTGCCGCCGCTGGAGTTCGTCTCCCTGCTCGACGATCCCGCCGAGAACCTGAAGCAGCTCGTGTGGCCGACGCTCGCGCAGGCCTACTACATCAGCGCTCCCATCATGCGGCTCACCCGCTCGCAGATGCTGGAGGTCGTCCGGCAGGACTACGTGCGCACCGCCCGGGCCAAGGGGCTCGGCGAGCGCGCCGTCGTGTACCGTCACGCCCTCAAGAACTCGCTGCTGCCGGTGGTGACGTTCGTCGGCTGGTGGGGCGGGCGGCTCCTGGGCGGCATCGTCATCATGGAGATCATCTTCGCCATCCCCGGGATGGGAACGGCGCTCGTGCAGGCGGTGAGCTACCGCGACTATCCCACCGTGCAGGCGATCGTCTTCGTCATGGCTCTCGTGTTCCTCACGATCAACCTGCTCGTCGACCTGCTCTACGGGTGGCTCGACCCGCGGATCCGGTACGCCTGAGGATGGCCGTGAGCCAATCGCGGAGTCGAGGGGCGTCACGGCGGCGCCGGTGCGCCCCGAGCGCCGGGGGGCATGGCGGGCACCCACTGCCCCCCATGCACTGACATGGCCGACCAGGAGCTGGTCGTCGGCGCCGGCCGCGAGGTCCTTGCCTCCGATGCGGGCGAGGCCGCCGGCAGCCGGACGGCGCTCGGGCGGGTGGGCTGGTTCGTCGTCCGGCAGCCACTGGGCGCGATCGGCGCCGTCATCCTGGGTGTCCTGATCGCGACCGCTATCTTCGCTCCCCAGCTCGCGCCGCACGGGCCCAAGGACGCAGCCTTCGCGGCGTACGTCCCGCCCGGCGCCGAGTTCCCGATGGGAACGGACCACCTCGGCCGCGATGTGCTGAGCCGGGTGATCTGGGGATCCCGTCTCTCGCTCTACGTGGGCCTGCTCTCGGTCGGTTTCGGGATCACCCTCGGCGGGCTGTGGGGCGTGGTGGCCGCCTTCTTCGGCGGTGTGGCCGACGCGGTGAGCCAGCGGATGGTGGACAGCCTGATGGCGCTGCCGCCCATCATCCTGGCCCTTTCGCTGATGGCGGCCCTGGGCCAGTCCATCGACAACGTGGTCATGGCCCTGGCCATCCTGTTGACGCCGACCGCCGCCCGCACGCTGCGCTCGGTCGCCCTCGGACTCAAGGAGACGCCGTTCGTCGAGTCGGCGCGGGCGGCCGGCTGCTCCGAGTGGCGCATCATCATCCGCCACGTCCTGCCGAACACCTTCGCCACCTACGTCGTGCTGGTCACCGTCAACATCGCCTACGCCATCGTCGTGGAGGCGGCGCTCTCCTTTCTCGGACTGGGCGCGCCCCCCGACGAGCCGTCGTGGGGCGGCATGCTGACGGCCGGGACACAGTCGCTCGAGACTGCGCCCTGGCTGATCTTCTTTCCCGGCGTCGCCATCAGCCTGACCGTCCTCGGCCTGAACATGCTCGGTGACGCGATCCGCGATCTCACAGACCCCCGGCTGCGGGGCGGGCTCGGATGAGCCGCCGCCGCCCGCGGCGCGGGGCCAGGGAGGGACTTTCGATGAGAATCCGCATGCTCGTCCCGATCGCCGTCCTCCTCGTGGTCGCCGTGGGCCTGGTGGCCGTTGCGGCGCTGGCCGTCACGGCCCGCGCCGAGGCCCAGGACAAGCCCCGCCCCGGGGGCATCCTGAACTGGTACGTCTACGGCGATCCCGGCCGCCTGGACATTCACGCCGAGTCGCCGCTCTCGGTCCAGCAGGCCGTCGCCGGCATCTACAGCGGTCTCCTGCACCACGATCCCGACGACCCGGCCAAGATCACCGGTGACCTCGCCGAGCGCTGGACGGTGTCGCCGGACGGCAAGGGTTACACCTTTCACCTGCGCAAGGGCGTCAAGTGGCACGACGGCAAGCCCTTCACGTCGGCCGACGTGAAGGCCAGCCTGGACCGCGTGCTCCACCCCGACTTCAAGAGCCCGCGCTGCGGCTCGATGCTCAAGCCGGTGGTCGCCAGCGTGGAGGCCGTCGACCCCCACACGATGCAGATCCAGCTCAAGTTCCCCGCGGCCCCGTTCCTCGAGTACCTCGCCTCCGCCTGGTGCCGCGTCGTCGCCAGGCACGTGCTGGAGAAGTTCTCCAACGACCTCTCTCGGCCGGAGGCCCAGATCGGCACCGGCCCCTTCAAGCTGAAGCGCTACGAGCGCGGCAGCGTGGTCGAGTGGGAGAAGAACAAGGACTACTTCATCCCGGGGCTGCCGTACCTCGACGGCGTCAAGCAGTTCGTGCTGGTCGGTTTCCCCACCCAGCTCGCCGCCGCCAAGGCCGGGCGCGTGATGCTGTGGGACACCTGGCCGCCGATGAAGAAGAGCGATGCCGAGGAGCTGAGGCGGGCGCGGGGCGACGAGGTGCAGGTCGGGCAGAACACGATCAACACCCTCTTCCTGGCCTTCTTCCACACCCAGAAGCCCCCCTTCGACAACCCGGACATGCGCCGCGCCGTGCACCTGGCCATCGACCGCCAGGAGATCGTCGCCAAGGCCCTGGAGGGCGCCGGCGTGCCGTGCGCGGTGCTGGATCCCAAGCTCGTGGGAGACTTCGCCCTTCCGCTCGAAGAGGTGAACAAGCTGCCCGGGTGCCGGCAGCCCAAGGATCAGGACATCGCGGAGGCCAAGCGGCTGGTGGAGAAGCACTACCCGAACGGCGTCGACGTCGAGGCGGCCGTCCGCTCCGTGGGCAACTACGTCGACCGCGCCCAGCTCATGCTGTCCCAGCTCCGGAAGATCGGCATCCGCGGGACGATCAAGACCTACGAGAGCGCGGCCGGTTTCTCCGTGTTCGGCAAGGGCGACTTCGTCTTCCTGCCCACCCAGGACCGGGCGATGGTGACCGTCGACCCGTCCGACCTGTTCACCCTCGTGTACCGGACGGGCGCCGGCAGCAACTGGGGACGCTGGTCCGACGCCAAGGTGGACGAGCTCACCGAGCGCTCCCTCAAGGAGCCGGACCGTGAGAAGCGCAAGAAGATCCTCCACGAGCTGCAGCGCCACATCCTCACCAGGGACACCAACGCCGTCCCCGTGGCGTGGGTGGAGGGCTTCCACTTCGTGGACAGGCGCCTGCGCGGCTACAAGTTCGCGCCGACGGTCTACGACAACAACACGTTCATGAAGGTCTGGCTCGCCCAGTAGGAGAACCGACGATCGAGGAGGGGAGCGGCTCGCGCCCCCCTCCCCGATCGTCCGCCGCTCACCCGCCGGCGCGGGCACTCATCGCCGCCGCGGCGTCGGCCTTCGTGAAATCGACCTCCGTGAAGCCGTAGAGGTGCGCGCCCCCCATGAAGATCTGTGCCGCCGTCTCGCGCGGGACGTTCTTGAGCAGGTTGGTGGAGACGTGGGGGAAGTTCGAGTCGAAGTGAGGGTAATCCGTCGAGATGCACATGCGGTCGGCGCCGATGAGGCCGGCCGTCGC
>DATIAY010000055.1:0-2006 GCA_035457825.1 Candidatus Methylomirabilota bacterium
CTCCGCCACCTGGTGGCGGAGACGGGCCCGGGCCAGATCGTCATGGGCACGGACTACCCGTATCCGTGGACGACGACCTCCGTCGACCACATCCTCGCCACCCCCGGCCTGAGCGACGACGACCGCGTGGCGATCCTCGGCGGGACCGCGGCGAGGCTGCTCGGAATCAAAGTCTAGCCGACGGCGTTCAGGACCTGCCGCCCTGGCTCACACGCGCCGCTGCAGGAAGTCGGTCACCAGGGGCCAGGTGAGGTCGGCGTAGTGGGGCTGGAAGCCGGTGTTGTCGGGGTGGCGGAAGCCGTGGTTGGCGTCCGAGAAGAAGTGCCACTCCACTGGCGCCCTGCTGGCCACGAAGCTCTGCCAGAGCGGCCCCTGGATGACGGGGGTGGCAATGTAGTCCAGGCCGCCGCAGAAGACGAGCGAGGCGCACCGCAGCGTCTTCGCCAGGTGGAACGCGTGACGCGGCCGGTGGGAGGTCTCCGGCTCGTCGCGGACGGACGGGTAATAGAGCACGATCGCCTTCACGCTCGGGTGATCGGCGGCGAAGGGGATGAGCAGCCGGCCGCCCATGCAGTGGCCGATGCACGCCGTGCGCGTGGGATCGGCGCCCAGCCGATCGATCAGGTAGCGCCACGCCTCGTCCATCTTGCCGAGGAACTCGGGGTCCGAGTGCTTGGCCTGCAGCTCCGCGCCCTGGCCGATGTGATCGGTGCCGGGGATCCCGAACATGTTGAAGAGGCTCGGCGCCAGCACGGTGAAGCCGAGCTGGGCCAGCCGGTAGGCGTCGATCTTGTAGTCGGCGGTGACCCCGTGGGCGTGGTGCACCATCAGCACCCCCGGCCGCGGGCCGGGCCCGCCGGGCTGCGCCATGTAACCGCCGATGGCGTCCTGCTCCTGCGTGAGCATGCGCGCGACGATCGTCATCACTGCTCTCCGTTCTTATGCGTGCGCTCCTTGATCGATACGCGCCAGTGGATCCGGTCCTCCTCCGGGGGATAGTCGCCCGCCGCCTTGTGGTACGAGCAGCGGTTGTCCCAGATCACGACGTCGCCCTTCCGCCAGCGGTGCCGATACTCTCCCTCCGGCTGGATCATGCGGCTCGTCAGTTCTTCGATGAGCTCGTCACTCTCGGCCTCCTCCAGCCCCTCGATCCGCAGGATCTTGCCGGGATCGAAGTAGAGCCCCTGGCGCCCGGTCTCCGGATGGGTGCGGATGATCGGGTGGAAGACCGGCGTCCAGTCGCGGTCCTCCTCGTTCAGCAGCGCCGTCGCCTTCCGACGCCCACCGTAGGTGAACGCTCCTGTCCGCCCCTCCAGCCGCTGCTTGAGCCCGGCCGGCAGCGCGTCGTAGGCGGCGTACATGCTGGCGAAGCAGGTGTCGCCGCCGCTGCTCGGCACCGCCAGCGCGTAGAGCTGGGTGGCCTTGAACGGCTCCTCGTCGTAGGCGCCGTCGGTGTGCCACCCCTCGGCGCCGCGGCGGTAGATCGCCATGTCGAGCCGGCCGTCGGCGCCGAACTTGTTGACGCCGAGCAGGGTGATCTCGGGGTAGTCGGGGTGGCGCGTCATCTTGGACGGGTGCGGCACGACCTGGCCGAAGCGGCGGCTGTACCGCAGGAAGTCCTCGATCTGGAGATCCTGGTCCGGCACCACCGCGACGTTGTGGTCGAGCCACGCGCGATAGATTGCCGCGAAGCCGCCGTCGTCGAGCGTCTTGACGTCGACGCCCCCGATCTCCACCCCGATCTGCGCGCCCAGGCGCTTGATCTCCATCATCGGACCTCCCCGGTCCCGCCATGCCGTGATTCTACCCTCGCCCCGCCTGGCGCCGACGGGCGCGTAGTCGGGACGCGTTCGCCCGTCACCGCGCCTGCCGCCTGCGGACCGGCCGGGACGGACTCGACCTCAGCGCGGGACCCAGGCGTTCCAGAAGTGCAGGAACGGGTTGCCCTGGAAGCCCTTGAGGTCCCGGGTGCCGTACATGGTGAAGAAGTCGCCCATCTTGATGCG
>DATIAY010000056.1:0-2192 GCA_035457825.1 Candidatus Methylomirabilota bacterium
CGCTGGTGGTCCCGGCCCCAGTGCGAGAACCCTCCGCGGTGAGTCTCGCCGGCGGTGGGGCCCTCGTCGACTGCCATGTCCACCTCGCCGCACTCCCCGAAGGCGACAACGGTTGTTACGTCTCGCCCCGGATGCTACGGAGCCCGCTATTTCGCCTCCTGCTCCACAAGCACGCCCTCGACGTCCGCGATCCGCCCCGCGCCAACCGCAAGTACATCGCTGATCTCCTGAACGAGCTGACCCGCTCGCGGTGGGTGCAGCAGGCCGTGCTGCTCGGCATGGATGCGGTCTACGACGCGCACGGTCAGCTCGACTGGAACAGTACCGACTTCCTGGTCGGCAACAACTACGTGCTCGCGACGTGTAGGGAGCACATGATCTGTCCGCTCCCGAGAGCACAGGAAGTGTCCGCTTTTCGGGCGAGCCCCGGTACAGCCATGGGTAACAGAGGGAGGTGCCCATGGTCGTTGCCCGGGCCGCCGTGGAGCGGGCGATGCGGATGCAGGAGGTCATCGTACGGGCGCTCAGTGGGACGATCAGCTGGCTGCAGGCCGCCGACATCTTGGGGATCCACCCCCGGAGTCTGCGCCGCTGGCGGGCCCGGTATCAGGCCGATCAGCTCTATGGGCTCTTTGACCATCGTCGCCGGCCGTCCGGGCGTCGCGCCCCGCTGGGCGACATCCAGCACATCGTCCGCGTGTACCGGGAGCGCTACCGCGGCTTCAACGTCCGCCACTTCCATCGGCTCGCGCGCCGGGATCACGGTGTCCGCTACTCGTACAGCTTCGTCAAGCTCGCGCTGCAGGAGGCGGGCCTGGTCCCGAAGGGCCGCGCCCGCGGCCGCCACTGCCGCCGGCGCGAGCCCCGCCCCTGCTTCGGGGAGCTGCTGCATCTGGACGGCAGCCGGCACGCCTGGCTGGCGCGCTGCCCGGCCGAGCGGCAGACTCTCATCGCCGTCCTGGACGACGCCACCAAGCAGCTCCTCTACGCCCAGCTCTGGCCGGGCGAGACCACCGAGGCCGTCATGACGGCCCTTCAGAGCGTCTTCACGACTCACGGGTTGCCGATCGCGCTCTACACCGACCGGGCCCGCTGGGCCTTTTACACGCCTCGGGTGGGCGGCAAAGTCGATCCCCGGCATCCCACCCAGCTCGGCCGGGCGCTGGCCCGGCTCGGGATCGAGCACATCCCGGCGTACTCGCCCCAGGCCCGGGGCCGGAGCGAACGGCTCAATCGCACGCTCCAGGATCGGCTCGTCAAGGAGCTCCAGCTCCACGGGGTCGCGACGGTCGCGGCGGCCAACGCCTACCTGCGAGAGCAGTTCATCCCGGCCTACAACGAGGAGTTCGCCCGCCCGCCGGCCGAGGCTCACCCCGCCTTCGTCGCCTGCGAGGGCGTCGACCTGGAGACCCTCCTCTGCCACGAAGAAGAGCGGACGGTTGGGCCGGACAATGTCGTCACGCTCGAGGCCGTGCCGCTGCAGGTGGCGAAGCAGCCGGGGCGCCGGACGTGTGCGGGCCTCCGCGTCCTCGTCCGCCGGCATCTCGATGGGCGCCACACCGTCTGGCACGGGCCCCGCTGTCTGGGAGTCTACGACCGCCATGGCCGACCGGTGGACCCGGCCACGGCCCCCCGACCGACACACGCGCGGGCGCATTGGGCCCGAGGAGCGCGTTCGACCAGCCGGCCCATATCCGGCTATCCCCCGAAGCGGCCCGGCGGCCCCCGCCGCAGGGGCCCTCGGCTCCCCATCGGGCCCAGAGCGTAAAGCGGACAGATCACGTGTCAAAATCAAGCGGACACTTCACGAGTCAGCAACACTACGTGCTCGCGACGGCGCACGCCCAGCCCGAGCGGTTCCTGGCCGGTGTCTCGATCAATCCGCAGCGGCGCGACGCGGTCGACGAGGTCCATCGCTGTGCCGAGGCGGGGGCCGCGCTGGTCAAGGTGCTGCCCAACGCCCAGCAGTTTGATCCGGGGCGAGTGGAATACAAGGCGTTCTACCGAGCGCTGGCGGACCGCCGCTTGCCGCTCCTTAGTCACGTCGGGTACGAGTTCAGTCTGATCGGCCGCGATCAATCGGTCGGCGATCCGTCACGGCTCCGCTCGCCGCTCGACGAAGGCGTCACCGTCATCGCCGCCCACGCCTGCAGCTTCGGGGTGCTGGTCTACGAGAAGTTCCTCCCGGCGTT
>DATIAY010000057.1:0-14883 GCA_035457825.1 Candidatus Methylomirabilota bacterium
CGCCCAGAAGCAGCAGCTCGCCCCTATCGTGAAGGCGGCGGCCGCCGACCTGCTCCCCCTGCGTGGCCGGCTGCACGAGGCGCGCCGGCAGGGTCTCGAGCTGTTGTCGAAGGACACCGTTGATCGCGCCGCGCTCGAGGCGTTACGCGTCGACCAGCTCAGGCTGGCCGAGCAGGCCTCCCAGCGCTTCGTCAAGGCGCTGGCCGACGTGGCCGACGTGCTCACGCCCGAGCAGCGCAAGCAGTTGGCCGAGCGCATCGGCCGCCGGCACGGGCACCGCGGGTAGACTGGTGGGGTGGCGCCCCACGTCTTGTTGATCGAGGACGATTCCCGCCTCGCCGGGATGGTGGCCGAATATCTCGGTGAGGCGGGTTTTCGTGTCTCCATTGCCGCCGCCGGCCGGGCCGGGCTCGAGCGGCTCGCCCGGGAGCCCTTTGACGCGCTCGTGCTCGACCTCATGCTCCCCGACATGGACGGGCTCGAGGTGTGCCGGCAGGTACGTGGGCGATCGGACCTGCCGGTGCTGATGCTCACCGCCCGCGGCGACGCTATGGACCGCGTCGTCGGCCTGGAGGTGGGCGCCGACGACTACCTGCCCAAGCCCTTCGAGCCGCGGGAGTTGCTGGCGCGCCTGCGCGCGATCTTGCGCCGGCGCGAGCCGGGCGGGCGGCAGAACCTGCGCTTCGGCCGGCTCGAGATCGATCGCGATGCCCGCGTCGTCCGCGTCGACGGTGCCGAGCGGAGCCTCACCGCCCACCAGTTCACGCTGCTGGTCGCCCTCGCCGAGAAGGCCGGGCGGGTGCTGTCGCGCGAGGCTCTGATGGATCTGGTCAAGGGTGAGGCCCTGGAGGCCTTCGATCGCTCGATCGACGTGCACATCTCGCGGATCCGCGCGGCGATCGAAGACGACCCCAGGCGGCCGCGCCGCGTCCTCACCGTGCGCGGCGCCGGCTACGTTTTCGCCCGGCAGCAGGACTGATGCGCCGGCTCTATCTCCGCATCTATCTCGCCGTGCTCGCGAGCCTGGCGGTGTTCGCGCTCGTGGCCGGTGTGCTGGGACGCCAGCTCGGCGACGCCGGGCCCGCCGGTCAGGCCTTCGCGGTGGCCGGGACGCTCGCCCAGAACGTGCTGCCGCCCGCCGGAGCGCCGCCATCCGAGCAGCAGGTGGCGCTGGAGCGGCTCGCCGCCAACCTGCGCGCCGACGTCGCGCTGTTCGCGGCCGATCGCACGCGGCTGGCGTCCGTCGGCCGTCCCGTGCCATCGCCGGACGCCGACCGCGACCGCGGCGGCTGGCTGCGCCGCTGGGGTGACCCGCCGGCCGGGGCCATTCATCTGCCCGACGGCCGGTGGCTGGTCGCCCGCATGCCCCCCGAGCGCCGGCGTCCGGCTTTCGGCCTGTTCTTCGCGCTCGCCCTGGTCACCCTTGCCGTCGGAGTCGGCGCCTATCCCGTGGTGCGCCGGCTCACCCGGCGATTGGAACGCCTGCAGGCGGGGGTCGAGTCGCTCGGGGCCGGCGATCTCGGGGCCCGGGTGAAGGTCGAAGGCCGTGACGAAGTGGCGCGACTCGCCGAGAGCTTCAACCGCGCCGCCGGTCGGATCGAAGAGCTCGTCGGCGCCCACAAGGCGCTGTTGGCCAACGCCTCTCACGAGCTGCGCACGCCGCTGGCCCGCATCCGCATGGCCGTGGAGCTCATGAAGGAGAGCGCCGATCCCCGGCGTCGGCGCGACCTCGAGCAGGACATCGCCGAACTCGATGCGTTGATCGACGAAATTCTCGTATTCAGTCGCCTGGAGGTCGTGAGGGGGCGTGACGTGGACGAGGAGGTGGACCTCCTCGCGCTGGCCTCCGAGGAGTGCGCGCGCTACGAGGCCGCCGAGCTCGACGGCGAGCCGGTTACCGTGCGCGGCGACGGGCGCCTGCTCCGGCGGCTGATCCGCAACCTCCTGGAGAATGCCCGGCGCCACGGCGCGCCGCCCATCCGGGTGCGCGTGGGCCGCGCCGGGCGTGGCGTGGAGCTCAGTGTGTGCGATGAGGGGCCTGGCGTCCCCGACGGGGCGCGGGAGGCGGTGTTCCAGCCCTTCTACCGGTTCACCGGCGCCGGGCCGAGCGTGGGCGCCGGACTGGGGCTGGCCCTGGTGCGCCAGATCGCGCGCCGGCACGGCGGCGATGCGCGCTACCGGGGGCGCGACTCCCGGGGGAGCTGCTTCGTGGTAACACTGGAGGGGTAAGACCACACCCGGAGGGAAGGGACGTCATGGCGCGTATGAACGGAGGCCAGATCATCGTCGACTACCTCATCCAGGAGAAGGTGCCCTATCTCTTCGGCCTGTGCGGCCATGGCAACATCAGCCTCATCGATGCGTTCTACGAGCGATCCGACGAGATCAAGGCGCTCTCCGTCCATCACGAGACGGTGGCCGGCTTCATGGCCGACGTCTACTACCGCGTGGCCGGGCAGCCGGTCGCCACGTTCACGTCGTGCGGGCCCGGCTCCGCCAACCTGCCGATCTGCCTCGCCAACTCGTTCTTCGATTCCGTCCCCTTCCTGGCCGTGACCGGCAACGTCCCCACGAGCCAGTTCAACCGGGGCGCCTTCCAGGAGACCTACCGCTTCCATCAGGCCGACTACCCCTCGACCGTGCGCGCCTACTGCAAGCGCGTGTTCCAGCCTACCCGCGTAGACATGGTCCCCCTGGCCGTGCGGCAGGGCTGGAAGACCATGGTGACCGGCCGCCCGGGCCCCGTCGTGCTCGACGTGCCCTTCGACATCTTCAAGGAAGAGGCCGACGTGGAGATGCCCCGCGCGGCAGACTGGAACGCGAACATCACCTCGCGCTGCGGGGCCGATCCCGACGGCCTGCGCCGGGCGGTCGACCTGCTGCTCGGCGCCGAGCGCCCGGTGATCGTGGTGGGCCAGGGGGTGAAGTACGGCGGGGCGGCCGCCGATCTGGTCGCGCTCGCCGAGCGGCTGCAGATCCCGGTGGCGTGCTCGGCCAGCGGAATGGGCGCCATCGACACCCAGCATCCGCTGGCCCTGGGCCTCGTCTCGCGCAGCGGGACCTACCAGGCTAATCACGCGGCCCGCCAGGCCGACGTGCTGCTGGCCCTGGGCGTGCGCTTCGACGACCGCACGTCGAGTAGCTGGATTCCGGGCTACTCCTTCAGCATCCCCCCGACGAAGCTGATCCACGTGGACATCGATCCCGATGAGATCGCCCGCAACTATCCTGTCGCCCTCGGCCTGATGGCCGACGTGCGGACGTTCCTGCGTCAGATCCTGGCCGAGCTGGATCAGCGCCGCCTGCCGCGGGGGGGCGAGCCCAGCCGGGCCGCGTGGCTCGCCGCGATCGAGGGCTACCGCAAGCAGTGGGAGGAGTTCACCGCGCCCGGCTACCGCGCGGACACCACGCCGATCCATCCGCAGCGCGCCGCGCACGAGATTGATCGGGCGCTGCCGGCCGACGCGGTGCTGGTGAGCGACATCGGGGTCCACCACAACTGGCTGCTCCAGTTCTGCCGTCCCCGGCGGCCGGACTCGCTGGTCGGCTCGATGGGATTCGGGCCTATGGGCTTCGGGGTGGCCGGTGTGCTGGGCGCCAAGCTCGCCGCGCCCGGGCGCCCGTGCGTCTCGGTGTGTGGCGACGGCGCGTTCTTCATGCACGCCAGCGTGCTGGGCACGGCTGTCGAGTACGACATCCCGGTGGTGTGGGTCGTCTGGAACAACTACAGCTACGCCTCCATCCGCGGGCTGCAGCGCGGCTACCTGGGCGGGCGCGAGCTGGTCACCGATTTCCATTATCCCAAGTCGAGCGAGCCCTACAGCCCGGACTTCGCGGCCATGGCGCGCTCCGCTGGCGTGGAGGGCGCGCGCGTGGAGAAGGCGGGCGAACTGGGCGACGCAGTCCGGCATGCGATCGCGGCGGGCAAGCCTTACCTGATCGACGCCAGCATCGCGGCGGACATGAATCCGGGCGGCGCCGGCGTCTGGGAGCTGCCCGGCCTGGGCTATCGACTGCCCGCCATCGGCGGCCGCCACGCGGCGGGGCATCCCAACCGGGACACTGACCCGTCGGAGCGAGCCTGATTGTATGACGCGGTGAGTGTCGACGACCAGGGGAGCTGCTCGCCGAGATCCGCCGGCTCGATACCCGGATCGACGGCGTCGATCCGGAGCTGCGGACCGCACTCGACGTCCCCGAGTGGCTGGCCGTTCTCGAGGCGCGCCGCCTCTCCTGACGCTTCCCCGTCGAGACTACGCGCCGCGCTCGGACCTGAGCAGCTCCATCAGTGTCTGCGTGGAGTCGAGCCGCTCCAGGTGCGAGACGATACGCAGCGCCTGCTCGATGCGCGAGTCGGACAGCCGGGCCCGGGCGTAGGTTCGGAACTTCTTCTCGAGCTCGGCCCACGACAGTGGATTCTCCGGGGCGCCCCGGGGATGCTCGCACCGCACAGTGATGGTCGTCCCCTCGGCGGTGTCCGCTTCCACCACCGCCTGGGAGGCGATCAGGGTGGGATCGCAGGCCACCTCTACCTGCTGCGCGGCGAACCGCTGTAGCGTGGGGTCCGTGTAGCGCTCCCGCTCGAACTGGGCGAGCGACAGCTCCCCATCGTGCAGGACCGCGGCGGCGGCGTAGTGAGCGGACAGGAGCGCCTCGAACTTTCCCTGCCATCGCGAGAAGCCCGCGTGCAGGTCGTACGCGCCCTTGCCCAGGGACACGCGTAGCCGCTTCGTCCGCGCGGGAGTCAGCCGGTGCGCGTTGACCAGGTCGAACATCGCCGTGACCATGCCCTGGGTGGCGGAGGCGGAGGGCCACAGGCGCAGCGCGATCTGCTCCAGCTCCCATCGCGCGCCGAGCGAATCGGTGACCGCCTCTGGGTGGCCGCCGTTCGAGTAGCTCTGGTATAGGCCCCCATCGGCAGCAGTGAGGAACTGGCGGGTGGCCACGAACTTCTGCTCGGCCAGCAGCGCGGCCAGGAGCCCCGACAGCGCACCGCGACACTGGTGGAACTTGACCGTCGGCGTTCCCCACGCCGCGTAGGTGCCCGCGGCCTGGCTCCCGGCGAGACCGAACGCCGCGGCCATGGTGTCGGCGTCGAAGCCGCGGAGCCGGCCCACGGCCGCCGCCGCGCCGAAGGGGCCGATGACGCCGGGCCCGTGCCAGCCCCGGTCGCGGAACGCCTTGTAGTCCAGTCCCACGCCGACGCGGGTTGTTGTCTCGCAGCCGACCGCGAGGGCCACGAGCAGATCGCGCCCCGATCGGGCATCGCGCTCGGCGATGGCGAGCGCGGGCGGAACGACCTCGGGAGTGACGTGCGTGGCCGTGGGACGGTGGACGTCGCACATGGTGACGGCGGTTACCAGATATCCGTTCAGGACCGTGGCGCCCGCGAGCGAGAGCCGATCGCCGCCGATGATGCTGCTCTCCCGCGATTGGGCGAGGGCCCCGGCCAGCGCGGCCACCTGATGCGTCTCGTCGCCGCGGTGCCCGGCCAGCGCGCAGGCCAGGGCATCCAGCAGCAACCGCTTGCCGGCCTCGCGGGTGCGCTCCGGAATGTCGTCGTAGGTGAGCCCCGCTGCGAACCGGGCCAGCGCTGCCGTCGCCTCACGCTCCATCGAAGCTCCTTTCCTGGACACCGTCCTCCCCGCCCGAGCGATCCTCGCCGCACGAGCGTAGCCGTCCCGGCAGCCGCTGACAAGCACCCGTGCTAGAGTGCGGGGGCTACCCCAACCTCAGGATCGAAAGGGGCCCACCCTGTCCCGGCTCGCGCTCGCCGCTCTCACCGGCGGCGTCTTCCTGGCCACGAGCGCCGGAATCGCCATCGCGCCGTTCCTGCTCGCGATGGCGCAGGACCTCCAGACCGATCTGGCCCTCGTCGGGAGCCTCGTTGCGGTGAGCTCGGTTTCCTGGGGCATCGTCTCGCTGGTGGCCGGCCCCGCGTCCGACCGGCTCGGCCGCCGGCCCGTTCTCCTGGCCGGTCTGTTTGTGCTGGGCGGCTCACGGGTCCTGCTGGCGCTGGCGCCTTCGTACCCGGTGGCGGCGCTGGCCCAGCTCATCGGGGGGATCGGGGGAGGCGCCTATACGACAGTGATGTTCGCGGCGGTGTCGGATCACGTGCCGTCCACCGAGCGAGGGCGCGCGCTGGGCACCGTGCTGAACGGCCAGTCGTTGTCCTTCGTGTTCGGCGTGCCGCTGGTCACCTTCGTCGCGAACTGGCTGGACTGGCGCGGAGGCATCGGACTGCAGGGTCTGGCGATGCTCGCTCTCATCCCGCCGCTCTGGCTCACCTTGCCGCGTGGCGGCCACCGCGGGGGCGAGGGGCCGGCCGCGGCGATCTCGCTCCGCGCCGTGCTGGACAGGCGTTTGGTGGCCCTGCTGGGCGCCAGCGCGATGGAGCGCGCGTGCTTCGTCGCGGTGGCCGTCTACCTGGCGACGTACCTCATCGCCACCTACGCCGTCTCGTTCACGAGCCTCGCCGTGGCGCTGGCTCTGGTGGCGGCCGGCAATCTGGCTGGCAACCTGCTCGGCGGGCCGCTGGCTGACCGTGTGCCCGACCGCCCGCTGGCCTTTGCCGCATCGTCGCTCGTCACCGGTGTGCTCGCTCTGCCCCTGTTGCTGTGGCAGCCGGGGCTCGGCGGCTCGATCGCGCTGGGCTTCGTCTTCACCCTCGCGAACGCCGTGGGCCGGCCCGCGCTCATGGCGGCGCTCAGCGAAGTGCCGGCCGGCGTGCGGGGCGCCGTGCTCGGCCTCAACACTACGACTCAGAGCATCGGCTGGCTCGGTGCTGGCGCGTTCGGTGGCTGGCTGATCGGCCAGTGGGGGTTCGGGGCGCTCGCCTACTTCAACGCGGTGGCGGGAGTGCTGGGGGCGGGGTTTGGCGTCGCCGCAGCCGGACGGCGGCGCTGAGGGGCGCCGCCGCCCCCGGCACGTCGCTCAGGGCTCGGCGTCGATCGAGTGGGCCAGCTGCTCCACGCGGTCCAGGTGGTCCTGCACCCCGGCCAGCAGCTTGTGCGTTTCAGCCTGGAACCTGGCCAGGACCTTGTCCGACTGCCGGGCCTTCGCGGCGCCCGGGCCGCGCTCGGAGCGGGTCACCAGCTTGCCGAGCGCCCGGTCGGCCTTCTGCAGCTCGCCCAGCATGGTTCGGTACCGCGCGACCGTCTGCGGTCTGAACTTCGCGTATGCGGGGTCGGCGATCTCGCCCTCCACGACCTTGCGGGCCACCTGCACTTCGAGCTGGAAGTCGCGGAGCCGCTGCGCTTCGCTCCGCTCGTCGTCGGATGTGACGTGGTCGAGCCCGCGATAGATCGCTGCCATGATCCGGGCGGCGTTCATCCGGGCCCGGGTCTCCGGGGACGGGGCCAGCCGGTAGAACCCCTCCAGGTACGAAGCCGCGCTGGCCACATGCTCGTGCATGGCCCGGATCACCCGGCGCTCGTGGTTCTCGATGTGCCCGGGGAAGACGAGCCCCTTCCGGTCGGTGGGGGGGCTGACCTGGAGCTGGCGGAAGTATTCCACGTAGGCACGCTCCAGCTCGATGACCGTGGGGTAGGCGTCGCGGATGAGGGTGGCCGTGCCGTGGACGGACCGGTCGAGGAGCTGACCGATCTGGTCGGCTTCGCCAGGGCTGACCTGAGGCGCCGAGCGGATGTGGCGCTTGGCTTGCTCGACGGCGGCGCGATAGGCCTCGAGCTTGGGCCCGATCGTGCGATGGCACGTCTCCCAGTCCGCCAACCGCTGCGTGTGATTCGCGATGAGCTCCTCGGCCTTCAGGCGGGCCTCCCGAGAGGTCATGCGGTCGTACGCGGGGTTCGAGCCCCAACCGCGATCGAAGCACGCCCGCGAATGGCCCTCGAGGTCGGCCCGACGCTCCTTGAGCTGCTGAAGCGCGTTGACAGGAGTTGGCTGCAGCGTGGCGGGCAGGAGCGCGCAGCTGGCCGAGAGCGCGGCGACCAGTAGCAGCAGTGGTACGAAGCGAGCCATATCCGTCCTCCTCGGGCCGGCGCTTCGTCCGAGCCCGGGGAGGAAGTTGCACGCGCGATGCCATACCACGAGCGCGCGCGACGATCGAGGTGACGAAGGCTTACGGACCCGGTGGACAGCACGCGGGCGGCGGGACATGCCAGATTGCCGCGAGGCGAGTCAGGACGACGCCGGTGCTCAACGAGAGGAGTTGCCAGACTTCCCGGCGGCGCGGCCGCGCTTGAGCGTGATCTCCGCGCCCCGCACCCGCTCACCGCAATCCGGGCAGTAATAGCCCAACGTGACCGGATGCCCGCACCCGGCGTGGACCAGCTTCGCCTGCCTGTACACGTGGCGGGAGCCCCAGGTGGCGAGCGCTCCCACGATCGTCCCCAGCTCCCGTCCCTTGTCGGTCAGCGCGTACTCCGCGCGCGGGGGGTGGTCCGAGTAGAACCGGCGCGTCACCAGCCCGTGCTCCTCCATCAGCTTGAGCCGGGCCGAGAGGATGTTCGGCGCGATTCCCGGGAGCGAGGCCAGCAAGTCCTGGAAGCGCTTCGTCCCGGGTAGCAGGTCGCGGACGGCCAGGAGGGTCCAGCGGTCGCCCACGAGCTCCAGGGTCTTGGCGACGGGGCAGGGCTGATCGTACCGCTTCGGCATGCTCCGAGTGTACCCGCCCGCTTGACATTTCCGCAAGTCACTATTACTTTGCAAGTCACAGCCCACTCCAGGGAGGTCGTCATGCCGAGGATGCTCGACTGGATCCAGACGGCCATGCGCGGGGAGGTGCCCCCGCCCCCCATCGCGCGGTTCATCGGATTCACGATTACCGAGGCCGAGCCCGGGCGGGCGTTGGTGGAGTTCGAGGCCGGGCCGCAGCATGCCAATCCTATGGGCACGCTGCACGGCGGCGTGCTGTGCGACATCGCCGACGCGGCCATGGGCATGGCCTATGCCGCCACGCTGGACGAAGGCGAAAGCTTCACCACGCTCGAGCTCAAGATCAACTTCCTCAAGCCGGTGCGGACCGGCAAGCTCCGGGCGATCGGGCGCGTGGTGAAGACCGGACGCACGGTAGGGCTCGTGGAGTGTGACGTCGTGGACGACAAGGATTCGCTCGTCGCCCGCGCCAGCAGTACCTGCCTGACCCTGCGTGGCGAGCAGGCCCAGGGCCGCTAGCTCGTGGCCGAGCTGGCTGTCGGGCAGGTCCGGCAGGCTCCCGTCGCCGCGGGCGCGCCACTCTCGGCGCAGACCCGACGGCTGCTCGACGGGCCCGTGGCCCTCACGCTGCTCCGGCTCGCCGCCCCCAACGTGCTGGTCACGATGCTGCAGGCGGCCGTCAGCACCCTGGACGCCGTCTACGTTGGCTGGCTCGGGTCCCCGGCGCTGGCCGGCGTCTCGCTCGTCTTCCCGCTGGTCATGCTGATGCAGACCATGTCGGCCGGCGGCATGGGCGGCGGCGTGGCCTCGGCGGTCGCGCGGGCGCTGGGCGCGGGCCGGCGCGCCGACGCGCACGCGCTCGTCGCCCACGCCATCCTGATCGCGCTGGCGATGGCGGCCGGCTTCACCGCCGCGCTGGTGCTGGGCGGCCCTCTGCTCTATCGCGCGATGGGTGGGGCCGGCCCCGTGCTCGACTCCGCCATCGCGTACTCGAACGTGCTGTTCGCGGGCGCCGCGGCCTACTGGCTCTTCAACACGCTGGGCAGCGTCGTGCGGGGCACTGGCAACATGGCCTTGCCTGCCGCTGTCATGAGCGCCAACGCCCTCCTCTACATCGTCCTCTCGCCAGCGTTGATCCTCGGCTGGGGGCCATTCCCGCGGCTGGGCATCGCAGGCGCGGCGGCCGCGAGCATCACGTCGTTCGGTCTCGGCGCCCTGGCGCTCCTGGCGTTCCTGCTTTCGGGGCGCAGCCTCGTCACGTTGACCTGGCGCGGGGTGCGGTTCCGGCGGGCGCTCTTCTGGGACATCTTGCACGTGGGGGCCCCGGGCGCGCTGAACACGGTGCTGACCAACCTCACCTTCGTGCTGCTGACGGGCCTGGTCGGGCCGTTCGGGGCCGCGGCGCTGGCCGGCTACGGGATGGGCGCGCGGCTGGAATACCTGATGATCCCGCTGGTGTTCGGCCTGGGTTCGGCCCTCGTCACCATGGTGGGTACCAATGTGGGGGCGGGGCAGGTGGCCCGTGCCGAGCGCGTGGCCTGGGTCGGCGCAGGCCTGGCCGCCGCCGTCACCGGATCGATCGGACTCCTGGCCGCGTTCTTCCCGGGCGCCTGGCTCGGGCTCTTCAGCACGGACCCCGACGTGCTGGCGGCGGGCGCGCGGTATCTCACCATCGTCGGCCCCTTCTACGGCGCCTTCGGTGTGGGCCTCGCCCTCTACTTCGCCTCCCAGGGAGCCGGCCGGCTCGCCTGGCCGCTGGTCGCCGGGTTCGCCCGGCTGCTCATCGCCGCGCTCGGTGGCTGGCTGGCGATTCATCAGCTCGGCGCCGGGTTGTCCGGCCTCTTCGTGGCGATCGCGCTGGCGCTCGTCGTCTTCGGAACGACAGTGGTCACCGCCCTCAGGGCTGGCGCCTGGCGGTGACGCAGGAGGAAACAATGAAGACCAGTATCGGTCTGCTCGCGGTAGCGTTCCTGCTCGCGTCCGTCGGATTCGCTCACGGCGATGGCCAACCGATCATGCGGGATCTGGAGCTGGAGGCGCTCCAGGAGGCGGTCCGCTGGCCGAACGCCCAGGTGCCGACCATCATGGCGCTGGCGGGACGGTTCATCGCCAGCCACCGCGACCAGGAAGCCTATGCCTATTTTCGGGAGCGGGCGAAGAGCCGGCCCGATCAGCCGCTGTTGCTCGCGCTCGAAGGGTTCTTCCAGTCGCGCGGCGCCGGTGAGGTCTCGCTGCTGCGGCGCACGGCGTGGGTGAACGAGGCGGTGGCCAGGCTCGACCACGCGGTGGCGGTCGATGGCGGCCTGTCCCGCTACTTCAGAGGGCTGGTGCTGGCCGAGCTGCCGCGCTCGTTCAAGAAGGCCGACGCGGCGGTGGCCGATCTCGAGTGGGTGCTCCAGAACAAGGAGCGCTTTCCCCAGGGGCTCCGCCGCAGCGTCTACCGGGGGCTGGCCCGCGCCCACACGACCCTCGGGCACGAGCCGGAGGCGAAGCGCGCCCTGGCGAGCTCGGGATACACTTCGCTCGACCCCACGCTGCCGGTGTTCACCACCGACGCCTGGGTCTCAGCCCGGGACGGCTTTCGCTTCCGGTCGCCGAGGCTGATCGAGATGGCGCCCCGAGTCTGGGTCGCCCAGGGCTACGATTTCGCCGACATCGCATTCGTGCTGACGGCGAACGGCGTCGTCGCCATCGACGCGGGAACGACCGAAGCCACCGCCCGCGCGGCGCTGGCAGCCCTCCGACGCGTGACGGCCCAGCCAATCACGCACGTGATTCTCACCCATGCCCACTGGGATCACATCGGCGGGCTGGCAGCCTTCGTCGCGCCCGGCACCCGGGTGATCGCCCAGGCGCGGTTTGCCGACGAGTTGCGCATCGTGAACGAGACCGGCGTGCCCTTCCGCTACTTCTTCGGCAGCGAGGGTCAACGCCGCTACAGCGTGACCCCGGACCGGCTCGTCGGCGTCCGCGAGACGCTCACGGTGGGCGGCACCGAGCTCGGGCTCCACCCCGTGCGCGGCGGCGAGACCGCGGACGCCTTGCTCGTCCATCTCCCGGGCAGCGACCTGCTGTTCGTGGGCGACGCCTTCATGCCCTTCTTCGGCGCTCCGTTCCTCCCCGAGGGCTCGGCCGAGGGATTCTTCGAGATGGTGGCCCTGATCCGCTCCCTGAGCCCGCGATTGCTCGTGCACGGCCACCCCCCGCTGACCGAGAACTTCACGGCGGAGGCGCTGCCCGGGCTGGAGGCAGCCCTGGGCGAGCTCTACCAGCGGACGCTCGGGGGCCTCCGAGAAGGTCGAACGCTCGTGGAGGTCCTGCATCAGAACGTCCTTCCGGCCGGGCTGCGCGAGCATCCCGGCGCCGTGCTTCCGTATCTGGTCATGCGCGACAACTTCATCAAGCGCGTCTATCACCAGCGCACCGGCTACTGGAAACCGGACGGTGAGGGCATGGAGGTGCTGGCGCTGAAAGAGTGGGCGGCGGCGTTGAATCTCCTTGCCGGAGAGCGCGAAGGCGCCTTCGTGCGGAGCGCGCGCACCCTGCTCGGGCACGGCGATCACGCGCTCGCGCTCAAGCTGGCCGAGCTCGGCCTCCTGAGCTACCCGGAGAGCGCGGCCCTGGCCACCCTGCGTGGCCAGGCCCTGAACGGGCTCCGGGCGCGACACCAGCAGCTCAACCCGTTCAAGTTCATCATCTACTCGGAGTGGGCGGGGGCGGATCTCGCGCCGGTCGAGTAAGGCTGGCGCGGCCCGCCCCTGGCCCTTGCCGTCACGGGCGGCCGGGCGAGGGCGCGGGTAGAATTCGGTCTGTCGTGGACGCGCGATCCGTAGAACGCAAGCTAGTCGCCATCCTGAGCGCCGACGTGGAAGGCTACAGCCGCCTCATGGGCCAGGACGAGGTGGCCACGGTCCGGACTATCACGGCGTACCGCGAGGCGATCGGCACGACCGTGGCCCGGCATGCCGGCCGGGTCGTCGATGCCCCTGGCGACAACGTCCTGGCCGAGTTCGCCAGCGTGGTGGATGCCGTCCAGTGCGCCGTGGAGATCCAGCGCGAGCTCCAGACCCGGAACGCCGCGCTGCCGTCGGCTCGCCAGATGCGATTCCGCATCGGCATCAACCTCGGCGATGTGATCGTCGAGGGCGACCGCCTCTACGGCGACGGGGTCAACATCGCTGCGCGTATGGAGAGTCTGGCTGAGGGCGGTGGCATCTGCCTGTCGGGGACGGCTTACGATCAGGTGGAGGGCAAGCTCCCGCTTGGTTACGACTTCCTCGGCGAGCACGCCGTCAAGAACATTGCCCGTCCGGTACGCGTGTACCGGCTCCGGCTCGAGGCGGGCGTCTCGTCCCTGGCGTCGCGCGGGCGACCGGGAAGCCAGCGACGGCGGCTATCCACGGGGGCCGCGACGGTCGTCGTGCTCGTTCTCCTGGGCGCGGCCGGGGCGTTCGGCTGGCGCTGGTTCGGTGTTCCCGGAACGGCCCGCGGGCTGGCCCTGCCCGACCGGCCGTCGGTGGCTGTGCTTCCCTTTACGAACCTGAGCCAGGACCCGGCCCAGGAGTACTTCAGCGACGGAGTCACCGAAGATCTCATCACCGGGCTGTCGAAGGTCTCGGGGCTCTTCGTCATCGCCCGGAACTCCGTCTTCACTTACAAGGGCAAGGCAGTCAGGGTGGGTGAGGTCGGCCGCGAGCTCGGCGTGCGCTACATCCTGGAGGGAGGCGTCCAGCGGGCGGGCGACCGCGTACGGATCACGGCGCAGCTCGTGGACGCCACGACGGGATATCACGTCTGGGCCGAACGCTACGACCGGGGGGCCCGCGACATCTTCGCCGTCCAGGACGACGTGACGCGGCACATCGTCGAGGCGCTGGCCGTGAGGCTGACCGAGGGCGAGCGGGGACGCCTGGGTCGCGTGCCCACCGGCAATCCCGAGGCCTACGATGTCGTGCTGCAGGGGCGGGCCGTTCTCGGGCGCACGACCCGCGAGAGCAACACCGAGGCGCGACAGCTGTTCGTGAAGGCCCTCGACCTGGATCCCCAGTACGCCAGGGCCCACGTCGGATTGGGCTGGGCCCATCTCCAGAGCTGGCAGTTCCTGTGGAGCACGGACCCGGAGAGCCTGGAGCGGGCGCGCGAGCTGGCCCAGCGGGGGATCACGCTCGACGACACCCTGGCCGACGCGCACCGTCTGCTCGCCCAGATCGCTCTATGGAAGAAGGAGCACGACGCCGCGATCGCTCAGGCGCAGAGAAGCATCGCGCTCGCGCCCAGCGACGCCGACGGGTACGAAACCCTGGCCGAGGTGCTCGGCTGGGCGGGCCGGCCCGAGGAGAGCCTCGGGTTCATCCGTCGGGCGATGCGCCTCAATCCCCGCTACCCTTTCTTTTACGTGTGGACGCTCGGGCACGCGCAGTTCGTGGCGGGCCGCCGCCAGGAGGCCATGGACGCTCTCAAGAGCGTGGTGGAGCAGAACCCCAACTTCGTGCCGGCCCACGCCTACCTCGCCGTGCTCTTCAGCGAGATGGGCCGGCGCGACGAGGCGCGCGCGGCGTGGGACAAGGCGTCTCGCATCAGCCCGGGGGCCTCGCTGGCGATCCTCAGACAGCGCCTTCCCTACCGGCGGTCGACCGACCTGGACCGGTTCATCACCGCGGTGCGCACGGCGGGGCTCGAATGACGACGCGCGAGGGTCGAGCGCGACTGCGTCAGTCATAGACGGGGTGCCCGAGCTCGGCGGCCAGGCGGGCGGCGTTCGCGCAAGCGTGTCCCCGCGGCCCTCACCGCCCGTCGTGGCGTCATCGTTCCCGGTCTTCCCTGATCAGATCCCCGCCGGGAGAGCGGTGCGGGCGCTGGCGGGCCCGGATCGCGGCAGCCCGCGCTGCGATCTCGGCCCGGCTCACCCGCGTGCCGTCCGCGAGGATTCGCCGGGCCTCCTGTTCGACCGAGACGCCGCGCAGGCGCGCCTGCAGGCGCAGACGATCGGCCACCTCGTCGTCGAGATTGCGGATGATGATCGTCGCCATCGTGCTGGCTCCGGTGGGACCCCGCCGGCCGGGGTGCTAGCATACGGGCCACGATGGCTGATCTCGGACCAGGGCCGACCTCCCAGACGTTCTTCTCCCAGCGGCTGCGCCTGCACTACGTGGACTGGGGCAATGCCGACAAGCCGCCCCTGCTGCTCATCCACGGCGGACGCGATCACTGCCGCAACTGGGACTGGACCGCCGCCGCCCTCCGGGACGACTGGCACGTCATCGCTCC
>DATIAY010000058.1:0-3010 GCA_035457825.1 Candidatus Methylomirabilota bacterium
TGATCGCGCCGTTCGTGGCCCGGCGACTGGCCGCCCAGGGCTGGAGCAAGGACGACGTCCGGCGCCGGCTCCACGCGCAGGCCCGGGTGCCGGTGGCGGCCTGGCAGTCGTGGTGGCTTCGCGCGACGGCGCGCCGGTGGCCGACCTGGATCACGGAAGCCCCGGACACGCTGCCGGTGGTGAAGGAGCCGGGTGACATCACCCTGGTGGTGGCCGGCGCCGACCTCGCGATCCCGCAGCTCGCGTACGTCCCGTCCTGGGGGTTCCCCCCGTGCCGTGTCACCCGCGAGATCGCAGCGCCGATCGATCTGGTAGGATAGCGACCCGTTGAGCCGAGAGAGTCCACCCATCCACGTCTGGAGGCCAAGCATGCCCCCTGTCGTCCGCCTCACTGTCCTCGCCGTGCTCGTGGTCGCTGCCCTCGGGGCGGCGCGCCTGGCGCCGGCCCAGTCGAAGGTGACCGAGGTCCTCATCGGCTCCGTCCTGCCGCTGACGGGCACCTTCGCCAACTACGGGCAGCAGTACCTGTGGTCGGCGCAGACGGCCGAGGACATCGTCAACAACGACTACGCCGACCTCCAGGTCCCGCTCGGGCCCGGCAAGGGCTTCCCCGGCCTCGGCGGCGCGCCCATCAAGTTCATCGTGCGCGACGACCAGAGCCGCGGCGAGCAGGCGCGCACGATCGTCGAGCAGCTCATCTCCGTGAACAAGGTGCACTGGATCAACGGCGAGGGGACGAGCGGCATCACCTCGCTCATCCAGCCGGTGGTGGAGAGCGCGGGGCTGCCGATGACGTGCCACGCCTGCGCCTCCCCGACGCTGACGGAGAAGGGGATGAAGTGGTTCTTCCGCACCGGGCCCAACGACAAGACCATGGTCGCCAGCGTCTTCTCCTTCCTCAAGGAGTGGCGCGACAAGGGCGGCCCCGGTGATCTGAAGACCATCGCGTTCTTCACCTGCGACAACCTCTTCTGCCAGGACAACCGCAAGGTGGCCGGCGAGCTGGCGCCCAAGGCGGGCTACAAGGTCGTGCTCGATCTCACGTCCAAGACCGGCGGCACCACGCTGGCCTCCGAGGTGCAGCGCCTGCAGGCGGCCAACCCCGACGTGCTGTTCCTCGTGCAGTACACCGCCGACGCCACGGTCTTCCAGAACGACGCCAAGCGCGCCGGCTGGAGCCCGAAGGTGATCGCCACCAGCAACGGCGCCTACTCCGACGAGACGTGGCTGCAGGCGCAGAAGCAGACGAACGGGGGCGCCGGCTGGCTGGGCCGCGATCCGACCGCCATCGACCTCGTGCAGGGCCGCCCGAGCTGGAAGAAGGTCAACGAGATCTACAAGAAGTACAGCCGCGGACAGGCCATGGGCGAGCTGGCGATGCGCGAGATCACCGGCCTGCTGTGGATGGCCGACGTCATCAACCGCGCGAAGTCGGTGGAGCCGGCCGCGCTGCAGAAGGCCGCCAACGAGACGAAGATGGGCCCCGAGCAGCTCATCATCGACTACAAGGGCGTGCAGTTCGAGAACGGGCAGAACGTGCTGGCCACCGGCGTGGTGACCCAGATCGGCTGGGACGGCGAGAAGCACACGCTGTGGCCCTGGGACCTCGCCAGCAAGGCCAATTTCAAGCCGCTCTACCCGAACCCGAGCTGGCAGGAGCGCGACAGCAAGCCGAAGCCCGGCAACTGAGCGATTCCCGACGCGATGACCGAGCTCGCCCAGGCCGTCGTCAACGGTCTGCAGATGGGGTTTCTCTACGCCCTGGTCGCCGTGGGCCTGACGATCATCTGGGGCCTCATGGAGATGATCAACTTCGCCCACGGCGAGTTCCTCATGCTGGGCATGTTCGGCGCCTGGTGGCTCAGCGCCGACGTCGGGCTCGATCCGCTGCTGGGCATCGTGCCGATCGCGCTGGCGATGTACGCGTTCGGCGTGCTCGTCTACCGCCACCTCATGCGCCGCGTGCAGGGAGGCGATCCGTTCACCCAGATCTTCGCGACGATCGGCCTGCTGTTCCTGCTGCAGAACGCCGTGGTGGCCGGGTTCACCAGCGATTTCCGCTTCGTGAACGACAGCCTCCTCGCGCGGCTGAGCGGCACCAAGCTGAGCTTCTTCGGCCTCACGTTCGGCGTGCCGCTGCTCCTCGCCGCCGGGCTCGCCCTGCTCCTCTTCCTGGCCCTCTACCTGCTGATCGAGCGCACGGAGTTCGGCCTGGCGCTGCAGGCCACCAGCGAGGACCGCGATGCCGCCCGGCTCGTGGGCATCCGCCCCCAGCGCATGTTCGCGGTGGCCTGGGGCCTCGGGGCTGCGCTGGTGGCGATCGCCGGCGCCATCCTCGTCAACTTCTTCGCCGTCTACCCGCAGGTGGGCCTGCAGTTCACCGTGCTGGCCTACGCCATCGTGGCGCTCGGCGGGTTCGGCAGCGTCCTCGGCACCCTGTTCGCCGCGCTGCTCGTCGGCGTGATCCAGAGCGTGACCGTCGTCTACCTGCCGCCGGCCTTCAAGGACGCCTTCGTGTTCGCCTCGTATCTCTTGATCGGACTCTTCCGGCCCCAGGGCCTGTTCGGGCGGTTCTAGCGTGGCGCGGATCGCGCTGGTGATCGGGGCGCTGGCGGCGATCGTCTATCCGATCCCACTCCAGCTGCAGGGCCAGACGTACTACCAGACGGTCGGCTTCCTGGTGCTCGTCAACGCGATGCTCGGCGTTGGCTGGAACGTCATCGGCGGCTGGGCGGGCCAGTTCGACTTCGGCCCGCAGGTGTTCTTCGGCGTCGGCGCCTACACCGCCGCCCTGCTCTACGTGAAGCTCGGCGTGGACGCCTGGCTCGGGCTGCTGGCCGGCGTCGCCGTCGCCGCCGTGCTGTGCGCCATCCTGACGTATCCGCTCACGCGGCTGCGCGGCCACTACTTCGCCATCGCGACGGTGGCCATCTGGATGATCGCCCAGCCCATCGGCGCCACCTGGGAGTTCATCGGCGGCAGCCAGGGGCTGTTCATCCCGGTGAAGGCG
>DATIAY010000059.1:0-28799 GCA_035457825.1 Candidatus Methylomirabilota bacterium
ATCTCCAGGCGCCGGGGGCGCACCAGCGACTGACGTAACAGCGCGCGGTACTCCTCCAGCTCGGCTCCCTCGGGCCGCGCGGCCCGGAAAACGATGAAGCGCCCATCCCAGGAAAAGAAGGCGCCGCCGTCGTAGCCGGGGCGATCCGTGAGCCGTGTGAGATTGCCGCCGTCGGCGTCCATGAGGTACAGGTCCAGATCGCCCTCGCGCAGCGACGTGAAGACGATACGGCGCCCATCCGGCGAGATCGCCCCCTCGGCGTCGTAGCCCGGGTGGTCGGTCAACCGGCGGAGATTCCCCCCGTCGGCGTCGGCGACAACGAGCTCGTAGCTCGGATAGATCGGCCACACGTAGCCGCGCGAGCGGTCGGGAGGTGGCGGACACTCGGGCCCGCCGAGGTGCGTCGAGGCATAGATGATCCGACGGCCATCGGGGAAGAAAAACCCACACGTGGTGCGGCCCTGGCCGGTGGAGACCAGCCGCGTCTCGCTGCCGTCGTCGCGCATCGTGAAGATCTGATCACAGCCGAAGGGCGGACGGGTGGACTGGAAGACGAGTCGGGTGCCCGTCCAGTCGAAGTACGCCTCCGCATTCTGACCGCCGAACGTGAGCTGCCGGACGTTGGCCAGCCGGCGCTCACGGGGGTCAGCCGCCGGCGCCGCCCGGGCCAGGCGGGCCCGCAGCGGCTCGACGAGTGCCCCCGCCGCCCCGGCGAGCACGAGCTGCAGCACGGCTCGACGGTCGAGGGCCCGGCGCAGCACTAGCGTCCCGAGAACCCAATTCGTCTGTCGCGCGACGCGACGCGGGCAAGGTGGGCCCGAGGTGGGCTCCCGGGCACCACGAGGCGGGGGTCCTCTTCAAACCCGCCGCGGCTGGGCTTCATCAGACCACAGGCCGCACGGTCACGGGCGGCAGGAAACGGGTTCCCGGACCCCACCTCGGGCCCACGTTGCCCGCGTCGGCAATGCGGTGCGCGCGATCTTCTGGCTCGGGCCACTCGTCTCCTGATTCGAAGGCCGCCACCGGGTATTCGGCGGGGTGGGGTGGCTCGGGGTTCCCGCGACCCGCTTCCCGCCGACCTGGCGCGGGCCCAGCGCGGCGATGGAGCCCAGCCGCCCCGGGTTCCTGCGGCCACCCCCCTCGTGGTCGGGGGAGCCCCCAGCCCCCCCCGCCTCGCCGGCGCTCGCGTGGACGAACTTCGCATGCAGGAGACTAGCGACGCTCTTCGAGGACCGCCCGGACCTGCCGCTCCTGCCCGTCGCGGACGACGACCACATCAACCCGATCCCCGGCCCGGCGCCCGCGCAGGGCGAAGGTGAGATCGTCCAGCGTCTTCACCTCGACGCCCGCGAACTTCACGATGATGTCGCCGGCCTGGACCCCGGCCTTGTCGGCCGGGCTGCCCGGCCGCACGCCGGTGATCCTGACCCCCGGCCGCTGGGTCGCGGCAAAATCCGGAATCACGCCGAAGACGGGGCCGTAGCCGACGCCGCGGAAGCCGCCGGCAGGCGCCGGGACTTTCACATACGCAGGTGGACTCGACTGAGCGGCGACGGTGTTCGCGACGCGGGCGACGAGATCGGCCACGGTCTGTAACCCCTTCGCGTTGATCCTGTCCCAGGTGTCGGTCGGGCGATGGTAGTCGCCGTGGGCGCCCGTGAAGAAGAAGAGCACCGGCGTGCCGCTGGAATAGAACGCCACGTGGTCCGAGGGAGCGAACGGGTCGCCGCGCAGCTCGAGCGACAGCCCCTGCCGCTGGGCGGCCTCGGTCACGAGATTGCGGAGCCCGCTGCCGCTGTCGACGCCCCCGACGTAGAGCTTGTCGTCACGGAGCCGGCCCACCATGTCGAGGTTCACCATCAACACGGTCCGGTCCAGGGGCACAGCCGGGCGCTTCACGTAGTGCGCGGAGCCCAGGAGGCCCATCTCTTCGCCGGAGAAGGCGATGAAGACGAGCGTCCGCGCGGTGCCGCCCGCCGCGGCGAAGGCGCGGGCCAGACCCATCATCACGGCCGTGCCCGAGGCGTTGTCATCCGCCCCCGGATGAATCGTGCCGGTCTGATCGGGCGCCAGCGAGCCTTCGCCGCCGCGGCCGAGGTGATCGTAGTGCGCGCCGATGATGACCGCTTGCTGGCGCAGGCTGGGATCGGTCCCGGGCAGGATTCCGATGACGTTGGCCGTCAGGCCATGCTCGCGCGCCACGCTGACCTGTACTCTGAGCCGGAACCCGGTCACGACCGACCGGGGCGCGAGCGACCGGTCGATGGCGGCTGCGCGGTCGGCCAGGCTTCGGCCGGCGCGCGTCAGCATCGCATCCACTTCCGGCCGAGCGACCGCGACGGCCACAATCCCCCACGGCTGGCTGACCCCGTGGAGCGCCGGCAGGATGTCGCGCTCCGCAGCGGGATGGCTCACGAGAACGATCGCCCGAGCTCCGTGCTCGCGGGCGTTGATGATCTTGTGCCGGTGTTCGGAGTAGTGATACGCGTCGGGCCGCCGGAAGGGGCTGCCCGGATCGCGGGCCCGCGGCTCCTCGGTCATCGCGACGACGATCTTGTCGCGCACGTCGAGGCCGGCGTAGTCGTCATAGTGCAGATCGGGCGCGGTGATGCCGTAGCCGACGAACACGACATCGCCCGTCACGTCGCCGTCGGTGGAGACCGTCAGCGGGACGAAGTCGCGCCCCACCGTCAGCGTCCGGGGCTTGGGATCGAGCACCGTCAGCGTGTTGGTGGAGCCCAGCCGGGTCCCCGTGGGCACCGAAAACGTCTGGAGAAAGCCTCCCGCGTCACCGCCGGGATGGAGCCCGGCCTCCTGGAACACCCGGGCGATGTGACGAGCCGCGCCATCGGCGCCAGGTGCCCCCGACCCTCGGCCCTCCGTGTCGGGCGCGGCCAGGATGCGGACCTGATCGATGAGCCAATCGGCAGGCGGGACGGCGACCGCAGCGGCGTGAGCGAGACCGGGCGCCAGCGCGACCAGCAGCACGAGCAAAAAGCGGGCAGGCAGTCCCATCGGTTAAATTGTAGAGCACGCCGCCAGAGAGGCCGGCGTCCCGTCAGCCCCGGCGCGGGCTCGGGGCGCCGCTCATCTCCACGCCGTAGCCGGGCAACACACGCGCGTCGATCACGCACACGGCGCCCTGCTGGACGGCGGCGAGACCCTTGGCGATGGCCGGCCCCACGTCGGCCGGGCGGGTCACCGGTCCGATGCCCTCGGCGCCCTGGGCGCGGGCCATCGCGGCCAGGTCGATGTCCGGCTCGGCCAGGCGCTGGCCGATCCACTTGTTCTCCACGGGCCGGCCGCGCTCCCGGGCCACCCGCTCCTGGTGGAGCTCGTCGTTGTAGAAGGCCCGGTTGTTACAGACGACGATCAGGCACGGGATGTGATAGTGCGTCGCCGTCCACAACGCGGTCACGCTCATGAGGAAGTCGCCGTCGCCCATGAGCGCCACCGGCACGCGCCCCGACCCCTTGAGCGCCAGCGCCGCGCCCACGGTCATGCCGGGTCCCGAGCCGACGCCGGCCCCCCCATCGGCGCCGATGTAATCGAGCGGATGCCGGAAGTGACGATAACTGCCGTGCCACCCCAGGGGGACACGGGTCAGGGTCACCGGAATTCCTCGCGTCGCCGCGTTGAAGGCGCCGGCCAGGGCCCGCAAGGACAGCGCGTCGCCGGTCTCCGGCCGGGCCTCCTCGTACGACGGCGCCGCAGGCCGCTCGGCCCGGCGCGGCTGCACGGCGTCGAGCAGCGCCGGCAGCGCCGCCTCGGGCTCGCAGAGGAGATAGACGTCGGCGACGGGCAGGCCCTGATGGTCCATGCTCCAGCCCCGATGGACGTGGGCGTCACACGACACCTGGATGATCTTGGCCGACACCGGCTCGCCGGCGAACGCGGCCTTCAACGTGCCGGCGAGATCGCCCCAGTCGAGCGAAAGAATCACGTCGGCCTCGCGGATCGCCGTCTGGGCGGCGGGCAGCGGGAACGATCCGGGCGGGGCGGCGTGCAGCGGATGGTCGGTCGGAAAAACCGCGGCCTGCTTGAGATCCGTGATCACCGCCGCGCTCAGGGCTTCGGCCAGCGCCACGCGCGACTTCCAGGCGAGCTCGCTTCTCCGGCTCCGTCCCATCAGGATGACCGGTCGGCGGGCGCCCCCGAGCAGCCGCGCCGCCTCCGTCACCAGCTCGGGAGCCGGCCGCGGACCTTCTGGGGCCCGGTGACGCGCGGCATCGGGCAGCGGGGGCAGCGCGTCGATCCGCGCTTCTTGAAGTCCGGCGTCGAGGTTCACGTAGACCGGTCCGCGCGGGGCGGTGTTGGCGAGCTGGGCCGCGCGCATCAGCGCCTCGCAGGCGGCCGGCACCGAGGCCGGCTGGTTGTCCCACTTGGTGTAGTCGCGGACGAGCGCGCCCTGATCGGCCGCGGTGTGGATCCAGTCGATCCACGGCCGGCGCCGGGCCGCGTCCCAGGGGCCGGTGGCGCCGAGGACGAGCACCGGTTGGCGATCGCACCAGGCATTGAAGATGGCCATCGTGGCGTGCATGAGCCCGACATTGGAGTGCACGACCGCCCCCATCATGCGCTCGGCCACTTTGGCGTAGCCGTGGGCCATCGTCACGGCGGCCTCCTCGTGGATGGCCAGCAGCATTTGCGGGCGGCTGTTGCCCAGGTAGTTGACCAGGCTGTCGTGCAGCCCGCGGTAGCTCGCCCCCGGGTTCAGGGCCAGGTAGGGGACGTCGAGCGCGCGCAGGCAAGCGGCGATGGCGTCGCTGCCCCACACGGCCGTCGAGGACCCCATGGGGGAGGGCGTCTCGTGGAGGATGGGGGGATTGGAGCGCGTCTGATCGTTCATGGAGAGCTCCCGGGGAAGTCGAAGAGTCGGCCGGCTCATGCTAAGTTGTCGCCCGGAAGGCGTCAACCGGCCCCGGGGGAGAACACGTATGGCACGCCAAGGGTATCGGATATTCGACGCAGACACCCACATCATCGAGCCGGCCGAGCCCATCGAGGAGTACCTCTCGGCCAGCGATCGGGCGAAGCTGGTGCCGCCCCTGATCCAGCGGGCTCCAGCCAAGGCCGGCATGTCGCGCTATCGGGTGGGCAAGCGCCCCGAGCTGAACCGCCGCCTCGGATCTCGCGAGCGCGTCCCGCCCGCCGCCGCCGTCACCCGCGGGCTGAAGGACGGCGGTACCCCCTGGGACGTGCGCTGGCAGGGACCGCCGTTCCCGAGTGATCGGGTCAGCTTCGATCCCCATGCCCGGGTGAAGGACATGGACATCGAAGGCGTCGACGTCAACATGATCCTGCCCTCGGGGGGCTTGCCGGCCTTCTGCGGGCTGGACGACGTGCCGCTCGAGCTCGCCATGTACCAGGCCTATCACCGCTTCCTCAAGGATTACTGCGCCCCGTACCCGAATCGGCTGACCAGCGTCATCCTGGTCTCGGGCCGGGACGTGCCCGCCTCGGTCGCCGAGATTCATCGCTGCGGCCAGGAGGTGTGGCCGGTCGGGATCTTTCCCATCTGTCCGCCCGAGATGTCCCTCGACGATCCCGACTGGGAGCCCATCTGGGCGGCGGCCCAGGAGCACGATCTGACGGTGGTCATCCACTCCTTCACGATGACGATCCCCTATCCGCCGGGGATGTGGGACACCTGGGACAACGTCTTCCTGCAGCGTTCCGCGGGTCACGTGTGGAATGCCCAGCGCAACATGGCGGCGCTGATCGGCGCCGGCGTGCTGGACCGCTACCCGGAGCTGCGCCTGACGTCGCTCGAGTGCGGGCATGGCTGGCTGGCCTTCTGGGCGGCCCGGCTCGACGAGCACGTCGAGATGTGCCAGCACGCGCTGCCGCCCCTCAAGCGCAAACCCAGCGAGTACATCCGCGGCCCGCAGTACTTTCAGAGTATCCAGCTCCACGAGGGTGAGCAGTCGCTGCGCCACGCCATCGAGGCCCTGGGTGACGAGACCCTGATGTTCGCCACCGACTACCCCCATTCGGAGAGCTGGTTCCCCAAGTCAGTCGACGCGGTGCTGGGCTGGACGTCGATCCCCGAGCCGGCCCGACGCAAGCTCCTCTGGGACAACGCCGTGAGCTGCTACCGTCGTTATCGCACGACGCCGTCGGCCATCGCCACATAGTCGGGCGGAGGACCGCGATGACACCCACCGAGGAAGCGAACGTCCGGCTCGCCCGCGAGCACTTCGCCGCCGAGAGCGCGCACGATTCCGAGCGTACGCTGGCCACGCTGGCCGACGACATCACCTACCGCGTGGTGGCCTCCGGGGTGACCCTGCACAGCAAGGCCGAGGTGGCCCGCTATTACGACATCTGGTGGAAGGCCTTCCCCGACGTGACCATCGAGATCAAGCGGCTCGTCGCCTCCGGGGAGTGGGTCATCTGCGAGAACGTCGCGACGGCGACGCATCTGGGACCGTTCCTCGGTCTGGCGCCCAGCGGGCGGCGGGTCACCCAGCAGCTCTGCGCGCTCATCCGGGTGCGCGACGGCAAGATGATCGAGGAAACCGTCTACTACGACCAGCTGGAACGCATCCGCCAGCTCGGGTCGGTCCTCGAGCTCGACGGCCGGCAGCTCGAGCTGCCACCGGCCTGACGCGCTCCGCTGCGAGAGCTTGGCGTGAGGGCGCGGCGCGTCGGTATGCTCGGGTGCCTGGCGCTTCTGCTGGGCGTCGGGGACGCCTACCCGGCCATTCAGCTCGAGCCCGTGCTTGCCGGCCTCAGCAATCCCCTCTACGTGACCCACGCCCGTGACGGGACCAACCGGCTCTTCGTCGTCGAGCAGGCCGGCCGCATCCTGGTCCGGCAGCCGGACGCGCCGACGCCCACGGTCTTCCTCGACATCACGGCGCGGGTGCTCGCCGGCGGTGAGCGTGGCCTGCTCGGTCTGGCCTTTCACCCCGACTACGCCAGCAACCGCCGCTTCTTCGTCAACTACACGCGCGAGCCCGACGGGACGACCGTGATCGCGGAATATCACGCTTCCGCCTCTGACCCCGACGTCGCCGACACCGCGGAAACCCCGTTGCTGGTCATCCTGCAACCCTTCGCCAATCACAACGGAGGGATGATCGAGTTCGGCCCCGACGGCTTCCTCTACATCGGCGCCGGCGACGGCGGCTCCGCCAATGATCCCGACAACCGCGCGCAGGATCCCAACGAGCTGCTCGGCAAGATCTTGAGGATCGACGTGGATATGCCGAGCCCCCCAGCGCCCTACTCCTCGCCGCCGACCAATCCCTTCTTCGGGGGAACGCCCGGCCGCGATGAGATCTACGCCCTGGGCCTCCGGAACCCCTACCGATTCTCGTTCGATCGGCAGACGGGAGAGCTGATCGCCGGCGACGTCGGACAAAACGAGCGTGAGGAGATCGATCTGATCACGCTGGGGGGCAATTTCGGCTGGCGCATCTTCGAGGGCACTCGCTGCACGGGCAACGACCCGGCCCTGTGCGGCCTGGCCGGCCTCATCGATCCCATCGCCGAATACGGCCACACGGGTGGGCGCTGCTCCGTCACCGGCGGCTACGTCTATCGCGGCCTGCGCGGCGCGCTCCCCGCCGGGGCCTACGTGTATGGCGACTTCTGCACGGGGGAGATCTTCCAGCTCCACCCGGTGGCCAGCGGGGCCCCCCAGACGGTGTTGCTCGACACCGCCCTGAACATCTCTTCCTTCGGTGAGGACGAAGCCGGTGAGATCTACGTGGTCGGACTGGGAGGGACCGTCCACCGGATCGCCGCCGCCCCGCCATCCCAGAGCATGAGCTCGGGCGGGGGCTCTTCCTGCTTCATCGCCACGGCGGCGTTCGGCTCGCCGCTGGCCCGGGAGGTCCAGGCGCTCCGCCAGTTCCGGGATCGCTATCTTCTGACCAGCGCGCCGGGCCGCGCCGTCGTCGCCGCCTACTACCGGCTGAGCCCGCCCGTGGCCGATCTGATCCGCCAGCACGAAGCGCTCCGAGCGGCGACCCGCCTCGGCCTCCGCGTCGGACTCCTGGGGATACGGCTCCTCGAAGCCTCCCCCTGGATGCTGGTCCTGGTTCCCGTGATCGCCGGCGGCGGCCTGCTGGGCTATGGCGCCATCCGCCGGTGGCGGTCCTGACTGCGCGATGCGCATCGTGGCGTGGAACATCCGGGCGGGCGGCGGCCGGCGCGCCGGGAGCCTGGCGCGCCAGCTCACGCGCTGGCAGGCGGACGTGGTCGTGCTCTCCGAGTTCCGGGCCACCGCGCCGAGCCGCGCGCTGGCGCTCGCGCTCGCCCGGGCCGGACTGGCCCACCAGCTCACCACCGCGGATCGAGCCCGGCCGCGCACCAACGCGCTCCTCGTCGCCGCGCGCTGGCCCCTTCGTCGCATCCGCCTGCGCGCGGCGCCCGCCGAGCCCCGTCGCTGGCTGGCCGTCGCCGTCAACGCGCCCCGACCCATCACCCTGGGCGCCATGCACGTGCCCAACCGCGCCAGCGGACGCAAGTACCCGTTCCTGGACGCGGTGCTCGCCTGCGCCCGGCGCTGGCGCCCGGGGCCGGCGCTCCTGCTCGGCGACACCAACTCCGGGCGCCGGGGCATCGACGAGCAGGTGGCGGTATTCAGCGCGCGAGAAGAGGGCTGGATCGACGCGCTCGGCGCCTGCGGATGGCGGGATGCCTTCCGGCATCTCCGGGCCGACGCCCGCGCCTACACGTGGTATTCGCCCAACGGGCGAAACGGCTTCCGGATCGACCAGGCGTTCGTCAACCCGGCCCTGCTCTCACGGCTCCGGACGGTCGCCTACACCTGGGGGGGCGCGGCGCGCCGACGGCGACGCGACCTTCTCAGCGACCACGCCGCCCTCCTCGTGGACGTCGCCGCCTCGACGGAGTTACGCCGCACCTAGAGCAGGCCACCTCGGCCCTACCCGGGCTCGCGGTCCCCGCTACAACAGCCACGCCGCACCTAGGGCAGGCCACCCCCGGCCTGAGCCGGCCTCCCCCGCTACAACAGCCGGACCCGGCGACGCCAAAGGCTGTGATTCCGCGGTACGATGCGGACCACGGGAGGTTGCTCATACCATGATCGAACGCCGACCCTTTGGACGTACCGGTCACATGAGCACGGCCGTTCTCTTCGGCGGGGCCGCGCTGGCCAGAGCGAGCCAGGCCGAGGCGGACCGCGCCCTGGAGCTCCTGCTCCGCTACGGGATCAATCACCTCGATACCGCCGCGCGGTATGGAGACTCCGAGCTGCGCATCGGGCCCTGGATGGCCCGCCACCGCAACGACTTCTTCCTCGCCACCAAGACGGGAACCCGGACGGCGTCGGGGGCCCGCGAGGACATCCATCGTTCGCTCGAGCGGCTGCGCGTCGACCACGTCGACCTGATCCAGCTCCACTCCCTGGGCCATCCCGACGACTGGGACCAGGCCATGGGGCCCGGCGGCGCCCTGGAGGCCGCGATCGAAGCTCGCCAGCAGGGACTGGTGCGGTTCATCGGCGTGACCGGGCACGGCTGGAACATCGCGGCCATGCACAAGCGCAGCCTGGCCCGCTTCGATTTCGACTCGGTGCTGCTGCCCTACAACTTCCTCATGGCCCAGAACGAGCGCTACCGGCGGGACTTCGAGGAGGTGCTGGCCCTCTGCCGCCAGCGTAACGTCGCCGTCCAGGTGATCAAGTCCCTCGCCCGTGGGCCCTGGGCGACCAGCGACCGCACGCACACCACGTGGTACCAGCCCCTGGCCGAGTCGGCCGACATCGATCGGGCCGTGCACTGGGCGCTCGGCATCCCCGGGAGCTTCCTGAACGCAGCGGGTGACCTCAGCCTGTTGCCGAAGTTCCTGGACGCGGCCAGCCGCTTCACGGGGCGCCCGGCCGACGACGAGATGGCGGCGATGCTCGACGCCCGGCGAATGACGGCGCTGTTCGGCATCGGCACCTAGAGCCTCGAGCCAGCGGGGCCAACCCGGCCCGCCCCCTCACTTCAGGTGGCGCCGGAAGAAGTCGATGGCCAGGTCGATGGCCGCTTCCTGCGTGGGATCGACGGCGTAGGCGCCGTTGGCGCCGCGGACGGGAAAGAGGTAGCCGTGCATGGGGTGATCGTAGGAGTGCCACTCGGTGGCCTTGCCCTCCTCGCGCAGCAGATCGTAGCTGACCCGGAAGATGCCCTGCAGGTGATCGGCCTCGCGCCCCAGGACCAGGATCGGCGTGCCGATGCTCCGGATTCGCTCCCGGGCCACTGTCTCGTTGATGCGCGCGCGCACCTTGCGGACCTCCCGCATCTGCATCTCCTCGATGTCGCGCATCTGGGTCTCGGGCTTGACGCGGGCGGTGGCGTCGGGCGTGAGGTCGAGGAACTCGTGGTTGGCCGGCTCGCAGGCCACGCCGGCGGCGACGCCATGGTACTCGCTGGTGAGCTTGAAGATCATCTCCCCGCCGTGGCTCACGCCGGCCAGGCCGACGCGATCCGGGGCCACGAAGGGCAGGGCCTTGACGAACTTCACGACGTCGATCTCGTCTTCGTATTCCAGCGGGGAGCGGTTGAGGAGCTGCCGCCCCTGACGGATGTCCTCAACAAGCCGGCCGCCCTTGTTGTAGCCGAGCTCAACCTCGGCGCGGTAGCGCAGCCAGGCCACCGCGTAGCCCGCGCGCAGCAGCCGCTCCATGATGTAGCCGCGATTGCGCACCGCCTCGCGGACCCAGGGCATCCCCCCGCCGCCGTTGCCGGAGGCCAGCAGGACGATGGGCGCTCGTCCCTCGCCGGGCGGCCGGCGCAGACCGATGGGGGCATAGAGCCCGTCGCGCGTCGGGACATACATGAGGTGAACGGGGATGTCCGAGCCCGGCACCGGCTCGGTGACGACGACACGCTCGGGATCGATGGCGGTGTGGAGGCTCATGGCGCTCCTCCCTCAGCAATCGGGCAAAAAGAAAATCGGCGGACCGGCCGGTCCGCCGATTCCCCGAGAGGCGGGTGTTGTGTCTCTGCCGCTTCGCTAGCTAGGTAGTCTCGGTAGATAAGCCCAGGTCACCGTAGCCTGCCCTGTGATCTTCAGGGTCGCAACACTACGGGTTCCGGTGGACGCCCCCCCTCCTCTGAGCCTAACTCTCAGAGTGGGCGCATCATCGGGTTCTGGATTTTTCTTGTCAAGCCCCCATCTCGATTTTGTCCTGTCCACATTTCCACCGCTATCCACAGCGCGAGAATGTGACCGCTTCGTGCGGCCTCACCGGCAGTGGTCGGCAGAATGGACGGTCTGACGGGCCTGGGCGCCGGGGCCATCGAGATTTCCCAGATCCTGAGCTCATAGTATCCTCTCGCCGCCGAGAGGATCAGCCAGGATGGAGGCTTGAGGATGAGTGAGCCGATCGTGGTCGAGAAGTTCGCCGTCGGGCAGTCCGTGCGGCGCCTCGAGGACCCGCGCCTGGTGCAGGGGCTCGGGCGGTACTCGGACGACGTGAACTTGCTGCGCCAGGCGCATGCCGTCGTCGTGCGCTCCCCGCATGCCCACGCTGACATCCTCCGGATCGACACGACCACAGCCCGCACGGCTCCCGGGGTCGTGGCTATCCTCACCGGCGCCGACGTCGCCGCCGACGGGCTCGGTGATCTTCCCACCGACCGCACGCGCAAGCGGCGCGACGGCTCCGCCGCGTTCACGACCCCGCGTCCGGTCCTGGCTCGCGGGCGGGTCCGGCACGTGGGCGATCCCGTCGCGCTCGTCATCGCCGAGACGCGCGAGCAGGCCGTCGACGCCGCCGAGCTAGTCGTCGTCGATTATGCTCCGCGGCCCGCGGTGGCGGCGACGGCGGACGCGCAGCGTCCGGGGGCACCCCTCGTCTGGGACGAGGCGCCCGACAACGTCGCGTTCGTGTGGGAGGCGGGCAACCGCGACGCGGTGACGCGCGCGTTCCAAGGCGCCGCTCACGTGACGCGGCTCGACTTCGTGGTGACGCGCGTGGCCGCCGCCCCCCTGGAGCCGCGCGCCGCCGTCGGCGAGTGGGACCGGCGGGCCGGACGCTACAGCCTGCACGCCGGTATCCAGTCGCCCCACCTCACCCGCGGGCTCCTGGCCGACGTGCTGCGCGTCCCCTTGAGCCGCCTGCGCGTGGTGACGGGCGACGTGGGTGGCAGCTTCGGGATGCGTAGCGGCCTCTACCCGGAGATGGCCCTCGTGCTGTGGGCGGCGCGGCGCCTGGGCCGGCCCGTGAAGTGGACCTCCGATCGCCGCGAGGGGTTCGTCAGCGACGAGGCCGGACGCGACAACGTCAGCAGGGCGGAGCTGGCCCTGGACGCGCACGGCAAGTTCCTGGCCCTGCGGGTGGCCATCGGACTCAACGTCGGCGCCTATCTCACCCCACGGAGCGCGGGACCGGGGACCAACAACGTCGGCGGCGTGGCCGGCGTGTACACGACGCCGGCCATCCACGTGCAGACTACCGGCCTCTACACGCACACCACACCAACGGGGCCATATCGCGGAGCCGGCCGCCCCGAGGCCACCTACGCGATCGAGCGCGTAATCGACGTGGCCGCGCGTGAGCTCGGCCTGGACCCGCTCGAGCTGCGCCGCCGCAACCTCATCCCGCCTACCGCGATGCCCTTCAAGACGGGGCTCGTCTTCACCTACGACTGCGGCGACTTCGGCCGGGGCATGGACATGGCGCTGTCGCTCGCCGACCAGGCCGGTTTCGAGAAGCGGCGGGCGGAGGCGCGCCAGCGCGGCCGACTGCGCGGGCTCGGCATCGCCAACCCGATCGAGGTCGCGGGCGGTCCCTACAGCGGGCCCAATCCCGATACCGCCGAGGTGTGCGTCAATGCCGACGGCTCGGTCACGCTTTACGCCGGCTCCACCTCGATGGGCCAGGGTAACGAGACCGCCTTCGCTCAGATCGTGGCCGACCGGCTGGGCGTGCCCCCCGAGCGGATCCAGGTGCTCTGGGGCGACAGCGATCTGCTCGGGGCCGGTCGGGGCAACGGGGGCTCGGGCGCCCTGACAGTGGGCGGCTCGGCGGTGGTCAGGGCCACCGACAAGGTCATCGACCGGGGCCGCCGGATTGCCGCCCATCTGCTCGAAGCGGCGGTGGAGGACGTGGTCTTCCGCGATGGCGGCTTCACCGTGACGGGCACGGACAAGGGCGTGGCGCTGGCGGCGGTCGCCCGCGTCGCCTATCAGCCCCGGCAGATGCCGCCCGGAATGGAGACGGGGTTCAGCGAGACAGCGGCCTTCGCCGCGCCCGCCGTCACCTTCCCCAACGGCAGCCAGCTATGCGAAGTCGAGATCGACCCCGAGACGGGAATCGTGAGCATCGTCCGCTACACCGTGGTGGACGACGTCGGGCGCATGATCAACCCGATGCTCGTCAAGGGCCAGATCCACGGCGGCGTGGTCCAGGGCCTGGGCCAGGGGCTCTTCGAGCAGCTCGCCTACGACGGGGAGACGGGCCAGCTCCTGGCCGGATCGTTCATGGACTACGCGATGCCGCGGGCCGACGACGTTCCGTTCTTCGAGGTCGATTCCCACGAGGTTCCGACGAAGATCAACCCCCTGGGCGCCAAGGGCGTGGGGGAGGCCGGCACGGTGGGGGCGCTCCCGGCGCTACTCAACGCCGTCAACGACGCGCTGGCCCCGCTGGGCGTCCGCCATCTCGACATGCCGGCGACGCCCGAGCGCGTCTGGCGCGCGATCCACGAGGCGCGCGCCCCCCGCTGATTTCGGGAAGGCCGGGCTGATTACTCGGGAATCGCGTTGAGCCGATACATCATCTGCAGGGTCGTGCTCGGCTTGCCGAATGCGCCGAACCAGCGGTCGTAGATCGAGCCGATGCGGCCGGAGCGGTAGAGCTCGGCGAGGGCTCGATTCACGGTGAGCCGGAATGCCGCATCGTTGCGGCGAAGCATCAACCCGTACGGTTCATAGGAGAAGGCGAAGTTGGCCAGCCCGAAGCGCTTGGGATCGCCCGACGTCAGGGCCAGCCCCACCAAAATCCCTCGATCGGAGGCGTAGGCGTCGGCCTTGCCGGTCTCGAGCGCGGCCAGCCCCTCGGCGTGGTCTTTGACCAGGACCATCTGCACGGTGAGGAACTCCGATTTCAAGAATTCAGCCAGGGCCTTCTCCGTGGTGGTGCCGGGGATGATGGCGATTCGCTTGCCGGTCAGATCACCCAGGCCGCGAAGGTTCGCCGCCTGGGTGGTCAGGAGACCGCCCCCATCCGCGAACGTCATCAGGCTGAAGTCCACCTGCTCCTGGCGCGACAGGCTGGCCGTGGTCGAGCCGCACTCGATGTCCACCGTGCCCTGGACCACCGCCGGGATCCGAGTCTCGGGTGTGACCGGAATCCAGGTCAGCCTGAGGTCGGCCAGCCCGAGCTGCTTCTGAACGGCGCCCGCCACGTGCATGCAAAGGTCGATGGAGTACCCCACCGGCCGCTTGTCGGCCCCGAGGAACGAGAAGGGCGGCGAGGACTCCCGGTAGCCGATGATGAGGGCGCCCGCCGTCTTGATCTTCTTGAGCGTCCCCTCCAGCTCCTGCCCCCGCAGGGGGCCGGGCGTGAACAGGATGGCCATCAAGGCGCCGAGCAGCGCTGTTCTCATGATCATTCTCGATGTCATGGGCGTCTCCCGGTTTTTCCGGATACTCACAGTCACCCGACTCATAGGCAATAGGACCTTGGTCCGATCCGGAGTGCGGACAGCACGGTAATCAGGGCCCCGCTACTTGAGGCCGCTCAAGTTGTACAGGCGAGCGCAGTTGTCCCAGAGAATCTTCTTCTTCGATTTGTCGTCCACCCCCTCCAGGTGAACGAACTCCTCGATGGCCACGGGAAACAGACCGTCGGAGTGCGGGTAATCGGTCGAGACGACGATGCTGTCGTCGCCGATCGCTTCGATGACCTGGCGCAAGGGCTTCTCGTCGGCGTCGGTGGCGATGAAGCACTGCCGGAAGAAGTACTGGCTGGGAAGCTGAGAGATCTGCACCTCCGAGCCGGGGCCGAATTTCTCCCACGCCTCGTCCAGCCGCCAGAGATACCAGGGCAGCCACCCGCACGTGCCCTCGAGAAACGCGCAGCGCAGGCGCGGGTGGCGCTCGAGCACCCCGCTGGCGGCCAGGCTGCCGAACGCCATCATCAGCTCCACCGGATTGCGGCCGGCCACGCCGATCACCCGGCCGTTCGGCGTGTCAAGATAGCGGCGGGCGATGTCGTCACGGAGGGAAGCCTGGCCGGTCGGATGAAAGCCCACCGGTACGCCAAGCTCCTCGATGGCAGTCCACAGCGGCTCCATGGCGGGGTCGTGGACGTGGCGCCCGTTGATGGGGTTCGGGTTGCCGATGACGGCCACAGCGCCGTGGTCCCGCACCGCCCGCCGGGCCTCAGTGATGGCGCCGGGAACGTCGTGGAAGGCCACCTGGGCGGCGAACTTCAAGCGCGCCGGGTTGTACTGGCAGTAGTCGTGCGTCCACTTGTTGTGGGCGCGGGCCAGGGCCGTGGCCACCTGCGGGTCGAGGTCGTCGTGCATGAGCACCTGACGTCCCCGGGTGCCGTAGAGGACGGCAACGTCGATCCCCTCGATGTCCATGGCCTGGACGTGGGATTCCGCGTCGTAGCCGCGCCCGTGGGCTACCTCGTAGTGCGGGTGCCGGGCGAACGCGCGCCGCTGCAGATCCTTGCCGACCACTGCGGTCCGCGTCCGTTTCGACATCTCCCCGAGCTCGAGATCACCGATCTTGATCACCGGCTGGTTCGGCGCGTTGGCCGTGCCGCGCAGGAATTTCGGCGCGAACTTCTTGAACGGCTCGTCGAGGTAGCGCTCCCAGAGACCATCGGGCTCCATCGTGTGGAGGTCCGAGTCCATGACCTTGAAGCCGTTCTTCATCGCGTCTCCTCCTCGCCGGGGGCTCAGGCCACCCGGTAGCGCTTGAGTGCATCGGGGTCGACGGTGGCGCCGAGACCAGGCGCGGTGGGCAGGCGCAGCACCCCCGCCTCGAGCCGGACCGGATCCCTCACCACGTCCCCCGCCATCTTGAGCGGTCCCACCGCCTCGCAGCCCTCCAGCACGGCGTCGCTGGTCGCGGCAACCGCCACTTCGGCCAGCGTGGAGAGGGTGAGGCCGAAGCCGTGACCAATCACCACACGGAGCCCCGCCGCCGCCGCGCACTCGAGCATGGCCCGCGTCCGGAACAGCCCCCCTTGCTTCATGACCTTGAGCTTCACGATGTCGGCCGCCTCGACGCGAATGATCTCGATGAGGGAGGCCGGCCCGGTCACGCTCTCGTCGGCCATGAGCGGGATCGCGATGTGGCGGCGAATGGTGGCCAGGCCGGCGATGTCGTCACGGGGAATCGGCTGCTCGACCAGGGTGAGGGCATAGGGTTCGAGGCGGCGGATGAACGGCACCGCCTCGGCCAGGGCCAGGCTCTCGTTGAAGTCGACGCGGAGGGCCATCCCGTCCCCGACCGCCGCCCGCACCGCGGCCACGCGCTCCAGGCCCTCGTCGGTGGCGCCAGCCACCTTGATCTTCGCCGTACGGAACCCGCGGGCCGCCCAGGCGGCCGCCTCGCGTCCCGCCTGGGCTGGCGACACCGCGCCGATCCAGGCGTTGAAGCGCACCTCGTCCCGCACGGTCCCCCCGAGGAGCGTCGGAACCGGCACGCCGAGCACGCGGCCCTGGAGGTCGAGCACGGCCATCTCCACGGCGGCCTTCGCCTCGTGCTGGTCCGCGACCGCACGGTCCATGCGGGCCAGTATCCCCTGGAGGTTCAACCCATCCGCGTCGATCAGCGTGGGCGCCAGCCGGCCCACGGTGGCGTGGATCTCGTCGGCCGAGACCTTCGAGTACCCCGGTGAGGGATCGACGTTCCCCCACCCCTCCTGGCCGGTGTCGGCGACGACCCGGACCAGCACGCTCCGCTGCACGGTGGTGAGGCCATGCACGCCCCGGACCGGCTGGTGCAGCGGCACCTCGACCAGCATTGCCTCGACCCGTTGAATTCTCACCGTGTCACACCCCGCGTGAAATGGGGAGGTTTGGAGGGGGTGGTCTCCACCCCCTCCATGTTAGTGGACGCTGCCGCCGCCATCCACCACGATGGTCTGCCCGGTGACGAAATCGCTGTCGTCCGCGGCCAGGAAGATCAGCGTGCCCACGATGTCCTCGGGCACCTCGGCCCGCTTGAGCATCCGCATCCGGACGTTCTCCTGCTTGCGCTCCTCGGAGATGTTCTTCTCGTTCTCGCCGCTCAGCGTGAACCCGGGCGAGATCGCGTTGACACGGATGCCGACCTCACCCAGTTCCCGGGCCAGCGAGCGCGTGAAGCCCACCACCCCACCCTTGGAGGTCGTGTAGTGGATGTAGTTGGGCACGCCCTTGAAGAACGTGGAGGACGCGATGTTGATGATCTTGCCCTTGCCCTGGGCTTTCATGGCCGGGAACACGGCCCGCGCGCACAGGAACAGTCCCTTCAGATTCACCGCCATCACCCGGTCCCACTCCTCCACCGGGATTTCCATGAACGGCCGGCGCTTGAGGGTGCCGTAGACGGCGGCATTGTTCACCAGCACGTCGATGCGGCCGAACCGGGCCAGGGTCTCGGTGGCCAGCCGCTGGGTATCCTCCTCGCGCGAGACGTCGCAGACGACCCCCAGGGCCTGGCCGCCCCGGGCTTCGATTTCCTTGACGGTAGGTGTGGGATCGGCCACGTCGGCCACGACGACGCGCGCGCCCTCGGCGGCCACGCCCAGGCCGTAGGCCCGGCCGATGCCCTGGGCGCCGCCCGTGATGATCACGATCCTGTCCTTGAGCCTCATAACCCCTCCATTGAGTTGGCGGGGGACGCGCCCCCGCCAAACCTCGCACTCAAGCTGGAGGGGGCAACGATGGCCCCCTCCAGACCTCCCCGTTCACGTGAGTTGCGACTACGGTTCCGACAACCCAACGATGTCGTCCAGCACGGGCAGTATATAGCGTCGGAAGCGGTCGGGGTTCTCGCTCATGGGAAAGTGCCCCAGCGCCTCCATGATCGTGACCTTCACGCCCGGCATCTGCGCCGCCGTGCGCGCGGTGTCATCGGGCGTGCACGAGAAGTCGTATTCGCCGGTGAGGAGATAGAGCGGGCAGCGCTCGGTGTCCACGCCGCCCAGCTGCCCGCGCAGGTCCGAGTCGACCCGGTAGAAGTACAGATCGCCCTTGAACACCCCGGGGCCGCCCTGCATATACCCCCACAGCGTCTCCCAGCGGAACTCGCTCGGGCTTTGCGGTGCGATCAACCCCGCCATGAGGGCGCCCGCCACCTCGCCGCCATGGACGTCAGGACGGTGCAGCCACCCGGTATCGTCGTACCACGGGGCCTGGTAGTCGGCGGCCTCGAGGCCGATGAGGGCCCGGAACTCGCGCGCGTGATCGCGGGCCAGGTGGAGCACGATCTTGCCGCCGATCGAACAGCCCAGCACGACGGGGCGCTCGAGACCGAGGGCCCGGCAGAAGCTCCGGATCAGCTCGACGTAGTCCGCCGCGGTGAGGCGGTACTCCTCATCCTGCCAGCCGGCCGGCGGCAGCGACTTACCGTGCCGGGGCATGTCGAAGGCCAGCACGCGAAAGCGCCGCGTGACCGCCGCGTCGGTCATCAGGTGGCGGAACTGCCGTCCGTCGGCGCCGGCCGTGTGCAGACAGACCAGCGGGATCCCCTGCCCGGCTTCCTCGAAGTACAGCCGGTGCGCGCGGCCCTGCAGATCGAGCCGCAGATACCGACCGATGATCGGCTCGAGGTCCGGCTCAGCCACGGCGGACCCGGGGCGCTTCCAGCACGCCTTTGACGTAGCGCAGGTTGGCCATGAGGGGCAGGAGGTCGCCTTCGATCCGCGCGTGACCGGCCTTGGCCATGGCGAAGAGATCATGGTAGCCGGGCGCCGGCAGCGGGGCCCAGAAGCGCCGCCAGGCGTCGGCCGGGGCCCGCACGGCGAAGCTCCACTGGCGCATGAGAAAGGGCCCGCGCTCGAGGCGGGCGACCCGACCCTCGATCACCGTGACGAGCCAGGCCGTGTCGCCCGTCTCGACGAGGAACGTCGTGCTCAGATAGCGACCCCGCCGGACCAGGGCCTCGTCGCTGTTGACCAGCTCCGCGAGTCGCTCGAGCACGGGGCCGAGGCTCTCAGGCCTTGAGCGCCGCCATCACCCGCTCGGGAAGGAAGGGGGTGTGGCGCAAGCGAGCCCGGGTGGCCGCGTGCACGGCACTGGCGATCGCGGGAGCTACCAGCGGCGTGGCCATCTGCCCCACCCCGCTGGGCGGATTCGACGTGGCGATCACCCGCACGTGCATCTCGGGCACGTCGCGCATGCGCGGCACTTGATAGTCGTAGAAGTTCGACTGCTGCACCACTCCGCCCTTGACGGTGATGCGCTCGGTGAGGGCCATGCCCAGCCCGTAGACGATGGAGCCCTCGGTCTGGGCCACCACATTGTCGGGCTGGACAGCGACGCCGGGGTCGATGGCGCACCAGAAGTTGTGGACCTGGAGCCTGCCGCTCGCCCGGTCGACCGCTACCTCGGCCACGCCGGCGACCATCGTGTTGGAGTAGTCGACGAAGGCGAAGCCCAGGCTGCGGCCCGGACGCGGGCGCCGATAGTCCGCCATCTCGACCGCCGCCTTCACGACCGCCTGGCCGCGCGCGTCGTTCTTCAACAGCTCGAGCCTCAGCTCGACCGGATCCATGCTCCGGCGCTCGGCAATCTCGTCGAGAAAGGCTTCCGTCGCGAACTTGTTGGCCACGAAGCCGATTCCCCGCAGCGGCGAGGTGCGCATACCGGTCTGCTGTCCGAGCTGCTCGGCCAGGCGATTGGGAACGTCGTAGCTCCTGATCTCGGTCCCCAGGACGGCGATGAGATCGACTTCCTTGAAGACACCCTTGAAGCGGACGGGATCCATGAAGGGCGTCACCCAGTCGCAGGCCAGCCGGTGCTGCCAGGCTACGATCCGGCCGGAGCCATCGAGACCGGCCCGCAGAAAATGCGCGCTCAATGGCCGGAAGCGGCCGTTGCGCACGTCGTCCTCGCGGGTCCACATGAGTTTGACGGGCCGGCGGACTTCCTTCGAGAGCAGCACGGAGTCGATGACGAACTCCTCGTCGCGGTGGCCGCGGCGGCCAAAGCCGCCGCCCAGCAGCAGGTTGTTCAGCCTCACCTTGTCGGGTGGAATGCCGAGCGCCTTGGCCACGGCGGCCACGGCCATGGTCTGGCCCTGGCTGCCGACCCAGATCTCGCAGCTGTCCCCGGCCGACGACACCGAGGCGACAGAGTTGAGCGGCTCCATCTGGGCGTGGTAGGCGTAGTCGGAACGGTACTCGGCCTCGATCACCGTCGCCGCCTTCCCCATGGCTGCGGCGACGTCGCCGGCTCGGTCCCAGGGCTTGCCCGCGGTCGCGAGGTCCCGGGCCGCGGCCGCGTAGCGCGCGAGGGCCACCTCGCTGTCGAAGCCCCAGCCCGCCGCGCTGCGATCCCACGTGACCGTGAGCGCGTCCTTGGCGGCGAAGGCGGCCCAGGGCGTCTCGGCGACGACGCCGACGCCATAGGGCAGCCTCACGACCCGCAGCACGCCGGGCACGGCGCGGGCGGCCGCGTCGTCGATCCGGACGGGCGCGCTGCTCTCGACGGGCGACCTTAGAATGGCGCCGTAGGCCATCCCGGGAACCTGGACGTCGATGCTGTACTGGGCGGTACCGTTGACCTTGCCGGGCAGGTCGACGCGCATCACGTCCTTCCCGATCAGGCGGAACTGGCCCGGCTTCTTGAGCTCCTCGGGCTTGACCTCCGGCGCCCTGGCCGGGATCTCGGCAAACGCCGCGATCTCGCCGTAGCCCAGCCGCCGTCCGGACTTGGCGTGTACCACCACGCTGGGCTGGGTGGTGAGCTCGCTCACCGGGACGGACCAGCGGCGCGCCGCGTTGTCGAGGAGCACGCGCCGCACCTGGGCTCCGAAGATCCGCAACGGCTGGTAGTAGCTGCGGACGGCGTTGGAGCCGGCGGTGTACATGAGGCCGCCGAAGCCGGGATTGCCGTAGAGCTTGTCGTTCGGTGGCGCCGGCACGATGCGCACCTTCGACCAGTCGGCGTCCAGCTCCTCGGCAACGATCAGCGGCAGCGAGGTCAGCGACCCCTGTCCCATCTCCACCGCGGGCGACTGGATGTAGATGGTCCCATCCGTCGCGATGCTGACCCAGGGGCTGAAGGCCGTGGCGTTCCCAGCCGTGGTGGCCAGGCTCGCGCTCGGGCTCTCGGTGGTCGCGACCCGGGCGCACCCGGGGAGCAGCACGCCGAAGGTGAGGCCGGCCGCGCCGACCATGAACTCGCGCCGGCTCACATCGAGGCGCGCTCCGGCCTCGCCGGGGGGCGCCGAGCGTTGGGGGGTTTGGGGGGCCATCTCGGGGCCCCACATGTTAATCATCGCTCAGCCCTCCCTCACGGCCCGCTCGATGGCCCGGACGATGCGCTGGTACGTCCCACATCGGCAGATGTTGGCGCTCATCTGCTCCACGATCTGGGCGCGGGTGGGGCGCGGGTTCCTGGCCAGCAGGGCCGCCGCATTCATGATCTGCCCGGACTGGCAGTAGCCGCATTGGGGCACCCGCTCGGCGATCCACGCTCGCTGCAGCGGATGGCTCCCGTCCCGAGACAGCCCCTCGATCGTCGTGACCGTGCGGCCGCCGACCGCCTCGATCGGCGTCTGGCAGGAGAACGCTGGCTGTCCGTCGATGTGCACCAGGCAGGCGCCGCACTGCGCGGCCCCACAGCCATACTTGGTGCCGGTGAGCTTCAAGTGTTCGCGCAGCACCCACAACAGGCGGGTGCCGTTAGGAACGTCCACATCGACCGCCCTACCGTTGACCCTGAAGTCCACCGCCATGGCGCCCTCCTTGGCCACCTGCCAGGCCCGCTCACGACCTCCGCGCCGCAGGTAGCGAAGGCATAGCGCCGCGCCCCCGGCATGTCAAGACAGCCCGGCACCCGTGTTCGACAGCTTCGGCGTCGGAGATTCGCCACCCACACGATCGAGGAAAACTCCGTGTCGGGCTGAGGTGGGCGCGCCAGGCTCGGCGAGAAGTCCTGGATCACCAACAATCACCGATAGGTAGCATCAGGATCGAGCCCGTCCGGCCGGGTGGCTCCGGGGGCTGGCGTGGGACTTGCTCGACGGCCGATATTGCGAACGCCTCCCACGGAGGTCGACGGTGAAACGAGCGACATGGCTCGGCGCGAGCGTGACCGCGGTCCTCATCGGGGTGTCGGCGCCCGGCATCGCCGGGTCGCGCGTGCCCGTCGTCTTCGAAGCCAACCACGGACAGGTGGATGCCCATGTGAAATTCCTGTCGCGTGGACCGGGCTACACCCTCTTCCTCACGGCAGCCGAGACGATTCTTGCCGATGACCGAACCAGCGAACCGGTACGGCTGCGGCTCGCCGGAGCGCGGCCGGATCCCGAGATCTTGGGTCTCGAGGCCCTGCCCGGCCGGAGTCACTACTTCATCGGACAGGACCCCACGCGGTGGCGGACGAATGTGCCCACGTACGCGCGGGTCGCCTCCCGGGAGGTCTACCCCGGGATCGACGCGATCTACCGCGCGGATGCCGCCGTACGCATCGAGCAGGACTTCCTGGTCAAGCCTGACGCCGATCCGGAAATGATCAGGCTGGAGTTCGCCGGAGTTCGGTCACTTACGGTCGACCCCGCCGGAGACCTCGTCCTGGCTGCGTCGAAGAGCGAGGTGCGCCTCACCCGACCGGTGGCCTACCAGGAGATCGCCGGTACCCGCCGTGAGATTCCGGCGGCGTGGGTGGTGCGGGGATCGCGAAGGGCCGGCTTCCGGCTCGGGCACTACGACCGTTCGCTCCCGCTGGTGATCGACCCCGTCATCACCTGGGCAACCCTCCTGGGCGGCACCGGCGACGACCAGGCCTTCGGCGTCGCCCTGGATGCTGTCGGCAATGTCTTCGTGGCCGGGGACACGACGTCGCTCGATTTCCCCACGACCGGCGCCTTCGGCCTAGCGGGCGGTACGGACGCCTTCGTGACCAAGATCGACGCCAACGGCCAGAGTCTCATCTACTCCGCCTATATCGGCGGTGGCGGTACCGATGGGATCCGAGCGATCGCCGTGGATTCAGCCGACAATGTCTATCTGGCGGGATTCACCGACTCTACCGACTTCCCCACCACGACCGGCACCGTCCAGCCGGTCCACGGGGGCGGCCTCGACGGCTTCGTCGTCAAACTCGACCCCACCGGCACCATCCTCTACTCCACATACCTGGGTGGGGCTCAAGCCGACACGGTGCTCGGGATCGCCGTGGATGCCAACGGCCGCGCCCACGTGGCTGGCGGCACCCGGTCGAGCGACTTTCCCATCAGCAATGCGCTCCAGCCGACACCGGGCGGCGGCACCTGTGGGATCGCGCCGGACACCTTCCCCTGCCGCGACGCCTTCGTGGCTCGGCTGAACGATCTGGCCAGCGGCCTCGAGTACTCGACCTTTCTGGGCGGCGGCAACGACGACGCCGCAAACTCCATCGCGCTGGACCGTAATCTCAATGCGTACGTCACCGGCTTCACCCTGTCGGAGGACTTCCCGACGACGTCGGAGAGCCTGCAGCCGGCCCCGCCGGGGGGACTCGATGCCTTCGTGGTCAAGGTGAATGCCGACGCCAGTCTCGGCTGGTCGACGTACCTGGGCGGCAGTGGCTCGGACACTGCCAACGGCATCGCGGTCGACAGGACGGGACGTGCCCATGTGGTGGGGAGCACGGCGTCGACGAACTTCCCCGCGACCGGAGGCGACTCGTTCACCGGCGCCACCGACGGCTTCGTGACGAAGCTCGACGCGACGGGCGGCACAGTCCTCTGGTCCCGGAGCGCCGGCAGCGCCGTGCCGACAGCGGTGACCCTCGACAACGTTGGCGATGTCCGACTGGTCGCGAACAACCTCGTCTGCACGAGGCCAGCACTTCCCCCGGGGTGCGCGGAATCCCACGTCGATGTCGTCGTCGACAAGCGCAGCGGCTCTGACGGCAACCGTCTCGACCTCATTACCTTCGGGGGACGGGGCAACCTGGTGGCCGGGCAGGATTTTGGCCAGGCCATCGCCGCCCGCGGCAGCATTCTGGTCTGGGTGGCGGGCTTCACCCACGCTAGCAACTTCCCCACGACGCCGGGCGTCGCGCAACCGACCCATCAGGGTGGAACCGACACCTTCGTCGTCAAGCTGACCGACCCGATCCCTTTCCGGGACGTCGACGTCCCGGTCGGAGGCTTCTTGCCCGAAGGAGGCGCTGGAGGCTGCCTGATCGCTACCGCCGCCTTCGGCTCGCCACTGGCTCCCGAGGTCCACACCCTCCGCCGGTTCCGGGATCGGGCGCTCATGACCCACGCCGCCGGGCGAGCCCTCGTCCGCGCCTATTACTGGCTGAGCCCGCCGCTGGCGCGCATCGTGGCGGACCAGCCCGTTCTGGCCTCCGCCGTTCGTGCGGTGCTTCGCCCCGTCGCTCGCGGGGCCGGTCTGGCGCTCGACCGGCCGGTGGCCGCCGCCGGGCTGGCCGCAGCCACGTTGGCGGCGTTCGTGGCCGGCGCCGTGATTGTCGCCAGGATCCCCCGGCGATCTCGCGGCGCCGCGCTTGTGGGTCTGGCCATGGGGGCGGGACTGCTCGCCAGCGCGCTCGTCCCCGGCGAGCGGACGCCCCAAGCGTCGCTCCCGTCACCGGCGCATGACGCCGCGCTCGAGCCTGACACCCGAGCGGCCCGCGTGGTCTCGACCGCGCTCGCACCAACCAGTGCGGTGCGTGGGAACGGGGAAGCCGGACCCGCGTCCAGCCCCGTCGCTCCGGCGCCACCACTATCGCGGCCGGACCTCCGGCTCGACCTCGCGACCGTTCCCAGGAGCGGCGCGACCTCGGTGACCCTGCTCAACCCGCTCGCTCCGCGCACCGCTCGCCGCTGGGCCGTGACGTCAGATCTGATCGAGGGGACCCTTGGTCCTGAGGGCTTCGTCGTGACCGACCCCGGCCTGGCGCGCGCGCTCGGTCTCGAAGCTGGCGACACCGTCGTCAGCATCGGTGGTCATCCGCCACGCGGCCTGCTCACCGTGATGAGCGCGCTCCAGCGCGATCCCGATCACGCGACGGTGATCGTGGAAATCGACCGCGGCGGGGCCAGGCTCGTTTATTCCTACCGCGTGCGCTGACCGGCCCCCGGCGGTTCGCTCCCCACGGTATGATTGAGAGCCATGGTGACCGTGGCCGACGATATGGCGCTGGCGGATCTGGTCGAATGCCTGGCGGCCATCGGCCGCTCCATGCAGGACGAGTTCGATCCCCAGCGCTTTCTCGCCGATTTCTCGGTCAAGCTCGAGCGGCTCATCCCCCACGACCGGCTGGTCATCGCCTACCTCGACGACGATCGCCGGACCTTCAGCATCTTCGCCGAGCACGCCAAGAACGGACCAGTGCTGCACGCCCGTCACTACACCACCGGCTTCTCGCCGGAGGGCCGCTATCTGGTCGGTGACTGGGGACTCCGGTCCGTGTTCGACGGCGAGGCGCTCCGCGTCGATGATCTTCGTGCCGACGATCGCGTCGCCAGCGAAGGCGCCATCGAGCACCGGGTCCGCCAGGCGGGATTTCGCGCGGCCCTGCTCCTCCCCCTGTACAGCGGGGGCCGGGTGGTGGGCTGCCTGGCCGCCAGCAGCCTGACCGCCGGCGCCTACACCGACCAGCACCTGGCCACGGGCCGACAGGTCGCCGATCTCATCGCGCCCTTCATCCAGAGCACCGTGCTGCTGCAGCGGGAGCGACGCCGGCTGCGCCGGCTGCACGGCCTGGCCGCACTGGGCCCGGCGCTGGCCACGAGCCTGGACGTCAAGGACGTGTTCGACCGGCTCGCCGAAGTGGTGAAGCCGGTCCTCGATTTCGATGTCATGGGGATCTGCCTCCTCTCCTCCAGCGGGCGCGAGCTCGAGAGCCTCGTCGAGGTGGACAGCGCGCTGGCCGAGCCGACACCCTGGCGGATGGATCTCGAGAGCTTCTCCTTCTCCGACAAGATCCGCGTGGGCGAGCCGATCCTGGTTCGCGACGCGCCCGTCGAGCTCGACCCCAAGAGCCCCGGCGATCGACTCATCCTGGACGACGGCGGTCGCTCCGCCCTCGGCGTGGCCCTTCACCGTGGTGGGGTGGTCGGCGGCGCGCTGTACTTCGGCAAGCGACGTCCGTACTGGTTCGACGCCTCCGACGTGGAGATCGCCGGCCACGTCGCCGAATCCGTCGTCCTGGCCCTGCAGCACCAGCGACTGGGCGACGAGCAGCGGCGCCTGGCCGCCGCGGAGGGTCGGGCCCGCCAGCTGGAGCAGCGGCTGGCCTCGCTACGGGAATCCCTGGGCCAGCAGTATGGCTTCGATCAGATCATCGGCCGCTCCCCGGCCCTCCGCGAGGCACTCTCACGCGCGGCCAAGGTGGCGCCCGCCGAGACCACCGTGCTGCTCACCGGCGAGAGTGGCACGGGCAAGGAGATCGTGGCGCGCGCCATCCACCACGCCAGCGTCCGCGCCGACGGGCCGTTCGTCGCCGTCAACTGCGCAGCGCTGCCCGAGGCCCTGCTGGAGTCGGAGCTGTTCGGCCATGAGCGCGGAGCCTTCACCGGAGCCGACCGCCAGAAGCCGGGACGCTTCGAGCTGGCCGCGGGAGGCACGCTCTTCCTCGACGAGATCGCCGAGCTCACCCCGCCGGTGCAGGCCAAGCTGCTCCGCGTGCTGCAGGAGCGCGAGTTCCAGCGCGTGGGCGGCACCGCAACGCTGAAGGCCGACGTCCGCATCGTGGCGGCCACCAACCGTGATCTGGAGCAGGCGGTGGCGGCCGGGCGCTTCCGCGAGGACCTCTTCTACCGGCTCAACGTCTTCGCCGTGCACCTGCCCCCATTGCGCGAGCGCGGTGACGACGTGCTGCTCCTGGCCGACCACTTCGTGCACACCCTGGGCGCGCAGATGGGCAAGGGTGAGCCCGGGCTGAGCCGCGATGCCCGCGAGGCGCTGACCGCCCACAGCTGGCCGGGCAACATCCGGGAGCTGCAGAACGCCGTGGAGAGAGCCCTGATCCTCTCCGATGGCAGTCTCATCACCGCGGCCCAGCTGGGGATCACGCCGCGTCGGGAAGTCCGGAGCGAGGAGACCGCCGCCCCGCCGGCCGCGGAGTTACCGGTGACCCCCCTCGCCGAGGCGGAGCGGCAGATCGTCGCCGACGCCATGCAGAGGGCGCGGGGCAACAAGTCCCGCGCGTCCAGACTGTTGGGACTGACCCGCTCTCAGCTCTATACGCGCCTCAAGCGCTTCGGCCTAGATGGGTGAGCGGCAGCTGTAGATTTCTCGACAGTCTGTAGCAGGATCCGCAGCGCCTCTGCGGCAACCCCGACAATCTCCGATCGACGTGGCCGGTGCCCGTTTCACCATCATCGCCGTCTCAGCCACTTGCACGACGCCGCCCATCCGGCGTGCCTCTTGCTCTCTCCCGGGAGCCAGGAGGACGGGATGAGCCAGAGATCGGTGGAGCGCGCGCTCGGCAAGATGGTCACGGATGAGGCGTTCAGGACCGACTTCTTCCTCGATCCATGGCGGGCTAGCGTGATCGCGGGGCTCGACCTCCTGGCCTACGAGGTAGAGGCGCTGCTCAAGGTCCCCCGCTCACTGCTGGATCGGCTCAGCGCCGACCTCGACGACCGGATCTGCCGTCTGTGCATCATGGACCGCAGCGTCCCCGAGGAGCAAGCCGGGTGATGATCAACGCACGCCGCGCACTGACGTGGCTCACCGTGGCGGCTGTCCCGCTCGTCGCGCTCGGGCTGCTGGCCGGCTGCCTGAGGTCGGAGGCAACGGACCCCGAACCCCGGGCCCAGCCCGAGCCCGTCGTCGTCGCGTCGGTGCTGGCCGAGGCCCGGGCCCTGCCAGGCTCCCTCGACGTGACGGGCACGCTCACCGCCGACGCTCAGACCGAGGTGGCCTCGGAGCTGGAGGCGCGTGTGGTGCAGGTCTTCGTGGAGCGGGGCCAGGTGCTGGCGGCCGGGGCGGTGCTGGCGCAACTCGACCAGCAGGATGCCGTCAATCAGCTGCGCGAAGCCGAGGCGACGGAAGCCCAGACCCTGGCCAGGCTGGGGCTCCAGCCCGGCCAGGCCTTCGACGCGCAGCAAACGCCCGAGGCCAGGCAGGCACGCGTAACGCTCGAGCGGATGGAGCTCGAGCACGAGCGCTATGAGCGGCTGGTGAACCAGGGGCTGGTGTCGCGCTCGGAGTACGAGCTGAAGCGGAACGACTTCCTCGTGCAAAAGGAGCAGTTCGCGGCAAAGGTCAACGAGGCGCGCCAGACGTATCAGGGCATGCAGGCCCAGCGGGCCCGTGTGGCGATGGCGCGCAAGGCCCTGGCCGACACCGCGATCCGCGCGCCCTACGCCGGCCTCATCGCCGAGCGCCACATCAATGTGGGGCAGTATGTGAAGAAGGGCGCCCCGATCGCCACCCTCGTCCGCGTGGACCCCCTGCGCGTGGAGCTCACGATCCCCGAGGGGGCGGTCGCCGCGGTGAAGCGAGGCCAGAAGGTGGCCTTCACGGTGCAGACCTACCCCGACCGAAGCTTCGAGGGCACGATCGCGTACGTGGGACCGGCGCTCCGGACCGACTCCCGGGCGCTGGTGGTCGAGGCGATGGTGCCCAACGCCCGCGGCCTGCTCCAGCCGGGGCTGTTCGTCACGGCCCGCATCGAGCTGCCCGCGGGTCCGGCCACGCCGTTCGTGCCGGGCTC
>DATIAY010000060.1:0-9007 GCA_035457825.1 Candidatus Methylomirabilota bacterium
CGATCGGGCTGGACATCCTCTTCCCCGAGGCCTCGCCGCGGGGCCCCGATGACGACGCGGCCCTGGCCGATGCCGTGGCCCAGGCCGGCAATGTCGTCCTCGCCGCCGCCATCACCCACGTGTCCGAGGGATTCTACGAGAAGATCGATCTCAACGTGCCCCTGCCGGCCATCCGTGAGGGCGCGGCCGGGGTGGCCCCGGTGAACGAGCACCTCGACGACGACGGCCGGCTGCGGCAAGCCGTCCTCCACCACTGGCTGGCCGACCAGCGGGTCCCGAGCTGGGACGTGGCGCTGTACCGGGTGGTGGAGCGCGGCGGCCTGGCGGTGGCGCCCCTGCCGGAGGCCGACATCGTGCCCATCAATTTCCGGGGGGGACCGGGGACGTTCTCCTGGGTGGCCTACCACCGGGTGGTGTCCGGCGAGGTTCCGCCCGAGCTCTTCCGGGGCAAGATCGTCCTCGTCGGCGCCACCAGCCCCGTGCTTCAGGATATCTTCTCGACGCCGTTCGGCCGGGCCCGTCGGATGCCCGGGGTGGAGATCCACGCCCACGCGCTGGACATGCTCATCCGCGGCGATCATCTGCGCGCCGTGCCCCGGTGGGTGAGCCTGGTCGGGGCGGCCCTGGCCGCACTCGGGGCGACGTGGCTGGCCACACGGCTGCGAGCGCTGCGGGGCTTGCTGGCCGCGATCCTCATGTGGGCGGCGCTGGCCGCCGGGACCTTCGCCCTGTTCGTCCTGGGCGGGGTCTGGTTCCAGGCCGTATCCGTCACGCTGGGCCTCCTCCTTGGCTATGGCGCCACCGTGATCGACAGCTACGTCCGCGAGCAGCGCGAGCGACGGCGCCTGGCCCAGTTCTTCTCGCCGGCCGTGTTGCGCGACATCATCCGCCAGCGGAGCGATCGCGCGCTCAGCTCGCGACGCCGCCTGGTGACGGTGCTGTTCTCGGACATCCGGGGCTTCACCTCGATCGCAGAAAAGGTCGAGCCCGAGCAGGTGGCGGCCCTGTTGAGCGAGTACCTGACCGAGATGACGGAGGTGGTGTTTCGTCATCACGGGGCGGTGGACAAGTACATCGGCGATTCGATCATGGCCCTCTACAACGCGCCCCTCGACGACCCCGACCACGCCGCCAACGCGGTGCGGACGGCGCTCGAGCTCCAGGAGCGGACGCTGGCCGTCTCGGCCCACTGGGAGGCCCAGCTGGGCGTGCCGATCCGCATCGGGGTCGGGATCAGCACCGGCGAGGTAGTGGTGGGGACGCTCGGCTCGCGACAGCGCCTCGAGTACACCGCCATCGGGGATACCGTGAACCTGGCCTCCCGCGTGGAGGGGCTGACCAAGGAATACGAGGCCAGCATCATCGTCACGGAGTCGACCCACGCGCTGGTACGCGACCGATTCCTGATTCGCGAGCTGGGCGCCGTGCCGGTCCGGGGCAAGGCGCGCCCGGTCCGGATCTACGGGATCCTGCCGGCCGATCTGCGCAAGTATCCCCGGGCTGCGCTCGACGCGGCGGCCACGCTGGCGGCAGTGGTGGACGGGCGGGCCTGGACGGTGCGGACCCGTGACGTCAGCGAGGGCGGTCTGGCCGTGCTCGGCCTGCCCGTCTCCCTGGCGCCGGGCATCCGGGTCGAGATCCGCTGCGAGGGGGGCACGCTGCCCCGGCCGCTGGTGGCCGAAGGGGTCATCGTGTGGCGTGACGGCGAGGCCGCGGGCCTCGAATTCACCGCGCGGCCGATCGATGCTCCGTTGCCGGGCTCCTGACGGTGTGTTAAGAGAACAGCATGAGCGGCGCTGACGGCTTCGACTATCCGACGATGGCGCGTGCGCTGATCCTGGGCGACAAAGACACGGTCGCCGCCAAGACCCGGGAAGGCCTGGAGCGCGCGATGGAACCCAAGGACCTCATCTTCAAGGGGCTCATTCCCGGCATGGACGTGGTCGGCGAGAAGTTCCGGCGCAACGAGTACTACGTGCCCCAGGTCCTGCTTTCGGCCCGCGCGATGTACGCCGGCCTGGATCTCCTCAAGCCGCTGATCACCGCCAGCGCCCGCCCGGATGACAACCTGGGCGTGGTGGTGATCGGTACCGCCCAGGGCGACCTGCACGACATCGGCAAGAACCTGGTGGCCATGATGCTCGAAGGGGCCGGGTTCAAGGTGGTGAACCTGGGCCGGGACGTGGCCCCCGAGAAGTTCGTGGCGGCGGTGCAGGAGCACGGCGCCAACATCGTCGGCATCTCGGCCCTGATGACCACCACCATGCCGGCCATGAAGCGCACGATCGACGCCCTCATCAAGGCCGGGCTGCGCGACGGCGTCAAGGTGATGGTCGGCGGTGCGCCGGTCAGCCAGGCCTTTGCCGACGAGATCGGCGCCGACGGTTACGCCAGGGATTCCACCCTGGCCGTGGCCCGAGCCAAGGTGCTGATGGGCGTGAATGCCAGGGCGGCCCGGTGAAAGCCCGCGGCTGGGAGGTCGTCGAGCGGATTCGTCGCGGTGACGTCCTGATCTTCGACGGCGGCTACGGCACCATGCTCTTCGCTGCCGGCCTCCTCAACGGCGCCTGCCCGGAGCTGTGGAACGCCACCCACGCCGAGGTGGTGCGGGGGATCCACCGAGGCTACTTCGAGGCTGGCAGCGAGATCGTGGAGACCAACACGTTCGGCGGCTCCCGGCTGAAGCTCAACGAGTACGCGCTGGGCGACCGCACGGGCGAGCTCAACGTCAAGGGCGCCCGCCTCGTCCGCTCGGTGGCCCCGCCGGGCAGTTACGTGGCCGGCTCCATCGGTCCCACCAGCCGGCTGCCCGCCGAGTACGAGCCGCTCGGGGACACCACCGATGAGGAGTATGTCGAGACCTTCAAGGAGCAGGCGGCCGCGCTGGCCGAAGGCGGCGTGGATCTCTTTGCGGTGGAGACGATGATGTTTCCCCAGGAGGCCGTGGCCGCCATCCGTGCCTGCAAGGCCGTGGCCGACCTGCCCGTCATGGCCACGATGTTCTTCCAGTTCGAAGAGATGCACGACCGGGACCGGACCATGTGGGGCGAGAGCCCGGCGGAGGTGGCGCGGAATCTGCTCGGCGCCGGGGCCGACGTGGTGGGCATGAACTGCGGGCGGGGCCCCGATCGGGCCATCGTCATCATTCGCGAGATGCGGGCGGTGACCGACGCGCCACTGGTGGCCTACCCCAACGCCGGGCTTCCCGTCACCACCGGCGACAGCGTCACCTACGAGCTGGGACCGGAGGCGATGGCCAAGGACTACCCGGCGCTGCTCGACGCCGGCTGCAACGTGGTGGGCGCGTGCTGCGGCTCGACCCCCGAGCACATCCGCCTCATTTCCGAGGTCGTGCGCAGCCGCAGGGCGGCCGGCCGCCGGTAGGTCACAACGCAAGACGTAAGAGTCCTCACCGACCTTCCCCTGGAGATCGATCCGGACGAGGTGCTGCGCTTCCAGGGCTACAAGCGTGGCATCGACGTGCCCGGGCCCGACGTCCGGGCGCTCTTCGACGAGGCGCTCGCGCTCGGCCGTCGCCTCATCACGCCCCGGGCAGCCCTGCGGTGGGCCATCCTCGAGGGCCAGGGCGACGGCCACCTGAGGGCCGAGGGTGTCACCTTGACGATCCCCGACATCCGGCGCCACTGGGGTTCGGTCGGCCATCTTGCCGTGGCCATCGTCACCATCGGCGACGCGCTCGAGCGTCGGGTCGCCGAGCTCTGGGACGCGCGGGAGCTGCCCCTGGCCGTGATGCTGGACAGCGTGGGATCCGGAGCCGTGGAGAGCCTGGCCGAGTACGTCAACGATGTGCTGTGCCAGGAAGGAATCACCCGCGGCGTCAAGGTCACCAACCGCATCAGTCCCGGCTACGGCGCCTGGGATGTGGCGGAGCAGGCCTCGCTGTTCCGTCTCTGCCCCGGCGCGCCGGTCGGGGTGCAGCTCAACGAGGCGTGCTTCATGACGCCCCAGAAGTCCATCTCGCTTCTCGTCGGGGCCGGGCCCCAGGCCCGCGTCGATCACTACTTCAGCCAGTGCGCCCGCTGCTGGATGGCCGACTGTGCGTACCGGCGTGTGCCCGCGCGCCGCACGGTACACCGGCCGTGAGGGCCGGCGCATTGCCGGTGGCGTGTACCGTGTGCTACCGTCCGCGGACAGCATGAGTGACAACGTCGCGCTGGTCCGCGAGGGCGCGATCGCCACGATCACGCTGAATCGGCCCGACCACCGCAATGCGCTGAGCGACGCCATGCTGAGGGACCTGGCGGTGGCCCTCGGCGAGCTGCGCGACGACGCGGCCTCGCGTGTGGTCATCGTCACCGGCGCCCCACCAGTGTTCTCGGCGGGCGCCGACGCCCCGCTGCGGCGAGGGATGTCGGAGGAAGAGCGCCGGCAGGCGTTCGGACGGCGGCGGACGCAGTTCCGCCGGCTGTTCGAACGGGTCAACACGCTGCTGGAAAGCCTCGAGCAGGCCACGCTCGCCTCCATCAACGGCCACGCGGTCGGCGGCGGCTGGGGACTCACCCTGGCCTGTGACTTTCGGATCGCCGCGGCCGAGGCCGAATTCTGGATCCCCGAAGTCGACCTGGGCGTCCCCCTGGGCGTGGCTTCCACGACGCGCTTCGTTCGTCTGGTCGGCCCGGCCCGAGCCAAGGAAATCATCATGGAGTGCCGACGCTACACGGCGGAGGAGGCTCGCGCGCTCGGCCTCCTGCATCGTGTCGTCCCCGGCACCGCGCTGGCCAAGGAGACGCGGGCCGCCGCCGAGCGGCTCGCCGCCAAGCCGTTTCGGCCGCTGGCCGAGGTCAAGGCCCGGATCAACGCCATCGCCCGCACCGGCATCCCCGAGGTCAACGCGATGACCGAAGGCTTTCTCGACCGCGAGTGATTCTCGCCGGGCTCCGCGTCCTCGACCTCTCGCGGATCATCGCCGGGCCCTACTGCGCCACACTGCTCGCCGACCTGGGTGCCGACGTCATCAAGCTCGAGCGACCCGGACGGGGCGACGACCTGCGTCACTGGCGCGGTGGTGAGGGGATGAGTCCGGTCTACGCGGCGGTGAATCGCAACAAGCGCTGTGTGGCCGTGGATCTCCAGCATCCGGAGGGCGCCCGCCTGGCGCTGACCCTGGCCCAGCGGGTCGACGTCGTCGTCGAGAACTTCCTGCCCGGCGTCGCCGAGCGGCTGGGCGTGGGCTACGGGGCGGTGAGCGCGCAGAACCCCGCCGTCGTGTACGCCTCGGTCACCGGGTTCGGCCAGACGGGACCGTACGCGCAGCGGTCTGGCTACAACACGATCGCCCAGGGCATGAGCGGACTCATGGCGCTCACGGGGATGCCCGGTCAGCCGCCCACCAAGGTGGGCGGCTCGGTTGCCGACCTCGCCGCGGCCTTTCTCGCCTTCGGCGGCGTCTGCGCCGCGCTCGTCCAACGCTTTCGTACCGGGCAGGGGCAGTACCTCGACGTGAACCTGCTCGCTGCGACGCTGGCCCTGCTGCCCGACCCGGTGGCGCACTTCTTCGCCTCGGGCGGTCTCCGTCCCGCGCGCGCCGGTAACCGCAATCCCAACCTGGCACCGGCCGAGGCGTTTCGCACGAAGGACGGCCACCTCAACGTCGTAATCATGAACCCCGATCAGTGGGGACGCTTCTGTGAAGCGCTGGGTGACCGCGCCATGGCGACCCACCCGGACTTCGACACTAACGATGCGCGGGTGGCTCATCGCGAGGAGTTCCGGGCCCGAGTGGAGCGGGCCCTGGCCTGCGAAAACACGGCGACCTGGGTGGCCCGCCTGGAGAAGGCGGCCATCGCCTGCGGCCCCATCTACGAGTTCGACGAGGTCTTCGAGGATGCGCAGGTCCGCCACCTGGAACTGGTGGCAGAGATCGACCAGCCCGGCCTGGGGCCGATGCGCATGCTGGCCTTTCCGTATCGCTTGTCGGCGGGACCGGTGCAGATCCGCCGGCCCGCGCCGCGCCTCGGCGAGCACACGGGCGAGGTGCTGCAGGAGCTGGGGGTTCCGGCGGCCGAGACCGAGCGCCTGGCTGGGGCCGGCATCGTGCAGTTGTGAAAGGGTATCGGGAGCCCGACGCCGGCTGAGGCGGTCCCCCGCAATCTGATAGGATGCGGGGCATGCGGCGTGACACGATTTTCCTGGTTGGTTTCATGGGCGCCGGCAAATCAGTATGTGGTCGCCTGCTGGCCCGGCGGCTCGGACGCTGCTTCGTCGAGACCGACGACATGATCGTCGCCCGCGAGGGGCGCTCGATCCCCGAGATCTTTCGCCGTGACGGCGAAGAGCGCTTCCGGAGCCTCGAGGCCGACATCCTGACAGCGCTCCGTCTGAAGTCCGGCGACGTCATCGCCACCGGCGGTGGCTTTCCCTGTCGCGCGGGCCGCATGGAGGTCCTGCGCGAGCTGGGTACCGTGGTCTGGCTTCGGGGGCGGCTCGATGAGCTCTGCGAGCGGGCCCGGCGCGGCGGCGAGCGCCCCATGCTGGCCGGGCGCGCCCCCCAGGACGTCGAGGCCCTCTACCGCGCGCGCGAGCCGTACTACGCCCGGGCTCACCTCAGCGTCGACACCACAGGCCTGGGGCCGGACCAGGTCGTCGCCCGGGTGCTGGCCGCGCTGCGCCAGGCCGATGCCGCACGCGTTTAGTCGCCGGCTCGCCGAAGCCCCGCTGCTCTGCGACGGCGCCATGGGCACGCTGCTCTATGCGCGCGGCGTGCCCATGGACGCCTGCTTCGACCTCCTCAACGTCAATCGCCCCCAGCTCGTCCAGTCCGTCCACAGCGACTACGTCGCCGCCGGCGCCGACTGCATCGAGACCAACACCTTCGGCGCCAACCGCTTCAAGCTGGCCGTGCACGGCTCGGCCGGCGAGGTGCGGACGATCAATCTGAAGGGCGTGAAGCTGGCCCGTGACGTCCGCGAGAGCAGCGGGCGCGACGTGTTCGTGCTGGGTTCCCTGGGCCCGCTGGGCAAGTATCTGGCCCCCCTGGGCACGGTGACGGCCGAGGAGGCGCAGGCGGCGTTCCGCGAGCAGGCCGATGCGCTGCTGGAGGGTGGGGTCGACGGCTTCGTGGTCGAGACGTTCTCCGACCTGGCCGAGATCACGCTGGCCATCCAGGCCATCCGGTCGGTGACCGACCTGCCCATCGTCGCCCAGATGGCGTTCACCGACGAAGGCGTGACCTTCACCGGCCGTAGCGGAGGCGAGGTGGCGCGGGCGCTGCGAGGGCTGGGCGTGGCCGCGCTGGGGGCCAACTGCTCGGTGGGCTCGAGCGTCCTCTACGAGGTGCTGGAGCAGATGCTGCCCGAGGCCGGTGGCATACCGCTGGCGATCCAGCCCAACGCCGGCTTGCCCAGTCGCGTCGACGAGCGCCTGATGTACCTCTCGTCGCCGGCCTACATGGCGGAGTGGGCGGGCCGCATGCTGGAGGCGGGCGCGCGCATCGTGGGCGGCTGCTGCGGCACGACGCCGCTGCACATCGCGGCGATGCGCGAGGTCGTCGATCGGCGCACGCCGGTTCGCCGGCAGGGCGCCGAACCGGTGATCAGCGTGCGAGCGCGCGAGGTGCTGGAGAGCTCGGGCCTCCGGACGGCCAGCCCGCCCACGCTGCTGGGCCGCAAGCTCGACGCCGGCGACTTCATCGTTACCGTCGAGCTCGATCCCCCCCGCGGGCACAGCGTGGAGAAGCTGATCCAGGGCGCCAAGCTCCTCAAGGAGCGCGGGGTGGAGGTGGTGGACATCAACGACGGCTCGCTGGGCCGGGTCCGCATGGCCGTGCTGCCCACTGCGATCCTGGTACGCGAGGCCACCGGCCTGGACATCAATATGCACTTCACCTGTCGCGATCGAAACCTCATGGGGATCCAGGCCGATCTGCTGGGCGGCCACGCGCTCGGCATCCGGAACATCCTGGCCATGACGGGCGATCCGCCCCGGGCCGGCGACTACGTCAATGCCACCGCGGTCTTCGACGTCGACGCGGTCGGCCTCATGGAAATCCTGCGCCGGATGAACGAGGGCCAGGACGCCACCGGCAACGGCATCGGCGAGCCCACGAGCTTCTGCTACGGGGCCGCCCTGGATCCGTCGGCGCCTGACTCCGCCCGCGAGGTCGAGCGCTTCCAGCGCAAGGTCGCGGCGGGGGCGCGCTGGGTCCAGACGCAGCCGGTCTACGATCTGCAGGTGCTCGATCGCTTCCTGGAGCGGGCCGGAGGCTCGCCGGTGCCCGTTCTGGTCGGCGTGTTGCCGCTGCACAGCCTCCGTCACGCCGAATTCCTGCACAACGAAGTGCCGGGGATCACGATCCCCGAGGCGGTGCGGACGCGGCTCAACTCTGCCGGCGAAGGCGCGTTGCGGCTCGGAATCGAGATGGCCCAGGAGCTCGCGCAGGCGATCCGTCGCCGGTACGCTGGCGTCTACCTGATGCCGTCGTTCGGCCGGTTCGAGGTCGTCGCCGAGGTGCTCGATGCCCTCCACTGAGACTCCCGAGCTCCTCGATCTGGGGGCGCGGAAAGCGGCGCAGGCGATCCGCGAGGGTCGGCTTTCTCCCGTCGCGCTGGTGGAGGCGTGCCTGGCCCGCATCAAAGCCCTGGACGGCGAGCTGCGCGCGTGGGTCCACCTCGACGAGGCGGGCGCCCTGGCCCGGGCTCGCGAGCGGGAGGGCGAAGCCCGGGCCAGGCGGTTCGTCGGCCCCCTGCACGGCGTGCCGGTAGGGATCAAGGACATCATCGATGTCGCCGGAATGCCGAGCACGGCTGGCGCGCGAGCCTGGGCGCACCGGCGCCCGTCCACGGATGCGACCTGCGTGGCCCGACTGCGCGCCGCCGGGGCCATCGTCCTGGGCAAGACGGTGACGACGGAGTTCGCCTACCGCGACCCGTCGCCGACCCGCAATCCCTGGAACCGCGGCCACACACCGGGCGGCTCCTCGGCAGGCTCGGGCGCCGCGGTCGGCAGCCGTATGGTCCCTCTGGCCCTGGGCTCCCAGACGGTCGGCTCC
>DATIAY010000061.1:0-32047 GCA_035457825.1 Candidatus Methylomirabilota bacterium
GGAGACCCCTTTCGGTCGGCGCGCATCGCCGAGCGGATCGCGGCGCTCTATGGTGGTCGAGCGGCGGAGCGACCGCTGGCCCACAAGCGGGAGTTCTGCAGCTATCTGGCCGAGCTCCGCGGCGTCAAGGTGCTCATCACCTCGACGGGCATCGGGGGACCGTCAACCTCGATCGCGATCGACGAGCTGGCCCAGCTCGGCGTGCAGACATTCATCCGGGTCGGAACCACCGGCGCGATCCAGGACTCGATCGCCATCGGGGACGTGATCATCACGACGGGATCGGTTCGCCTGGACGGCGCCTCCCTGCAGTACGCCCCGATCCAGTACCCGGCCGTCGCTCACCCCGACGTATTGCTGGCGCTGGTCCGTGCGGCTCAGGCCGTGGCGCCATCGCTGGGATGTCGGCATCACGTGGGGATCACCGCGTCGACCGACACCTTTTATCAGAGTCAGGAGCACCCCGATTCCTTTCCCCGCCACATCCCCCGTCACGTCAGGGGCATGACCGAGGAGTGGCGACGGCTGCACGTGCTGAACTACGAGATGGAGTCCGCGACCCTCCTGACCGTGTCGAGCGCATTTGGCCTGCGCGCCGGCTGCGTCACCGGCGTCATCAACACGCAGACGACGGATCGGTCGGGCCAGGGGATCCCTGCGGAGAGCCTTCGCCTGGGCGAGGAGCATGCGGTGCGGGTCGGGATCAAAGCGGTGGAATTTCTCGTGTCCGGCGGCCAGGAACGTTGCTGACCGCCGACGGTGGGGCCCCTGATGGAGAGGGAGAGCGACGATGATCGTGAAACGGGCAGGCAAGTACATCGTGGTCGCGGAGACGACGGGGCGGCGCTTCGGTACCTATGACACGCTGGCCGAGGCCAAGAAGCGGCTCCAGCAGATCGAGTTCTTCAAGCACCTGAGAGCCAGGCCGAGCGGGCGCTCCCGACCGGCGGCGTCGGCCCGATAGGAGGGAAGGCACGATGAAACCGCGGGCTCGACCGATCGCCGAAGAGCTCGCGCGCCGCCTCCGCACGGCGCGCAAGGAGGTATGGCGTACCGTCGTGCGGACGGACGCGGAGCTGGCGACACTGGAAGCGCACCAGGCCGGCGCGCCGGGCGAGGACGCGGGCACTCTCGTCGTGGCCGACGTGCTGGCCCGTCTCGACGGCGCCGGGCGACACCAGCTCGACGAGATCGACGCGGCGCAGGCGCGCCTGGCCGCCGGCACGTTCGGCGCCTGCGAGGGCTGCCGAAAAGCGATCCCGCTGGCCCGACTGCGAGCCGTGCCAACCGCGCGCCTGTGCGTGGTCTGCCAGCGCGCCAGCGAACGCCCGGCGTCGGCCTGAGGCCGTGACGCTACTGGCGTGGCCACCGGGTTCACTGTGAGCCTGCCGGAACAACGGGCGGCGTTGCTGGCGAGGGCGGCGCAGCCGGCCCGGGACGCGCTGCGTCTGCACGCTCTGTATCGCGGCAAGATGCAAACGATGCCGAAGTGCCCGGTGCGAGACTTCGAGGACTTCGCCATCTGGTACTCGCCGGGTGTCGCCGCGCCAGCGCGGGCCATCACCGCCGATCCGGAGGCCGTCTGGATCCACACCAACCGGGCGAACACCATCGCGATCGTCACCGATGGCAGCCGGGTGCTGGGGCTCGGTGACATCGGCCCCCAGGCGGCGCTACCGGTGATGGAAGGCAAAGCCCTGCTCTTCAAGTACCTGGGCGGTATCGACGCCGTGCCCGTGTGCCTGGCCACCGGCAACGCCGACGAATTGGTCCGCACGGTGCAAGTGCTGGAGCCGGCTTTCGGTGGAGTCAACCTCGAGGACATCGCGCAGCCCAAGTGTTTCCAGATCCTCGACGCCCTCCGCGCCCGGCTGGCCATTCCGGTCTGGCACGATGACCAGCAGGGCTCGGCCACATGCTTGCTGGCCGGGCTCCTCAATGCCCTGAAGGTCGTCGGCAAGGCCATCGACCGGGTCCGAGTGGCCATGATCGGCATGGGGGCGGCCAATGTGGCCGGCTACCGCCTGCTCACGGCGAGCGGCGTCGACCGCGAAGCGATCGTAGCCTGCGACAGCAAGGGGATTCTGCACAGGGGACGTGCCGACATCGAGGCGCAGCAAGAGAGCTTCGCCGACAAGTGGCGGGTGTGCCGGGAGAGTAACGGCGATGGCGTCGTCGGAGGCACCGCCGAGGCCCTCCGTGCCGCCGACGTCTGCATCGCGTTCTCGACCCCGGGCCCCGGGGTCATCCACCCCGAGTGGGTCAGGACCATGGCGAAGGACGCGATCGTCTTTGCCTGCGCCAACCCCGCCCCCGAGATCTGGCCGTGGGAGGCCCGGGAGGCGGGGGCTCGGATCGTGGCCACCGGGCGAAGCGACTTCCCCAATCAGCTCAACAACGCTCTGGTCTTTCCCGGGCTCTTTCGGGGCGTCCTCGAGGTGCGGGCCCGGGCGATCAGCAACGGGATGGCGGCTGCCGTCGCGCACGAGCTGGCCACCTTCGCCGAGGCCCGGGGCCTCGGGGAGGAGCACATCCTGCCCCGCCTGGACGAGTGGGAGGTCCACGCCCGGGTGGCGGGCGCCGCCGCGATGGCGGGGCAGGCCGAGGGGCTGGCCCGAGCGCCGAAGAGCCGGGACCAGGTCGAACGAGAGGCGGCGAGCATCATGCGGCAAGCCCGGGAGGCCACCCGGGCGCTGATGCGCGAAGGTCTGATCGCCTCGCCTTGACATCATTCCGCGGGCGGGTGCAGACTTCGCCCCTGTCTTCACACCTCGAGACCCTCCGCGCCGGTGGCGCCGGCGCGACGGCTTCCGCATATCCAATGCGAAGGAGGACGCCCATGGGCCCGCTGACGGTGCGCTCGAAGGAGGAAATCCCGGACGCCGACTACCGGAAGATGGTCCTCACGCTGATGGACAAGCAGGCCAGCCGCGAGGTGGCCACGGCCGAGGTGTTCGGCCAGTGCGTGCTCTTCGCGCCGTCGGTCGATGACAAGATCCGCATCACGCGGTTCCAGCACGAAGAGCTGAAGCACTTCCAGCTCCTGGCCCGCATCATGAGCGAGCTCGGCGTGGACATGGACGCCTACATCCGGGACCGCCAGCGCGCCGGGGCCCGTTTCACCGGGGACGAGGCCGACATCCAGATCCGGGACTGGATCGACGCCACCCTCTTCAATTTCATGATCGACCGGGCGGCGACGTTCCAGCTCACGGAGTACACGCGGGGGAGCTACGTGCCGCTGGCGAAGGCCAACGAGGTCATCCTCCGAGAGGAGGAGGGCCACAAGAGCTTTGGCGAGGAGGTCCTGGAGCAGATGTGCCGGGATCCGGCCACACGGGCCGAGATCCAGCGGCGCTTCCGGAAGTGGTTCGTGGCCTCCATGCGCATTTTCGGCCGGGCCGGGACGCCGGGCAACCAGTACTGCCTGAAGGTGGGCCTGAAGACGCGGGACAGCGGCGACGTCGCCGCCGCCTACGTCGACAGCATCCGGCCGGTCATGACGCGCTGTGGCCTGCGCTTCCCGGAGCGCGGCGACCTGCCCCTCGAGCTGGCGCCCCAGGTCGACCTCACCGTGCCCGCGGGGGCGTAGCCCGGGGGCGACGAAAGGACACGGTGACATGGACCTGGGACTGACGGGCAAGGTGGCGCTGGTCACCGGCGGCGGGCGCGACATCGGGCGGGAGATCTCCCTGGCGCTCGCGCGCGAGGGCGCGGCCGTCGCCGTCAACTACCTGAACTCCAAGGCCGAGGCCGAGGCGACGGTAGCCGAGATCGGGCGGTCGGGGGGACGCGGCACGCTCGCCCCCGCCGACATCACCAATTACGAGGCGGTGAAGGGGATGGTGACCGCCATCGTCCGCGACATCGGTCGGCTCGACATCCTGGTCAACAATGCCGGGTACGTCGAGTCACGGCTGTTCCTCGAGTCACGACCCGAGGAGTGGCAGCGGCAAGTCGACGTCGGTCTCTACGGCGTCCTCAACTGCTGCCACGCGGCCGCCCCCTTCATGGTCGAGCAGCGCGGTGGACGCATCGTCAACATCGTCGGCGACTCGGCGCGGGTGGGCCAGCCGCGGCTCGGCATCACGGCGGCCGCCCGGGGCGGCGTCATCGCGCTGGCCCGGACCCTGGCCCGCGAGCTGGGGCGGTCGAACATCACCATCAACACGCTGGCGCTCGGTTACGTGGAGACCGCGCACTCCGACCAGGCGTGGCTCGCCGCCAACCGCGACAAGATCCTGGGCTCCTACGCCATCCGCCGTCTGGGTCGCCCCTGCGACGTGGCGCCCCTCGTCGCGTTCCTGGCCTCGGAGCACGCCGGCTGGGTGACGGGCCAGACGATCAGCGTGAGCGGCGGCTACACGACCGTGGGGTGAGAGCCGGGGTCAGTGCTGCCCCTGGGCGCGATTGGCGACCTCGACAGTCTTCTTGTCGACGTCGAAGCGCAAGGTTTCCTTGGTCTCGACGTCGCCTCCGGTGACCCGGATGAAGAAGGTGTCGTCGCCGTATTCGATGGAGTGGATGTCGCCCACCGCGAACACCGCCGCGTGGCCGGGCTCGTTCAGGAACTCGCGCTGCAGCTCCAGCTCCGCGTGCCCCGGCCGGCTGCCGTTGTCGAGCCGCCGCCAGCGGCGCATCCGCGTCGGGTTCCGGTAGTTGCCGTAGACGACCCAGCAGGGGCCATGGTCGTGCACCGAGGATTTCCCCGCCTTCTCCCGCCCGTGCACGAGCACGTGGACGTCGGTCTCGGGATCGTGGCCGATCGTCGTGAGGTGGGTGTAGGGCGGTGGGTCGCCGAGGTGCTTCTTCAAGAGATCGGGGTTGTGGAGCAGCTTCTCCAGGTGGTCGCGGATTTCCGCCAGCCCCGAGGGAACGCCCTTCGTCTTGATGGTCCTCCGGGTGTCGGCGAGGAACTGATCGAGCGTGTACGTGGTGTCGATGGCCATGGTCGTCCGTCCTCCTTCGCGGCAGGGACGCCCGCTGTCAGCCTCGCAGACGGGGGCACAGCCGCAGCGCATTGTCGGCCAGGATCTTCCGCTTGGCGCGCTCGGTGAGCCCGGGGCGGTTCACCACCTGTTGCACGCTCTCCGGCCACGCCGTGTCGCCGTGCGGCCAGTCGGTAGCGAAGAGCCAGAGATCGTCCCCGAGCTCCTGTACGCAGAACGGGAGCGAGCGCTCCCAGGTGTCGATGGCATGGAAGTACCGCCCCTCGGCCAGCACCTCGCGCGGCAGACGCTTGAGATTCGGGACGTGGCCGGAGGACATGAGGTAATGCGTGTCCAGGCGATCCAGGGCCAGGGGTAGCCAGCCCCCGCCGGTCTCGATGATGGCCACGCGCAGGGTCGGGAACATCTCGAAGATGCCGCCGCCGACGAGCGCCCCCAGGGCGGCCATGCCCGCCCACGGATTCGCGAAGCTGTGGAGGAGGAACCAGGCGCCGTCCAGGTCGAACGTGCCCGGCCCGTAGGGAGGCCGCGCGGTGCCGCCGTGCGCCAGCAACGGCAGGTCGAGCTCCTGGGCCACCTCGTAGAGGGGATAGAGGTCCGGGTTGTCGAGCAGCTTGCCCTCGGGCGCCTGCGGGGAGATGTAGATGCCGACCAGGTTCGGATCCCGGCTCGCCCAGTGGCGGACTTCGGCGACGCCCGCCGGGACGTCTCGCATGTTGGCCACCACCGTCCACTTGAGACGCCGAGGGGCCTGGGCACAGAAGTCGGCGACCCAGCGGTGATAGGCGCGGTACAGCGCGTTCTCGAAGCCCACGTCGCGCAGCGCACAGTAGCTCGAGACGTGCGTGGGATAGAGGACGTTGACATCCACGAGGGCGCGGTCCATGTCCTCCAGGCGGGCCTTGACGTTCCAGCTCACCTCAGGCCGGATCGGGGGCAGGGCCTCCACACGGTCCGGGGGAAACGCCTTGCGGCCCCCCTCCATCGCGGAGCGCCGGGTGAGCCCGAAGGTGTCGCGGCGGCCCAGGGGCCGGCCGGTCTCGATGGGCTCGACGATCGAGGTGCGGCTGCCGAAGAGCGAGTACACGTTGCCGGCTTCGGCCTGCCGGGCCACGGCGTTGCAGAGCTGCTGATAGGCATCCTGATAGGCGGGATCGAGGTAGTCGCGATAGAAGCGGTCCGGCCGCTCGACGATGTGGGAGTCGAGGTCGATCACCGGCGTTCCATTCCAGCTCATGGCCACCCTCCGTCGTGGTCGTCCCAGGCGGTCCCCACGGTTCAGAGATGCTCGCGGTACCCGAGCTTCAGGGAGATCCCTTCGCTGGCCTTGCTGACGTGTTTGGCGAACTCTTCCAGGGTATCGTCGTTGAACCGCGTCCGCGGCCCGGCGATGCTGATGGCGGCCACGCACTCGGCCCGGGCGTTGAAGAGGGGCGCCGCCACCGCCGCGATGTCGTCGCGGCGCTCGCCCCGGTTGATCGAGAGCCCGGTGCGGCGGATGTCGGCAAGCCGGCGGCGCAGATCTGCCGCCTGAGTGACGGTGCCGGGAGTCAGGCGCCGGAGTCCCCGCTCGACGACACCAGGCACCAGGTCGGCGTGGTAGGCGAGGATGGCCTTGCCGCTGGCAGTCGCGTAGGCCGGGGCCCGCGCCCCGAGATCGGCGTAGAACCGGAGAGACTCCACTCCCTCGACGACGTCGACGTACAGGACGTCGGTGTCGCGCAGGACCACGAGCGCCGAGGTCTGGCCGGTGACGCTGGTGAGCCACTTGAGCGCTGGCCGCGCCGCCTCCGCGAGGCCCGTGCGCCCGGCGACCCGGGCGCCCATTTCCCAGAGTCGGAGCCCCAGAGTGTACCGCTTGGTGGCGGCATCCTGTTGCACGTACCCGTGCTCGGCGAGGGTCTTGAGCAGACGAAAGACGACGGTCTGGGATTCCCGCAGGCGGTGCGCGACCTCGGTGAGCGTGAGGCCGGCGTCGGCAGCCTCGAGCGTCTCGAGGGCCTTCAGCCCCTTGGCCAGGGTATGAAGCGTGTAAGGGGACCGGGGCAATATGGCCCTTTTCTATATCAGAAATCTCATTGCGGATGAATGGTAGAACCGCGATCTCAGACGTGTCAAGCGCGCCGCGGCGGCCATGCCCCAGGGTGGGGCGGATGCGGGGCACCGGCATCCCGAACCCGCGTTGCAATCCATCGAAAAATCTGCCCGGGCGTTTGGTCGCGATCTTGCTCTCCGTGTCACTGCCACGACGATGAAACGGCAGGGGCTGAGGTCCGGATTATCGTGGGAAAGAGAGCATCGGGCGGGCGCGGGCGGGCGGGTCGGATCCTGCCCGCGCCCCAGAATTTCCTGACCCCGAGCGAAGTAGGGCGGGTGGAGGCCGGCCGCCGCGACTTCCTCCGCGGGGCCTTCCTTGCCGCGGCCGGCACCGTGGCGGTGGCCATGCCCGGCCTCTCACGCGCTCAGGGCGCCGGCGATCCCGAGATCCTCACGCTGCCTGGGCACAGCACCTCGCTCGGCCTGCCCGTGGCCGCCCGGCCCTACGGCCTGCCCTCGCGGTACGAGGCCAACCTGCAGCGCCGCCAGAGTCCCGGGCTCACGCGGGTGGACGCGGCGTCCGTCTCGTTCGCGCCGCTCCAGGGCTTCTTCGGCATCCTCACGCCCAACGGGCTGCACTTCGAGCGGCACCACCAGGGCTGGCACGACATCGACCCGACCCGGCACCGGTTGATGGTCAACGGCCTGGTACGGGAGGCGCGGGTCTACACGATTGACGATCTCATGCGCCTGCCCAGCGTGTCGCGGCTGCACTTCATCGAGTGCGGCGCCAACACCGGGATGGAGTGGGGCAACGTGGCCGTTCCCACCGTGCAGTACACGCACGGCATGCTCTCCTGTTGCGAATTCACGGGCGTGCTGCTCTCGACTCTGCTCGACGACTGCGGCTTCGATGCCGCGCGGGGAAGGTTCGTGCTCGCGGAGGGCGCCGACGGCTCCGGGCTCACCCGCACCATCGCGATGGAGCGGGCCCTCGACGACGCCATCGTGACGTGGGGCATGAACGGCGAGATGCTGCGGCCCGAGAACGGCTATCCGCTGCGGCTCGTCGTCCCCGGTGTCCAGGGCGTGTCGTGGGTGAAGTGGCTGCGCCGCCTGGAGGTGGGCGACCGACCTTACGGGACGAAGGACGAATCGCTGCACTACATCGACCTCATGCCCGATGGCCTGCACCGCCAGTACACCTCGATCCAGGAGTGCAAATCGGTCATCACCACGCCCTCGGGTGGCCAGGTCCTCCTGGACCGTGGCTACTACGACGTCAGCGGTCTGGCGTGGTCGGGCCGGGGCCGCATCATACGCGTCGACGTGTCCGTCGACGGCGGCCGGTCCTGGCGGCCGGCGCCGCTGCAGTCGCCGGTGCTGCCGAAGTGCCTCACCCGCTTCAGCGTGGACTGGACCTGGGACGGCCGGGAGACCGTTCTGCAATCCCGGGCCACCGATGACAGCGGACATGTGCAGCCGACCATCACCCAGCTCCGTCAGGTCCGGGGGACGCGCTCGATCTATCACAACAACGCGATCCAATCCTGGAAAGTGGCCACCTCCGGCGAGGTGTCGAATGTCCAGGTCTCGTAGTGTCCTCTCGGCGGTGGGGGCGATGCTCATCGTCGCCGGTACCGCCGGCGCCCAGGGACGCTTCCCCGGGGTCGGCCGGCCGGCGACGCCGGCCGAGGTGCAAGCATGGGACATCGACGTGCGTCCCGACTTCACCGGCCTGCCGAAGGGTTCCGGGAGCGTCGCCCGGGGTCAGGACATCTGGGACGCGCGGTGCGCCGCCTGTCACGGCACGTTCGGCGAGAGCACCCTGGTGTTCCCACCCCTGGCCGGCGGCACCAGGGCCGGGGACATCGAGCGCGGCCGTGTCGCGGCCCTCACCGATCCGTCCGAGCAGCGCACCACGCTCATGAAGCTGCCGACGCTGTCCACGCTCTGGGACTACGTGAATCGCGCGATGCCGTGGGATCGGCCCAAGTCGCTCACCGTGGACGAGGTCTATGCCGTGGTCGCCTACCTGCTTCACCTCGGCGACATCGTCCCGGCTGATTTCGTGCTGTCCGATCAAAACGTGCGCGACGTCCAGGCCCGGCTGCCCAACCGTGAGGGCATGACGCTCGCTCACGGTCTCGGGGACGTGAAGGGCGCGCCCGACGTGCAGGGCCATACCTGCACGCGTGACTGCCCGACGGACTCGATCACCTCGGAGATTCCGGCCCGCGCCCGGAACGCCCACGGCAATCTCATGGCGCAGCACCGTGTGATCGGGCCCGTGCGCGGCGCCGATACGACACGCCCGCCGCTCGGCGGCCGGGCCGGCGAGCAACGGAGCGAGCTGGCCGCGCGGGCCCTGGGCACGGTGACGTCGCCGGCGGACGTCGTGGCCGGGATGGCGCTGGCCCGCCAGCACGCCTGCGTGTCGTGCCACGCGCTGGACCAGCGGGTGGTGGGCCCGTCGTTCAAGGAGATCGCGGCCCGGTATCGGAGCACGGGCGATGCCGCCGCGCTCGTGAGCAAGATGAAGGCGGGCGGCGCGGGGGCGTGGGGCCCGGTGGCGATGCCGCCCCAGGCCCACGTCGGGGACACGGATCTCCAGTCGCTGGCCCGGTGGATTCTGGTTGAGGTCCGGTAGATCATCTCGTACGAGCATCGAGGGGAGCATCCATGGACGGACGACGCGAGAGTCGAAGGGAGGCGCTCAAAGCGATCGGACTGGTCACGGTGCTCGCGGCCGTGCCCCGCCATGCGCTCGGCCAGATGGCCGGAGCCGCCGCCCCCGGCATCCAGTGGAACGCGGCGGCGTTCAACGCTCAGACCGTCGACGACGCCCTCAAGGCGCTCGGCGCCGGCACGCCGACCCCGACCACGGACGTGAGCTGGGGCACCACGCCGGAGATCGCCGAGAACGGGGCGGTGGTGCCGGTCAGCGTCACCAGCAAGATACCGGGGACGGAAGCGATCGCCATCCTCATCGAGAAGAACCCCAATAAGCTCGCCGCCAACTTCTCCTTCCCGCAGGGCACGGTGCCCGCGCTGTCGACACGGGTGAAGATGAGCGAGTCGTCGATGGTGCATGCGCTGGTGAAGACGAAGGACAACAAGTACTTCCTGGCCAGCCGGGAGATCAAGGTCACCCTGGGTGGCTGCGGCGGCTAGGAGGACGACATGCCAGACCCGATGCGAATCCGCGCCACCATTCATGACGATCAGGCCACGGTGCGGGTGCTGATGAGCCACGAGATGGAGACGGGACAGCGCAAGGACGCGGCCGGCACCGTCATTCCCGCCCACTTCATCCAATCGGTGGTGGCCACGCACAATGGCCGGCCCGTCTTCCGCGCCGAATGGGGACCGGCCGTGTCGAAGAACCCCTATCTCCAGTTTCAGTTCGGCGGCGCCAAGGTCGGTGACAAGATTCAGATCACGTGGGTGGACAACAAGGGCGAGACCCGGACGGACGAAGTTGTCATCCGCTGACAGGCTGGGGAGCCAGGGGGAGGCATCATGAAGCGGACCACCTGGTGGACGGCGGCCGTCGCCGCCGGTGCGCTGCTGGCGTTGGTGGGACTCCGGGCCCAGGCGCAGCAGGGCGACGCCGTCAAGGAGATCGAGCGCTATCGCGAGGCCCTGGCCGAGGGCAACCCCGCCGAGCTGTGGGAGGCCCGTGGCGAAGAGCTCTGGAAGACGAAGCGCGGACCCCGGCAAGTCTCGCTCGAGGGCTGCGACCTCGGAAAGGGATCAGGCATGGTGAAGGGGGTCTACGTCACGCTGCCCCGCTACTTTGCGGACGTCGATCGCGTGATGGACCTCGAGACCCGCCTCGTGCATTGCATCGTGACGCTGCAGGGCTTCACCGCGGGGGAGGCGACCCGGCAGGTGTTCGGCGACGGGGCGAAGCGTTCGGACGTGGAGGCTGTGGTCGCCTACGTCGCCGCCGAGTCCAAGGGCGCCGTCATGGACGTGCCGACGGGCCATCCCCGAGAGCGGGAGGCCTACGCCCTGGGCGAGCGTATCTTCTTCTTCCGCGGAGGCTCCCACGACTTCTCGTGCGCGTCCTGCCACAGTGCGCCCGGCAAGCGCATCCGGCTTCAGGACCTGCCGAACTTGACCGATCCGAAGGACGCCCAGCGAGCCTACACGTCGTGGCCGGCCTACCGGGTCTCCCAGGGCGAGCTGCGCACGATGCAGTGGCGCCTCTTCGACTGCTTCCGCCAGCAGCGCTTTCCCGCGCTCGAGTTCGGTTCCGACGCCTCGATCGCGCTCACCATGTTCCTCGCCCGCAACGCCAACGGCGGCGTCTTCAACGCGCCGGCCATCAAGCGATGACCCCCCGGAGGCGTACGCGCTGGCTGGTGACCGGCGCGATCGTGGCCGCGGTGGTGAGTGCCGCCGCCGGCGGCGACGCCCAGTCGGAGCCGCAGAGGACCGTGGAGATCATGAAGAAATCGTTCAAGGCGCGCGGCCAGGCCGGTCTCGACCGCCTCGATCAGGACGAAGCCCAGGCGGCGTGCAGCCGGCGGCCCGCCGATGGCCCCGTTCCCGTGGGCGTGGCCGAGCGCATCGCGAAGACCAGCGTGGCCAGCGTGAAGTTCCCGGCCGACGGCCGCCTGATGGGCGACTGGCGCGAGGGGGAGAAGATCGCCCAGAGCGGGATCGGCATGCAGTTCAGCGACGATCCCGGGCGCGTCGCCGGCGGTAACTGCTACGCTTGTCACGAGCTGTCCCCTCGGGAGCTGTCCTTCGGCACCATCGGGCCAAGCCTGCGCGCCTTCGGCAAGATTCGCGGGTCCGGCCCCGAGATGCAGCGTTATGTCTACGTGAAGGTCTACAACTCGCAGGCTTTCGTGGCGTGCTCCACGATGCCACGCTTCGGCCACAAGGACATCCTGAGCGTGGCCCAGATAACTCATCTGGTGGCGCTGCTGCTCGACCCGGCCTCACCGGTGAACCAGTGACGCGGCGGGAGTTCCTGCACGCGCTGGCGCTGGCGGCGGCGGGGGGGCTGCCGGTCGGCGCGCCCGCGGCCGCCGCTCGGGACGGGTTTTACGACCTGCCGGCGTTCGGCAACGTGACGCTCCTGCACTTCACCGACTGCCACGCCCAGCTCCTGCCCGTGTGGTATCGGGAGCCGAGCGTGAACGTGGGTGTCGGCGACAGCGCCGGCAAGCCACCGCACCTGGTCGGCGCTCGTCTGCTCGAGCGATTCGGCCTGCGCGCGGGCAGCCGCGAGGCCCATGCCTTCACCTACCTGGACTTCGTCCAAGCTGCCCGCACCTACGGCCGCATGGGGGGCTTCGCGCATCTGGCCACGCTGGTGAAGCGGCTGCGCGCCCGCGGCCCCGGCACGCTCCTGCTGGACGGCGGTGACACCTGGCAGGGCTCGGCCACGGCGCTCTGGACGCGAGGGCAGGACATGGTCGAGGCGGCCAAGCTCCTTGGCGTCGCCGTGATGACGGGGCACTGGGAGTTCACGCTGGGCGCCGAGCGGGTGAAGGAGATCGTCGAGAAGGACTTCAAAGGGCACATCGCCTTCGTCGCCCAGAACGTGGTGACGAAAGACTTCGAGGATCCGGTCTTCCCCGGCTACGCCTTGCGGGAGGTGAACGGCGTCCTCGTGGCCGTCATCGGCCAGGCCTTTCCCTATACGCCGATCGCCAACCCCGGCTACTTCGTGCCCGAGTGGACCTTCGGCATCCGCGAGGACAACCTCCAGAAGACGATTGACGCGGCGCGGGCCAAAGGCGCCCACGTCGTGGTGCTGCTCTCGCACAACGGCATGGACGTCGACCTCAAGCTTGCCGGCCGCGTCCGCGGCCTCGACGCGATCCTGGGCGGTCACACCCACGACGGCGCGCCGGCCCCCATCGTCGTCGCCAATCCGGGGGGCCGGACGCTGGTCACCAACGCCGGCTCGAACGCCAAGTTCCTCGGAGTGCTGGACCTCGACGTCCGCGCCGGGCGCCTGGCCGACTGGCGCTACCGGCTGCTCCCTGTCTTCTCCAATCTGCTGCCGGCCGACGTCGACATGGCGGCGCTGATCCGCCGGGTGCGCGCGCCGTACGAGGCGAAGCTGGCCGAACCCCTGGCCGTGACCGAGGGGCTCCTCTACCGGCGGGGCAACTTCAACGGCCCGTTCGACCAGGTGATGGTGGACGCGTTGCGGGAGGTGAGAGGAGCGCAGATCGCCTTCTCGCCGGGGTTCCGCTGGGGTCCGACGCTGCTCCCGGGCGAGACGATCACGCTCGAGCACGCCATGAGCCAGACCGCGATCACGTACGCGCACACCACGCTCACGGAGATGACCGGGGAGCAGGTCAAGGCCGTCCTCGAGGACGTCGCCGACAACCTCTTCAACCCCGATCCTTACTACCAGCAGGGTGGCGACATGGTGCGGATCGGGGGGCTGACCTACGCCTGTGCTCCGCGCGCGAAGATGGGTGCCCGGATCAGTGACCTGCGCCTGAGCGGCGCGCCGCTCGAGGCCGCCCGCAAGTACAAGGTGGCGGGTTGGGCGTCGGTGTCCGAGGAGTCCAGGCAGGCCGGCGGCGCGCCGGCCTGGGAAGTGCTCGCCACGTACTTGCGTGCGAAGAAAACTCTTCCGCCGCCGACGGTGAACGTCCCGCGGCTCATCGGCGTCGCCGGCGACCCCGGGATTGCCTGACCATGGCCGCGCTGCCGCCGACCCTCACGCCGAAGCGGGTGACCGACCGCGTCTACTATGTGGAAGGCCTGCTGGGTGTCGCCTCCCGCGACAACCAGGGCTTCAACTCCAACGCCGGCTTCGTGATCACCGATGAGGGGGTGCTCGTCGTCGATGCCCTGGGCACCGATCCGCTGGGCCGGGGGCTCGTCGCGGCGATCCGGACGTTGACCGCGCGGCCCATCCGGCGCGTGATCGTCACCCACTATCACGCCGATCACTTCTATGGTCTGGGGCCGCTCAAGGACGCCGGCGCGGAGATCTGGGCGCATCACCTGGGGCGGGAGTACCTCGAGCAACAGGGGCAGGCCCGCCTGGAACAGCGGCGGCGCGAGCTGGCCCCCTGGGTCGACGAGCGCACGCGGCTGGTGCCGGCCGATCGCTGGCTGCCGGGCGATACGTCGTTCACCCTGGGCGGCCTGGATTTCGACGTCGTCTACATGGGGCCGGCCCACGCCCCCGATGACGTCATCGTGATCGTGCGTCAGGAGCAGGTCGTCTTCTGCGGGGACATCGTCATCTCCGGACGGATCCCGTTCGTGGGCGAGGCGGACAGCCGGCGGTGGCTCTCCGCCATCGACCGCCTGCTCGCTCTCCGGCCGGCCGTCATGATCCCCGGGCACGGCCCGGTGTCGCGCGATCCCGCGCGGGACCTGGCCTTCACGCGCGACTACCTCCAGTTCCTGCGCCAGCAGATGGGCCGGGCCGTTGCCGACCTCGTCCCGTTTGATCAGGCGTACACGAGCACGGACTGGAGCCGGTACGTGGGGGTTTCCGCCTTCGAGGCCGCCAACCGCATCAACGCCTACGGAACCTACCTCCTGATGGAGCAAGAGTCCCTGGGGAAGTAACCGCCCCGGCCACCGCGGCCCTGAGGGGAGAGGGGTCACGAGACCCGTTTCCCTCCCAACGAAGACGAGGCCCAACACGCGAGGTGGACCGAGGCAACGCGAACCCCGGCGCCAACCTCGTGGTCGAGGACCCCTCTCCCCTCAGGGCCGCGGTGGAGGCCGCGGCTACTTCAGGCTCGAGTAGTAGGCGGCGAGGTCGGCCAGCGTCGCTTCCGGGATGGGGCGGATGGCCGCCTTGAGGTCCCGGAGGGCCGCATCGCCCGGGCTCCGGCGATCGGCCTTGAACAGGAGCATTTGATTCAGGAGGTAGCCGGCCGGCTGGCCCGTGAGATCGGGCACCCCCTTCGCGGGGTCGCCCTTGCCCGCCGGCCCGTGGCACCCTGCGCACGGCGCCGAGGCCGCCCGGCCGCGGGCGACGGCGGCGGCGTCCGGTGTCAGGGGCGTCGTCTCCTTCTTCTGGGCGGCGAAGTAGCCGGCCACGTCATCGACACCGAGCTCCTTCACCATCTTCGCGTAGGGCTCCATCTCGGCGGCCGGGCGTTTGCCGGACGCGTAATCCTCGATGGCCTTCTTGAGGTACCAGGCGGGCATCCCGGCCAGGACGGGGATCGTGTCCGCGCGGCTGGTGCCGGCGAACCCGTGGCAGGCGCTGCACGCGAAGGCCTTGGCGTAGCCGGGAGTATCGAGCGGGCCGGCCGCCGTGGTCGCCGCGCTGCCCAGCAGAACCGTGAGCGCGATCACCATCGCGCCGAGCGAGAGACGCCCCATCGTTGTCATCGCCGCCTCCTGTCGGACCTAGCCGAGGATGTCGTTCCAGATGGACGTCGTCCAGCCCACGGCGTTCTGGGCGATGGCGATGCTGTGACCCGGCGTGAGCTTCTGCTCGATCTGCACCACTTTGCCGCTCTGGATGCGGTAGGCGTTGATCACGGCCATCGCCTCCCGGTCGCTCACCCAGGAGTAGCAGACGTTGACGGGGGCCATGGCCGGCGGCTGCTTGCCGTTGAGCAGGTGGACGACGGCGCTGGCCGCGATCTTGCCCATGGCATTGGCGATGGTGCCGGACTTCGGCACCGGAATCCCGATGGTGGCGTCGCCCACCACGTGGATGTTCTTGTGCTTCGCCGACTCGTAGGTGACGTGGTCCACCTCGCACCAGCGCTTGTCGCCGCCCACGAGGTCAGCCTGGACGGCGATCGTCCCCGCCCGCTGGGGCGGGATGACATTGACCACGTCGTACCGGACCCGGTCTCCGAAGTCGGTCGTCACCTCGCGCGTGGATGGATCGACCTTGGCCACCTTGCTCGAGGCCCGGTACTCGATGGCCGGGTACATCTTCCACGCCGCGAGGAACAGGCCCTTCTTGGAGATGATGTCCTGGTTGGCGTCGAGCACGATCAGCTTCGACTTCGGCTTGTTGTTCTTGAGGTACCAGGCCACCTGGCACACCCTCTCGTACGGGCCGGGTGGGCAGCGGTAGGCAGCCGGGGGGATGGTGAGGACGAACACTCCGCCGTCGGGCATGGACTGGATCTGACGCGCCAGCGCGACCGTCTGCGGCCCGGCCTTCCAGGCGTGAAGGACGGTCTCCCTGGCCTGGGCCAGCCCCTCGATCTGCTCCCACTGGAACTCCACGCCGGGCGAGACCACCAGCCGGTCGTACTCGAGGTAGCCCTCGCCGACCCGAACCCGGCGGCGGTCGGGCTCGATGGCCGAGGCCTCGGCGTGATAGATCCGCACGCCGTGGCGACGGAGCCCGTCATACCCGCGGGTGAGGCTCTCGATCGTGCGCACGCCGCTGAGGACGAGGTTGCTGAAGGGACAGGAGACGAACTCTTTGTTCGGCTCCAGCAGGACGACATCGATCGATGGATCGCCCAGACGCACGTATTTGGCCGCGGTGGCTCCGCCCCAGCCGCCGCCGATCACGACTACGCGGCGGCCCTTTTTGGGCGAGAAGTCACCGCGGAGCGGCGCCGCGCACCCCGCCGCACCCGTGATGAGCAGGCCGAGCCCGGCCCCGGACGATTTCAAGAATTGCCTTCGCGTCGCTGCCGTCATAGCCCCCTCCGGTTCTCCGGTACGACACCGCCGCGGCGCCCAGCCTCCACCGCGCATCGATCGCGGCATGGTACCACTTCTTCCCTTCAGACGGTCGGCCCGACAAGCCCCTCAGAGTATGGCTCCTGCTATCGCGAGTGCGGCAGGCATGTCCCAGCTGGGGCGCGTGATGGTCGCTCCCCGTCGGCGCTGTTCCGTAACCGCTCGGAGAATCGAGCCGTGGTCCCTGGCCGTGGCCTTGCAACCCTGGGTGAGAGACATCTGATGCAGATCGGGATCAAAGCGATCCTCTCGTGGTTGCTCGTCCTCGCCCTCACCACGCCGGGTGGGACCGAGGAGTTGTCCGGACAACTGCTCGATGCCGCCACCGGCAGGGTGATCGCCAGCGCCCACGTGACCTCGAATGGACAGGTGGTGCGGACGGACGGGCAGGGAATCTTTCGGCTGTCGGCCGCCGGCGACACGGTGCGTGACCCGGCTGCGCGCCCTCGGCGATGAAACCCCGCTCATCACTCCGACCGGGGTCCGCGGCATGCTGGAGGTGCGAACCAGTCTCGAGCCGCGCCGGGTCGTCCAGGAGCTGGACAAGACCTGCCGGCAATCGCCGCGGGCATTCCGGTACACGCTCAGGTGGTTGCCGGTCGACGCCTGGACCGCGGCGGACCTGGAATCCATGAAGCAGGCGGTCTGGGGCCTCAGGGAGAGGGATCGCGGGGAGCGAGACCTGGCGGATGACCGTCGCGAAGCGCGCAGCGGCTGGACTGGATCCGAATGTCGTGATCCAGGCACTGGCGGCCTTGATCCCGGCGCGGGTCGACCTGACTCACGCGCACAAGATTCTCCGGGTCGAGCTGTTCGACGATCGGGTCGCGCTCTCGGTGCTGGGCCCGGCGGAGGTGTTCTCCGTGGTGAAGGCCCTCGCTTGTCCTGGACCTAGTTCTGGGTGAAGCCCTCGAGAGGAGACCGGCGGAGCTTTCGGAGCGCCTGGACCTCGAGCTGGCGGATGCGTTCGCGGGTCAATCCCAGCCGCTGGCCGATCTCCTCGAGTGTCTGGCTCTCGCCGTCGCCGATGCCGAAGCGGAGCCGGACGATCTCACGCTCCCGGGCGTTCAGCCGGGTGAGAGCATGGCTCACCTGGGTGGAGAGATCTTCGGCCAGGAGGTCGCCGATGGGCGAGGTGGCTGCGGGGTCGGCGAGCACATCGCCGAGCACGACGTTCTCCCCGATGGGCGATTCCAGAGATGTGGGCTGACGAGCGGCATCGAGGACGAAACGGATCTTCTTCGCCGGAATCCGAGTGCGGCGGGCCAGCTCCTCGGGGCTAGGATCGCGACCGAGCTTCGCCGTCAGGGTGCGCTGGGCCCGGGAGATCTTGTGTAGCCGCTCGACCACGTGCACCGGCATCCGGATGGTCCGCCCGCGATCCGCGATGGCCCGCGTGATGGCCTGGCGGATCCACCACGTGGCATACGTCGAAAACTTGAAGCCGCGACGGTACTGGAATCGATCGATCGCTTTCAGGAGGCCCAGGTTGCCCTCCTGGATGAGATCGAGCATGGGGACCCCGCTGTGCCGGTAGCGCTTGGCGATGGAGATGACCAGACGCAGATTCGCCTCGGCCATCTGCCGCTTGGCCAGCCGCACCCCTCGCTCGGCCTCATCGAGGCGGTGGAGGAGCGCCGGCACCTCGGCGGGCGGCAGGCCGACGTCTTCTCCGCCGCTCGACACCTCGCGGACCCGGCGGACCAGGTCATCCACCAGCGCCGGCTTGAGCGGAAGGCGCCCGATCGTGTTCCTGATCGCCACCTGATTGGCGGCGATCCACTTGCTGTAGTTCTGTCGGGTCGCCCGGGAGACACGACCGCCGGCGAGGGAGGCCTGAAGCCGGGCGTTTTCGGCGTCGAGGCGACGGATCCGGGCGAAGCCGCGCAGGATGGGCTCGAGCTGTTTGGGACCAAGCTCGGCCCCATCCGCCAGGACGATGGCATCCTCGGGCGAGGCCTCTCCCTTCCTGATGCGGTTCCCCAGCTCGACGAGGGAATGTACGGCGAGCGGGAGGCCCGCCAGCGCCGTCAGGAGCTCCAGCTGCCCCACCTCGATGCGGCGCCCGATCTCCACTTCCTGCTGGGCGGTGAGCAGGGGAACTCTGCCAATCTCGCCGAGGTAGACGGCGAAGGAGTCCGCGGAGCGGTTGCCCGCTTCCCGCTCGCCCGCTTCCCGCTCGAGGTCCTCGGACTCCTCCCAGCTCGCTCCTGCTTCCAGGGGCTCGCCAGGAAAAGCCGCGCCGTCGACCGGATCTTCCGTGCTGGCGTCGGTCTGGAGACCCGGATCCACGTCCTGATCGATCGTCTTTGGCTGTCTCAAAGCACTATTCAGATGTTGGCGGTTGGCCAGTGGATTCAAGCAGTCGCGCCGCGTCCGGCGGGAGCCTGGCCTCGAAGTCGGCAAGCTCGCCGGCGCTGACCGCCCCGCGCAGCACGCCATAGACGCTCCGGACAGCCCGCTCGGCGGTCGGGGCGTGGATATCCAGGGTCGCGGCAACGTGCTGGATCAACGCCTCCCCGCCCATGAGGAGGGCGCGAGGCGTCTCTGTGAGGAGGGGCCTCTTGAGAAAGCCGGGAAGCTGGGCGATCAGTTGACGCCTGGTCTGGGAGTCGGGGGCCAGCTGGGCAAGCGCGGAGAGTACCGCCCTCGACCAGCGCTCCGCCTCCTTGGGGTCGGCCAACCCGCCGGCCGCCTGCACCCGGGAGAGGAACTGTTCCTTCGTCATGCCAGCACCGTGGCGTTGCAGCCAGCCTGCCAACATCGAACTTCGCGGCTGGCGGCCTGCCGGGGCCTGGGATAGTGTCCCGCGGGTGCCCCACTGGGGCGTGGCCGTCGCCCTCGCCCGACGGCCGCTACAAGGGGACCAAGTAGGCACGATGAGGGTGAGCCTGCGCTGGTAGGATAGGGCCCGCGTGAGAACGGGCCAGGAATTCTTCAACCTCTACAATCACGACTTCGTTCGCCTGGCGGTGGCCACGCCGGCGGTGCGAGTGGCCGATCCGGTCTTCAACGCCGAGCAGACCGTGAACCTCATGCGGGAGGCGGCTGAGCGCCAGGCCTGCCTCGTCCTCTTCCCCGAACTGGGCCTGTCCGCCTATTCCTGCGATGACCTCTTCCAGCAGCGGGCGCTTCTCGACGGCTGCCTGGACGCTCTCCGGACCGTCCTCGACGCGTCGCGAGAGCTGCCGGTGATGACGGTGTTGGGACTGCCGCTGGACGTCGACGACCGCCTCTACAACTGCGCAGTCGTCTTCGCCCAGGGGCGGCTGCTGGGAGTGATCCCCAAGACTTATCTGCCGAACTACCGAGAGTTCTACGAGGCCCGCCAGTTCAGTCCTGCCGACACGGCGAGCCGGGACGAGATCACCCTGCTGGGCCAGCGAGGCATTCCCTTCGGCAACCGCCTCCTCTTCCACGCCACCACGCAGCCCCGACTCACCGTGTACGTCGAGATCTGCGAGGACCTGTGGGTGCCGATCCCGCCCTCCTCCCATGCCGCGCTCGCGGGGGCGAGCGTGCTCCTGAATCTCTCGGCCTCCAATATCACGATCGGCAAGGCTGATTATCGCCACCAGCTCGTAGGGAGCCAGTCGGCGCGCTGCCTGGCTGCTTACCTCTACTCCGCTGCGGGCCCCGGGGAATCGACCACGGATCTGGCCTGGGATGGGCACGCCCTCATCTACGAGAACGGCAACCTGCTGGCCGAGTCACCGCGCTTCGCCGACCAGCCTCAGGTGATTGTGGCCGATGTTGATCTCGAGCGGCTCGGCCAGGAGCGGATGAGGCAGACGAGCTTCGGCGACAACGTGCGTCACCACCAGGGCGACCTGCGCCCGTTTCGCCGGGTGCCGGTCGATCTGCCGTTTCCGGTCCGCGGGCGGCTCCTGCCCGAGCGGCCCTACGAGCGGTTTCCGTACGTACCCAGCGACCTCCGCCGCCGTGACGAGCGGTGCGCCGAGGTCTTCCAGATCCAGGTCCAGGGGCTGGTCACACGCCTGCGGGCGGCCGGGATCGAGCGGGTTGTCATCGGGGTCTCCGGAGGCCTCGACTCCACCCATGCGCTGCTCGTGTGCGCGCAGGCCATGGATGTGCTCGGCCATCCGCGCTCGCACATCCTGGCCTACACGATGCCGGGCTTCGCGACGAGCGACCGGACGCGGCAGCAGGCCCACCGGTTGATGGCGGTCGTCAGGTGCACGGCGCACGAGATCGACATCCGCCCCAGCTGCCTGCAGATGCTCAGGGATATCGGGCATCCCGCCGGCCAGGGTCGAGCCGTCTATGACGTCACCTTCGAGAACGTGCAGGCCGGGGAGAGGACGAGCCATCTCTTCCGCCTCGCCAACCTTCACGGCGCCCTCGTGGTCGGCACGAGCGACCTCAGCGAGCTCGCGCTCGGCTGGTGCACCTACGGCGTCGGTGACCACATGTCGCATTACGCCGTGAATGCGAGCGTCCCCAAGACGCTGATCCAGCACGTGATCGGCTGGGTCGCCGACACCGACCGGCTCGGGTCCGAGGCCAGCCGGACGCTCCGCGATATCCTGGCCACGGCGATCAGCCCCGAGCTGGTTCCCAACGACGATGGTGGCCGGGAGCCGAGCCCGGCCACCGAGACCGTCATCGGTCCCTACGAATTGCAGGACTTCACCCTGTACTACGTGCTCCGATTCGGCTATCCCCCGACCAAGGTCGCGTTCCTGGCGTACTGCGCCTGGCGCGACCGCGAGCGGGGGTCCTGGCCCAACATCCCGCCCGATGGGCGTCGCCAGTACGGCATCGCGGAGATCCGCGCGTGGCTCGCCGTGTTCTTGCGCCGCTTCTTCGCGCAGAGTCAGTTCAAGCGGACCTGCGTCCCCAATGCGCCGAAGGTCGGCTCCGGCGGCTCCCTGTCACCGCGCGGGGACTGGCGGGCCCCGAGCGATGCCGAGGCTGCCGTCTGGTTGGGGCAGCTCGGGTTGGTTCCCGAGAGCGAGTAGCGACCGTCGGCGGGCTCGCTCACCCCGAAGGCTCCTGGCGAACGGCCCGCACGTGCGCCGCGATGAGTTCGGCGACCGGGAGGACGACCACCCCGGCGGCCGAGGCCCGCTCCGGCAGGGGGACCGTGTCCGTACAGCAGATGTGCGTGACGCCCAGCGATGGCAGCGACTGCCAGCGCGTGCCCGTGAAGAGTCCGTGGGTCGCCATGATGACGATCTGCTCGGCCCCGGCTTCCCGGAGGGCCTGGCAGGCCGACAGCAGGGTTCCACCGGTGTCGAGGATGTCGTCCACCAGCACCGCCTGCCGACCGACCTCGCCGTACTGCATGGAGTGGACGATCCCGGCGCCGGTCCGGCGCTTGACGAAGTGGGCGAGCGGACGCTCGATTCCGGCCGCGCGCCGGACCGCCTCGGCGCGCTCGAGCGCGCCTTCGTCCGGGGCGACGATGGTGGCGTCGCGGAAGGCCAGGCGGGCGAGCTCGGCTGCGAATACCGGGGCCGGGGAGAGCGAGCAGACGGGGATCGGGAAGAGCCGGTGGATGGAGGCGCTGTGCACATCGACGGTGATGACGCGATCGACTCCGCTGGCGCGAAGCAGCGTGCCGATCCATGCCGCGGCCAGGCTCTTTCCCGGCTCCTCCCGGTCCTGGCGCGCGTAGCCGAGGTACGGGAGCAGGGCCGTGACCGCCTGCGCCCCCTCTCGGGCGAGCGTGTGCGCGAGCAGGAGAGTGCCCAGCAGGTGCTGGTCGGGCGGAGCGATCGCGCCCAGGAGCAGGCACCGCTGCCCCCTGACGGCCGCGTCCACGGTGGCATGGAGCTCGAGGTTTTGGAACCGGTCGATCGAGGCTCGCCCTGATGTGAGGTCGGCGAGGCTCGCCAGGGCCGCGCCCAGCCGCTCATGGAGCGGTAGGCTGAACAGAATCATGTCGCCCACTTCTGCAACAGCGCTGCCACAGGCGGGTGGGCCGAAGTCCCGGCGGCGGCAGCGAAAAGATGAGCGGAGTCGGTCCTGGGTTCGTCCTCGGAGTGCCCTGACGCCCCAGTTGGGGCGGCCGCGGGACACCGATCCGGATGTGCCCCCAGCCGGTTCCACCGGCATTTGCCTAAAGGCGCGAATTCGCGACGGCCGCCCGCGTGGCACCGGCGATGCAAGTTTGAGCGGGCACGTGTCTGGTGAGCTCAGAAGGAGGATCTCGAATCCGTCTATGAGGGGTCGCGCGTCGTCGCGACGACGATCACGTTGATCGACGGGGAATGCCGGTGACGGACGGCCGAGGAGCTGAAAGGAGAACGGAGTTGAGACACGACGGGATCGATCCGGGCTCATCGGGGGCGGATGAGGCCGCCGGCTACCGTTCCGAGGACAACATGCTCACGCCGTTCGCTGACCGCGCCGAGGCCGGACGGATCCTGACCGACAGACTGCGTCCGCTGCTCGTCCCGCCGGCGGTGGTCGCGGCGATTCCCCGGGGCGGGGTGGCGGTGGCTCTGCCCATCGTGGAAGGGCTGCAGCTGCCGCTCACCGTTGTCTACGCGCGCAAGCTCACGGCGCCGATCGCACCCGAGCTGGCCTTCGGAGCGCTCGACGAGGACGGGGAGATCATTGTCGACGCCGAGACCGTCACCGCGCTGGAGTTGCGACCGGCGGACGTAGAGCAGGCCAAGGTCCGCGTCGGCGCGGAGATCAAGCGGCGCATGGCCCTCTATCAGGTGCCGCCGCTCGCTCACTACTTGCCCGGGGCCCACGTGGTGCTGGTGGACGATGGGCTCGCGACCGGGATGACCATGCGGGCCGCGCTCGCCTACGCACGCCGGCATGGCGCCAGCCAGATCACGATCGCGGTGCCCTGCGCTTCGGCGCAGGCGGCCGACCGCTTCCGCGCCGAGGCCGATCACTTCGTGAGTCTGGTGGTCGACCCTCTGTTCATGGCCGTGGGGGCCTACTACGTGGACTTTTCTCCCGTCCCCGACGATGCGGTGCGAACGATGCTGGCGCGGGCCCAGCCGGCCCCGCTGCCTACCGGTTCGCCGCGACCGGGTATACCCATCTCGTTCAAGAGCTCCCGCGGCCATCGGCTGGCCGGCACGCTGCTGCTGCCCCAAGGGGCCCCTCCCTACCCGGTGGTCGCCTTCGCCCACGGCTGGGGTAGTAACAAGGCGAGCCCCCGCAATCGTGCCGTCGCCGAGGCGCTGTGTGCCGCAGGTGTCGCAGCCTTCCTCTTCGATTTCACCGGGCACGGGGAGAGCGAAGGCAGCGCAGCCGAGAGCACGCTGGCCCAGCAGGCCGACGATCTGCGGGCCGCACTGGACGCGCTGCAGACTCGGGACGAGATCGACGGGCGCCGCCTTGGCGTCGCCGGAGCCAGCTCCGGGGGGGCCGCCGCCCTTCAACTCGCCGCCCGCGACCCTCGCGTGCGGGCGGTGGCGTTGCGCTCGGCGAATCCCGCAGGCGCCGAGGCCTCGGCCAGCCGGATCCGCGTACCCACGCTGCTCGTGGTGGGCGAACGGGACGTCGCCACCCGCGCGGCCAACGAGGAGCTTCTGCCCCGGTTGGCCGGGCCCCGGCGGCTCGAGGTCGTGCCCCGGGGCGACCACCTCTTCGAAGACGCCGGGGCTCTGGCCCGGGCCACCGAAGTCATGGTGGGTTGGATGAGAAATCACCTGAAATGACGTGCCGCTGCGGAGCCTACACCTCGGGCCCGCTTACCCTGCGTGACGCCGCCCTCTTCACGGATCTCTACGAGCTCACCATGGCGGCTTCATACTTCCGCGAAGGCATGCGGGCCGACGCGACCTTCAGCCTCTTCGTTCGTAAGCTTCCCCGCCACCGATCCTTCCTGGTCGCGGCGGGCCTGGAGGACGTGCTCGGGTTTCTCCAGCAGTTCCAGTTCTCGGAGGCGTCCCTCCGTTACGTGCGCTCGCTCGGCGGCTTCGATCCCGAGTTCCTGGACTTCCTCGCTGATCTCCGGTTCACCGGGACGGTGCGGGCCATGCCCGAAGGCACCGTCCTGTTCGCCGATGAGCCGCTGCTGGAGGTCACGGCGCCGATCATCGAGGCCCAGCTCGTGGAGACGGCGGTCCTGAACTTCTGTCACTTGCAAACGATGCTGGCCAGCAAGGCCGCGCGCAGCGTGCTGGCCGCCCGGGGCCGGCCCATCGTCGACTTCGGCCTGCGCCGTACGCACGGTATCGACGCCGGGCTCAAGGCCGCGCGGGCGGCCTATCTCGTCGGGGCCGATTTGACCAGCAATGTGCTGGCCGGTCTCGCGTACGGGATTCCCCCGGCCGGCACCATGGCGCACTCGTATGTCGAGGCCTTTGCGCGAGAGATCGACTCCTTTCGTGCCTTCGCCCGCGCGTTCCCGGCCTCGACCACGCTTCTCATCGACACCTATGACACCGTCGCCGGCGCCCACAAGGCCGTCATCGTGGCCAGGGAGATGCAGGCGCGGGGTCAGCGCCTGGCTGCCGTGCGCCTGGACAGCGGCGACCTCTTGACCCTGAGCCGGCAAGTCCGGGAGGTGCTGGACGCCGCGGGCCTCGCGCACGTTCGCATCTTCGCCAGCGGCGGGCTCGACGAGGACGCGGTGGAGACCCTGCTCGAGGCCGGCGCGCCCATTGACGCCTTCGGCATCGGCACGCGCATGAACGTCTCGGCCGACGCGCCCTATTTCGACATGGCCTACAAGATTGTCACTTACGGGGGGCGGAACATCCTGAAGCTCAGCGCCGGGAAGGCGACCTGGGCCGGCGAGAAGCAAGTCTATCGTTTCCGTGCCGACGATGGATCTCTCGCTGGCGACGTGCTGGCGCTGCGTGACGAGCCGGCGCCGGCCGGCGCCGAGCCCGTGCTACGCACGGTCATGCGCGGGGGTAAGCTGGTCGAGCCGTGGCCGTCACTGCCCGTCATTCGCGACCACGCGCGGGCTCAGATCGCCGCGCTTCCCGACGCCGTGCGCCGCCTGCGTGATCCGGCCGGATACGAGGTGCGGTACAGCGAGCGCTTGCGCTCGGCCCAGCGTGCGCTGGAGGTGCAGACATACGCGGCCGAGGTCGGTCATCCCTCAGGGTGAGACTGATTTCCATGGACGCCACCCACGGCGAAACACTGGCCCGGATGTTCTGGAATCGGGTGGAAATGCGGGGGGACCTCGATGCCCACCTGGTCAAGCGTCAGGGCGCCTGGCATCGTCTCACCTGGGGCGACGTCGGCGAAGCCGTGCGCGAGGTGGCGCTCGGGCTGCTCGCGCTCGGTCGCCCGGTCCAGGAACCGGTGGCGCTCCTCTCGGCCAGTCGCGCCGAGTGGGTCCAGGCCGATTTCGCCATCCTCTCCGCGGGAGGCGTCACCGTTCCGATCTACCCAACCTATACTCCGGACCAGATCGCCTATGTCGTCAACGACTCCGGAGCGCGGATCCTTATCGTCGAGGATCCCGGGCAACTGGCGCGGGTGCGAGAGGCCAGGGTGGGAATGCCGAAGCTGGAGCAGGTCGTGGTGATCGACGGCATGACGGGCCGTCAGGGCTCCGTGCTCGCATGGGGCGAACTGCGCCGGCTGGGCCGGATGCAAGCGCATAGACTCAAGCATGTCCTGGTCGAGCGGGTGGGATCGACCCGCCCCCCGGACGTGGCAACGATCGTGTACACCTCGGGGACGACGGGCGAGCCCAAGGGTGTGGTCCAGACCCACGCCAATCACGTGGCGACGCTGCGTGCCCTGTCCCAGCTCCCCGGGGTTCAGCCGGGAGACGTCCATCTGCTCTTCCTGCCGCTGGCTCACTCCTTCGCCCGGGTCGAGGCGTTCATGGCCGTTCACCGGGGGTTGGTGACGGCGTTCGCCGAGAGCCCGAGCCGGATCGGGGACAATCTGCTGGCGGTGCGCCCCCATTTCATTTTCGGTGTGCCCCGGATCTTCGAAAAGGCCCGCGACCGGATCCTGACGGAGGTCCAGACCCGGTCGCTCGTGCCGCGCCGTCTCTTCGGGTGGGCCATGCAGATCGGCCGTGCGGTGTCCGCGCTCGAGCAGGCCAGGCGCCCGGTCCCCCGGTGGCTGCGTCTTCAGCATCACCTGGCCCATCGCGCGGTGTTCTCACGCCTTCAACGGGCGTTCGGCGGGCGACTGCGGTTCGCCGTGTCCGGTGGCGCGCCGCTGGAGCGGGACCTCGCGGAGTTCTTCCACGCCATCGGAATCCTGATCGTCGAGGGCTACGGGCTCACCGAGGCCTGCCCGGTGCTGACGTTCAACCGACTGGACAATTTCCGGTTCGGTTCGGTAGGACAGCCCGTGCCCGGGGTCGAGGTCCGGATCGCCGCCGACGGCGAAGTCCTGGCCCGCGGGGCCAACGTCGCCGCCGGAGGGTATCTCAACAAGCCCGAGGCCACGACGGAGACGTTCGACGCGGACGGCTGGCTGCACACTGGCGACCTGGGCTGGCTGGACGAGGAAGGGTTCCTTCACATCGCCAACCGGAAGAAGGAGATGATCGTCACCTCGCAGGGGCTGAACATCGCCCCTCAGCCGGTCGAGCGGCTGCTGGAGCGGGACCCCCTGGTCGGGCAGGCGGTGTTGTGCGGCGACCGTCGCCCCTATCCCACGGCCCTCGTCGTGCTCGACCCCGACGCGCTGGCCAGCTTCGCTGCCGAGCGGGGCATTCTCGTGACGGACTACGCGGAGCTCACCCGTCACCCGGAGGTCACGGCCCGCGTCGAACACGCAGTGGAAGCGGCCAACGCCGAGCTTCAGTCGGACGCGCAAATCAGGCGCTTCGCGGTGGTTCCGACACCCTTCACGGAGGCGGCGGGCGAGCTGACGCCGACGCAGAAGGTGAAGCGCCGGGTGGTGGCCGAGCATTACCGGGATCTGATCTCGTCACTGTACCGGTAGGGCAGCGATGCGCCTGCCGGGTCTCACGGATCAGCCGGTACCGGTCACGCGCCACCGCTGGCTCCGGCCCGGGATTGCGGCGCTGGCCGCCGTCCTGATCCTCGCCGCGATCCTGGTCGCCGGGGTCTTCTCCTGGTTCCGCGCCCAGCCCCCGGCTGGCCTCCTCTTCGCCAGCGGACGCATCGAGGGGCGCATCACCAGCCTCACTCCCCGGGCGGCCGCCTGGGTGGTCGCTCTGCATGTGGACGAGGGGCAGCCCGTGAGCGCAGGCCAGCTGCTCGCGACCCTGGACGACCAGGCCCAGCGCGAGCGGGTGAGATCGGCCGAGGAGCAGCTCAACGCGCTCGCCGAGCGGTTGCGGGCGGCCGACAGTCGCCTGGCCATGACCGATCGGCAGGTCTCGCTGGAGATCGATCGCGCCGAGGCAGCCTTGCGAGAAGCCCAGGCTCGTGTCCAACGAGCCCGGGCCAATCACGAGCAGGCCCGCCGGGATGCCGAGCGTGCGGCCATGCTGGTGGCCCGGGAGCTCATCGCGCCACAAGACGCCGAGCACTCGCATCTCAAGGTCGAGCTGGAGGCGCACGCCGTCCGGGAAGCCGAGGAGGCGCTGGTCAGCAGCCAGAAGGGGCTGGCCCTGGCCCGGCTCGGGACCCAGCAGGTCGCGACCATGCGGGCCGAGCGCGAGGCCCTGGCCCGCGAGCAGATGCAGGCCCAGGCGCAGCTGGCCGAGCAACGCAGCCACGTGGCCGACTTCGCCGTCCGCAGCCCGATCGCCGGCCGAATCCTCACGCGCACGGTCGAGATAGGCGAGCGCGTGGAGGCCGGCACCCCACTCTTCACGCTGGTCGATCTCGACCGGCTCTACGTCAAGATCTACGTTCCCGAGCCGAGCATCGGCAAGGTGGCGCTCGGCCAGGAGGCGCGGGTCTACGTTGACGCCTATCCCGGCCGGGCGTTCGGCGCGCGGGTGAGCCGGATCTCACAGGAGGCCGAATTCACGCCGAAGAACGTGGAGACCCGCGAGGAGCGGGTCAAGCTCGTCTTCGCCGTGGAGGTCGCGCTCGTGGAGAATCCCGGTGGCGTGCTCAAGCCCGGTATGCCTGCGGACACCGTGATCCGCTGGCAGCCTGATGCCCCCTGGGCCGCTCCCGGCGCTGCGTCGGGCGCCGGCCGTTCGCGGTGATCGAGGTCCGCGGGCTCCGCCGCAGCTATGGGCGGGGTCGTATTCTGGCTGTGCGGGAGGTCTCCTTCGCGGTGGCGCGCGGCGAGGTGTTCGGCCTCATCGGGCCCGACGGGGCAGGCAAGACGAGCACCATCCAGATCCTGGCCGGCATCCTCCGCCCCGACGCCGGACAAGCCCGGGTGGCGGGCATGGACGTCGTCCGGAACCCCGAGGGGGTGAAGGCGGCCATCGGCTACATGCCCCAGGGGCTGGGCCTCAACCTCTACGATTCGCTCACCGTCGAGGAGAACATCGAGTTCTTCCGGGATCTGCGCCGGGTGCCCGCCGAGCGCTACCTCGGCAATCGCGAGCGCCTGCTCGACATGACACGGCTGGAGCCGTTCCTCGATCGTGCCGCCGGCAAGCTCTCCGGCGGCATGCGGCAGAAGCTGGCCCTGATCTGCACCCTCATCCACCTGCCCGACGTGCTCCTGCTGGATGAACCCACGACCGGCGTGGACCCTATCTCGCGGCGGGATTTCTGGAGCATCGTCCACACGCTGGTGGCGAGCCGCGCCGTCACCGTTCTGCTCACCACGTCCTATATGGACGAAGCCGAGCGCTGCCACCGCGTGAGCCTGATGCACGAAGGGGCGCTGATCGCCAGCGGGCCGCCGGAGGAGCTGGCCGGATCTCTCGCCGGGCGACTCTTCGCGCTGCGCGCCGCGCACCCCGACGATGTCCTGGCGGCGGTGCCGAGGATGCCGACGGTGCAGTCGGCCACCATCGCCGGAGGCGAGGTGCGGGTGCTGATGGGGGATGGCCGCGACGACCTGGCCGGGGCGCTGGCCGCTGCCGGCTTGAGCGATGTCCCGCTGGCGCCGGTTCCCGCCACGCTCGAGGACGTGTTCGTTCACCATCTCACCCGAGGTCCCCGCTCGTTCGCGGCCGCGTCAGGCTTGCTGCTGGCCCGCGCGGAGCCGACCGGGAATGGCGAGGCCGTCACGACCGCGCCGGCCATCGTGGCCGACCGGCTGACGTGCCAGTTCGATTCCTTCACGGCCGTAACCGAGGTGAGCCTGGAGATCCAGCGGGGAGAGATCGTTGGCCTTCTCGGTCCCAACGGCGCCGGCAAGACCACGTTCATCAGGATGCTGTGCGGGCTGCAGACCCCGACGGCGGGCACGGCGACCGTGGCCGGCTACGACGTGCGGCGGGCCCGAGACGATTTACGTGGCCACATCGGCTACATGTCCCAGCGGTTCTCGCTGTATCGCGATCAGACCGTGCTGGAAAACCTGAGCCTCTCGGCCGGGCTCTACGGCATCCCCCGCGCGATGCGGCGTCGCCGGGTCGAGGCGGTGCTGGCCAGCCTGGGCCTGGACCCCCTGGCCGATCGCCTGCCCAGGGCCTTGCCGCTCGGCCTTCGCCAGCGGCTCGCGCTCGCCTGCGCGATCCTCCACGAGCCCCGTGTGCTGTTTCTCGACGAGCCCACGGCCGGCGTGGACCCGCTGGCCCGCCGTCAGTTCTGGGACCTCGTCCACCTGCTGGCCCACCAGCACGGCGTCGCCGTCCTGGTGTCGACCCACTACATGGACGAGGCCACACATTGCGATCGCCTGGGATTCATGCACGAGGGGCGGCTCATCGCGGTGGGGCCTCCGGACGAGCTGACCCGGCGCGCCGAGGAGGATGGCGGGCCGATGGTCACGGTGGACGCCCCGGATTTCGCGCGAGCGTTCACCCTCCTCCGGGAGCGCCTGCCCGGCGCCATGCTCTACGGGCGGCGGATCCGGTGGCAGAGCCTGCAGCCGGAGTCGGAGATTCCCCAGGCCCGAGGGTGGCTGGCCGCGGCCGGCATCGAGGCTCGCGTCGAGACGCAGCGGCTCTCCATGGAAGACACCTTCGTGAGTGTGCTGCGGGCCGCCGGGCTCAGCCATGGGTGATCGCATCATCGCCATCGCCCGCAAGGAGGCCCGCCAGCTCCTGCGCGACCCCATCTACCTGGGCCTGGCGTTTGTCGTGCCGCTCCTGCTGTTGCTGCTGCTGGGTTACCAGCTGTCCCTGGACGTCAAGGATCTGCCGGTGGCCGTCGTCGATCGCGATCGCTCACCGTGGAGCCGCCAGTACATCGACGGGTTCGTGCATTCCGAGTACTTCCGGCTGATGGGGGTGCTGCCCGATGCGGCGCCGGCGCAGGAATGGATCCGATCGGGCCGCGTCAGGGTCATTCTCGACATCCCCCCGGACTTCGGGCGGAGGCTCAGCGCCAACGAGCGCACGTCGGTCGGCATCACCGTCGACGGCTCCTTTCCCACGCGGGGGCAGATCGCGCTGGGGTACGTGGAGGCCATCAGCGCCCTGCACAACCAGCGGCTCCTCCGCACGCATCTGGCCGAGCATGATCGGGGGCAGGGTCAGCTGTGGCCCGTGCAGATGGAGCTCTCGGTCTGGTACAACCCGACGCTGGAGAGCAAGAACTTCATGGTCCCCAGCCTGCTGGTGGTGATCATGATGATCTTTCCGCCCCTGCTGAGCGCCTTGCTGATCGTTCGCGAGCGTGAGAGCGGCACCATTCTCAACCTCTACTGCTCGCCGGCGAGCCGCTGGGACATCCTGGCCGGCAAGGCCCTGCCCTACGTGGGGGTCTCCTTCCTCGACTACCTGGTGATCTTCGCCGCGAGCGTCGGGCTCTTCCGCGTGCGCTTCGTGGGCAGCGTCCTCGTGCTGTCGGCCGGCGCGCTGCTCTATTCGGCCTGCACCGTGGGGGTTGGTCTGTTGATCTCCACGCTGACCCGGACCCAGCTGGCGGCCATGCTCGCCACGTTCCTCCTGGCCGTCACGCCGGCCTTCACCTTCTCGGGAATCTTTGCGCCGGCGGCCAGCCAGGACGCAGTGGGACAGTTCGTGGCCCGGCTGATCCCCGCGACGTACTTCATGGATGTGGTGCGTGGCAACTACCTCAAGGGGGGCGGCGCGGCCCCCCTTGCCGCGAATCTGCTCGTGCTGGGACTGTATACGGCCGGTGTCTATCTGGCAGCCTGGCTCGCGCTCGGCAAGCGCGTCGGCTGATGAATAGCCGCCTGGCCGCCATGATCTGGAAGGAATTCAGCCAGCTCGGGCGGGACGTGCCGATCCTCATCTTCGTCATCTGGGCTTTCACGGGTGCTGTGTATACCGGCGGCCACGGGATCGCCACGGAGATCCACAACTACCCGCTCGTCATCCTGGACCTGTCGCGTAGCCTGGAGAGCCGCGAGCTGCTCTCCCGCTTCCGCGCTCCGTACTTCAAGGTCGTCGGGTACGCCAGCAGAGATGAGGAGCTGGTGACCATGCTCGACGCCGGCCAGGCGAGTCTGGC
>DATIAY010000062.1:0-34545 GCA_035457825.1 Candidatus Methylomirabilota bacterium
CCGGGGACCCGTTCCCGCCGCCCGTTACCGTGCGCCCCGCAGTCCGATGGAGCCCGGCCACGGCTGGTTCGAAGCGGACTCCCTCCTCGTGGTAGCCCGGACCCCACCCCCGTGCCCACCCGGCCCCGGCGCACCGGGCGATGCGATGAATGTTCGACGCGGGACACTAGAACTTGTCGAGGTAGATCCCGCTCTCGACGCCCTGGCGCCAGGACTGGACCTGGCGGCTACGGCCGACGTCGTTGGTGACCTTGTTCCAGCCGGCCTCGATGCGCTTGGCCGCCTCCTCCGCCGAGACGTTGTTGTTCATGACGTCGGCGAGGTTCTTGTCGAGGTGGTTGAAGTACTCGTAGTTGCCCTCGAGCATGAGCAGCGAGGTGGCGTACTTCGAGTTCTCCATGGTCGTGGCCAGGAACTGCTCGCCGAAACGTTTGCGGATCGCCTCGTTCTTGAGGTTCGATTCGCGGAAGGGATCCCAGAAACCCTTGGGATGGGCGATGGCCTCGTCGCCGACCGTGGGACCGGTGAACCACTGGATGAACCAGTAGGCCAGCTCGGGGTGCTTGCTGTACTTGCTAACCATGTAGCCGGTGCCGGCCGCCTGGGGTGAGCGCCGCACGAGCTTGCCGTCGAACCCCTTGGTCTGGGGAATGAGGCAGGAGAGTTGCTGGCCCTTGATCTGGCTCTTCTCGTTGCCGTTGCCGAACCCCACGATGGACGGGAAGGACATCACCGAGAAAGCCTGGCCGCTGGCCCAGAATGGATAGATCTGCGGCGTGCCCCAGCCCTGGATGTCCGGCGGCATGTACTTGACGATCGAGGCGAACTGCTTGATGGCCTGCACGCCGTGGGGCGTGTTGATCCGGGGGTTCATGTCTCGGTCGAAGAACAGGCCCCCAAAATAGGCCGGGAAGTGACGGTACGAGAAGTTGATCGAGCGGTAGCCCATCGCGCCGTAGAGCCCCTTGTCGAAGGTCAGGCCCCACCGGCTCTGCCCGGGCTTGGTGTGATAGAAGGCGGCCATCTGCTCCCACTCGTCCATCGTCGCCGGGCAGCCGGGGTCCTTCTTGAACTTGGCTTTGAACTCGGCCTTGGCCTGGGCGTTGTCGAGCAGGTCCTTGCGCAGGACGAGGATGAGGTGGTCGCCGTCGAGGACCAGGATGTAGAGCTTGCCCTGGTAGTTCTGCTGGTAGCGGAGCCCCGGGGCCACGCCCGAGAAGTCGGGCTTGCCGCGCTCGGCGTAGGCGTCGAGCGAAACGATCACGCCGGAGCCGACGGCGTCGGGCGCGGTGTAGGGGAAGTCGTTGAACAAGTCGAACTGGCCTGTTTTGGCCACCGCCTCGGCCATGATCTTGGCCGGGATGTCGGTGTAGCCCAGCGGCACGATCTTGATCTTGATGCCGGTCAGCTTCTCCCATCGCTCGGAGAAGTCCGGGAAGGAGTTGTTGTAGAGCGAGGACAGCAAGATGGTCTGCTCGACGTTCTTGAGGTTGTGCTTCGTGAGATAGGCCTTGGCGCCGTTGATGGCGCGCTCCTCCACGGTGGCGCCGGGCACCGGCTGGGCGTCGACCAGACCGGCCACGCCCAACAGCATGACGAGCATCGCTCCGAGTACACGGGTTAACATTCGCTGCCTCCTTGGGCTCAGGCGCCCTGCGGGCCCGAGCCGATGCGAAACATCCCTTCCTGGATCCCCAGCGCGCTCTTGCCGATCGTCTCCAGCATCCGGTCAACCGTCGGGGGCATCAACGTCGAGGTCCGTACGTCACGGAAGGCGCGCTCCGCCGGATAGTCTTTGTACGCGCCGCGGCCGCCGGTGACCTGGATGACCTTGGAGGTCACCTCCAGGCTCACCTCGGTCGCCAGGTACTTGGCCCGGTTGGCCAGGTTCACGCGCTCGGCGATGTCGGCGGCCTCCCAGGCGGCGGCCGAGTCCGCCAGCACGAGCCGCACGGCGTCCAGGTGGACCACCAGGCCGCCGATGTGGCGCTGGACGGTGGGATCCTGGGCCACCGCGACGTTCTCGGGGCGCACGATGCGCTTGCGGGCGTAGTCGAGGGCGAAGGCCAGCGCAGCCTCGGCGATGCCGGTGAACACGGCGGCGTACCCCAGCCCGAAGCTCTCGACGATGCCGGCTTGCAGCGCGGCGCCGGGCCGGCCCAGCATGGCGTCGCCGCCCACACGGACGCCGGTGAAAGTGACGGACGGGCTGTAGGTGCCGCGCATCCCCAGCGTGTCCCACTTGCCGTCGGTGGTCATCCCGGGCGTGTCGGCGGGCACCAGGGCCAGACGCACCGCCTTGCCCATGTCGGGCTCGCCGGCGGTCGCGCACCAGACCATGTAGTACGAGGCGCCCAGGGCCATCGTACAGAAGTGCTTGACCCCGTCGATGACCCAGCCGTCGCCGTCTTCGCGGATCGCTGTTTCGATCAGGAACGTACGCGAGAAGCTCACCGCCGGCTCGCTGCCCCAGCTGCCGAAGAGCTTGCCGCCGGCGACGACCTCCGCGAAGTATCGCCGCTTCTGAGCCTCGGTGCCCAGGGCGTCGATGAAACGCATCACCGTGGAGTGCATATGGAGGGTCATCGCAGTATTGGCGCAGCCGCCGGCGATGGTGCGGATCGTCCCGATGTAGGTCGGCATGTCGAGCCCGAGGCCACCGTAGTGCCGGGGAATGCCGATGCCGAGGAATCCGGCCTCGCCGAGGGCCCGCCAGCTCTCCGCCGGATTGGCGGCGTCGCGGTCATAGCGAGCGGCCAGCGGCGCGATCACCTCGCGCGTGAGCCGGGCCGCCCGCTCGAGGACATCCGGGCGCATGCTGTTGACCAGGTCCCTCGTCGATGGCTGTCGTGAGTGGGCGCCACTATAGGGGCCCGGTTGGGGTGTGTCAATCGGGCGATGCCGGCCGGTTTCTCCCCCGGCGCTGGCCGCGGGCGCCTGATCACCGCTGCCCGTCCGAGTGGGGAATCGTGTAAGATCGGCCCGCCCGAGGCCGGGCAGGCGGTGCAGGCAACTCTTTCCTGCAGGAGGCTCATATGAGGGGCGACAATCAGCCAAACTCGACGCTTCGCTCCGGGCGGTGGAGGCTCCGCGTCATCGTGGTCAGCGTGCTGGTCGTGGCGGTCGCGCTCTCCGGGGCCTGGGTGCCGGTGGCGCTGGGCGCCGATCCCATCAAGATCGGCTTCGGCATGGCGCTGACGGGCGGGTTGGCGGCGAACGGCAAGGCCGCGCTGATCGCCATGCAGCTCTGGGCCGAGGACGCCAACAAGAAGGGAGGCCTGCTCGGCCGCAAAGTGGAGCTCGTCTACTACGACGACCAGACGAAGGGCGCGACCGTCCCCGGCATCTACACGAAGCTCCTCGACGTCGACAAGGTCCACTTCGTCGTGTCCGGCTACGGCACCAACCTGATCGCGCCCGCGATGCCCATCGTCATGGAGCGCAAGCTCGCCTTCCCCGCGCTCTTCGGGCTCGCCAACAACGAGAAGGCGAACTACCGGGGGTACTTTCAGATCATGCCGGCCGGGCCGCGGCCGGCGCTCGACTGGACCGCGACCTACCTGGAGGTCGCCTCTCGGCAGACGCCGAAACCCCAGACGATCGCCATCGTCGGCGCCGACGCCGAGTACCCCCACAATGCCCTGGCCGGGATGCGAGAGAACATCAAGAAATTCGGTCTCAAGACGGTCTACGACGCCACCTATCCCCCGAACACGGTGGACTTCACGCCGATCGCCCGGGCCATCAAGGCCACCAACCCTGATGTCGTCTTCGTCGCCTCATATCCTCCGGACAGCGTGGGGATGGTTCTCGCCGCCCACGAGGTCGGGCTCCGGCCGAAGATGTTCGGAGGCGGGATGGTCGGACTCCAGTTTGCCGCGTTCCTCACGAAGCTCGGCCCGAAGCTGAACGGCATCGTGAACTACGACTTTTGGGTCCCCGAGCCCACGCTGAAGTTCCCGGGGATCGAAGAGTTCCTGAAGCGCTACCAGGTGCGTGCGGCCAAGGAGGGAGTCGACCCGCTCGGGCACTACCTGCCACCGTGGGCGTACGCCTATCTCCAGGTGCTCGGCCAGGCCATCGAGGGCACGAAGAGCCTGGACCAGCAGAAGATTACCGAGTACCTCCACACCAAGGAGCACGACACGATCGTCGGCAAGGTGAAGTTCGGCGCGAACGGCGAATGGGCGACGTCCCGGGTGCTCCAGGTGCAGTTCCAGGGTATCGATTCCGGCGATGTCGCGCAGTTCCACAAGCCGGGCAAGCGCGTGGTCGTGTGGCCGGAAACGTTCAAGTCCGGCAACGTGATCTATCCCTACGAGAAGGCGCTGAAGTAGGGGCATGGGTTTTCGCAGAGGGCCGCGGGCGCGCCGTGATCGCGGCGCGCTCGCGCGTTCTGTGCGCGGGTAGGCCGTGGTCTCGCTCGACCTCCTCCTCAATGCGCTGGTGGCGGGCATCCTGCTGGGGGGGTTCTACGCGGCGGTCAGCCTTGGCATCTCGATGGCCTTCGGGCTGCTCGACATCGTCAACATCGCGCATCCCGTTTTCGTGATGCTCGGCTCCTATGCCGCGTACATCATGAACGTGCGCGTCGGGTTCGACCCGATCCTGACCGGCGTGCTCTTCACCCCCGTCTTCTACGGGCTCGGGGTCCTCCTCTACCGCGTGTACTACGCGAGCTTCGAGCGCAAAGGCGCGGAATCGCTGCGCGGACTCGTCTTCTTCTTCGGGGTCCTCTTCATCGTCGAGGTCTCGCTGCTCCTGGCCTTCGGCGTGGACTACCGGCTGGTCGAGGCCCCCTACATCGGCGAGTCGCTGCATATCGGCCCCGTGGGGATTGCGTTTCGGTTGCTCGTACCGTGCGTGGTCGGGCTGGCGCTGACCGGCGCCCTCTACCTGTTCCTCTCGCGCACGTTCTACGGGCGCGCCATCCAGGCGGTGGCGCAGGACGCTTTCGCGCTTCGCCTGATGGGTGCCGACCCGTTCCGGGTAAAGGGCATCGCGTTCGGCCTCGCCATCGCTACCGCGGCCCTGGCCGGTGCGCTCCTGATCATGATCGGCCCCGTCGAGCCCGCCATGAACCGGGAGTACATCGGCCGGGTCTTCGCGGTCGCCGTCCTGGGGGGGATGGGCTCGATCGGGGGGACGCTGGTCGCCGCGCTGATCCTGGGCATCGCCGAGAGCCTGACGGCGACGTTCTCCGGACCATCGTGGTCTGTGGCAGTCTCCTTCGGGGTGCTCCTGCTCGCCCTGGCCGTGCGGCCGGCCGGTCTGTTCGGGCGATAGCCCGTGGCCGGGCGGACCTTCGTCGTGCTCGCGGTCGTGGTCGTCGCCGCCGGGGTGATCGTGACCGTGCTCGACGTGAACCAGTACTACTACTTTGCCGCCTACGTGGTCCTCCAGTACGTCGTCCTGGCCAGCGCCTGGAACATTCTCGGCGGCTACACCGGCTACGTGAACTTCGGCACCCCGGCGTTCTTTGCCCTCGGCGCGTACACCGCGGTCGTGCTGATCCAGTCGATGAACGCGCCCCTCGTGGTCCAGCTCGTTGCCGGCGCCGCCGTCGCGGGCACGCTGGGGCTGGGCATCGGCTACCTCACGCTCCGGTTGCGCGGGGTCTTCTTCTCGATCGCCACCCTGGCGCTGGCCGTCGTGCTCCAGACGTTGTTCATCAACTGGGAGTACACGGGCGGCGCGCGGGGCATCACGCTCACGCGTCCGGCTACGGTGCCGCTGGGCGGGAGCTACGTGGAGTATCTGTTCGTCGTGATGCTGGTGCTGGCAGTGATTACCGTCGCCACGGCCTGGTGGATCGAGCATTCCTGGGTGGGCCGCGGGCTGGCGGCCATTCGCGACAACGAGGAAGCGGCCGAGTGCATGGGGGTGCCGACGCTCCGGCTGAAGCTCGTGGCCACGACGGTGAGCGGCCTCCTCATGGGCCTGGCTGGTGCGCCCTTCCCCTACTACGTCACTTTCATCGAGCCCGCGTCCGTGTTCGACCTCAATTACGCCGTGAACAGTCTGGCCATGCCGATGATCGGGGGCAGCACGACCTGGATGGGGCCGGTGATCGGGGCGGTCCTCCTCGGCACCGCCCAGCAAGTGGCTACCGTGACGATCTCCTCGGCGCTCAATCTCCTCATCGTCGGCGTCATCCTGGTGGCGTTCGTGATTCTGGCGCCTGAGGGCATTGTCGGGCTCGTCCAGCGCCTCGTTCGGCGCGGCCCCGCGTGAACGCCGCGGCGGAGCGCGGGAGCGGCGACGCCTGCCTCGACATTCGGGAGGTGAGCAAGCGCTTTGGCGGGTTCCAGGCCCTCAACGCGGTGAGCCTGCGGATCCGCCCGGGCGAGCGGTTCGGCCTCATCGGGCCGAACGGCTCGGGAAAGACGACGCTCATCAACTGCATCAGCGGGACGCTCCGGACCGATGGCGGCCGGATCGTCTTCGAGGGCGCGGACATCACGGGGCTCGCGGCCCACCGCCGGACCCGGCTCGGGATCGCGCGAAGCTTCCAGATCCCCAAGCCTTTCACCAGCATGACGGTGCTCGAGAACCTCATGATCCCGATCGAGTACGCCAGGCTCGGTCATCGCGACGGCGTCGTGGACGAGGCCATGGGGATCCTCGCCCGGGTCGGACTGGCGGCGAAGGCTCAGGTGCCGTCGCGGGCGCTGACTCAGATCGAGATGCGCAAGCTCGAGCTGGCGCGGGCGATGGCGGCCCGGCCGAAGCTGCTCGTCTCCGATGAGGCGATGGCCGGCCTGTCCAGCGCCGAGGTCGACGACATCCTGGCCATCCTGCTCCAGCTGAACGGGCAGGGGATCACCGTCATCATGATCGAGCACATCATGCGGGCGGTCATGCGCTTCTCGGAGCGGATTGCCGTGCTGGATGCGGGCGAGAAGATCGCCGAGGGCACGCCGGATCAGATCCTCGGCAACAAGACGGTGGAGCGGGCCTACCTTGGCGAGTAGGCTGGTGATCCGGAACGTCGAGGCCGGCTACGGCGCGGTCCGCGTCCTCCACGGGGTATCGCTGGAAGTGCGTGAAGGCGAGACGGTCGTGCTCCTCGGCACCAACGGCAACGGCAAGAGTACGCTGATCAACTGCATCATGGGCGTCGTCCGGCCCGCCGCCGGCGAGATCTACGTGGAGATGGACGGCCGGCGCATCGACCTGGTTGGCCGGGCGCCCGAGGAGATCGTCAGCCTCGGGATCGCGCTCGTCCCCGAAGGGCGCCGGCTCTTCCCCAAGCTGACCGTGGAAGAGAACCTCCTGCTGGGCGCCTACCGGACGCAGGCCCGCCCGGGCATCACCCGCAACCTGGCGTTCTGCTTCGAGGCCTTCCCCATTCTCCAGCAGCGGCGGCGGCAGCTGGCCGGCAGCATGAGCGGGGGCGAGCAGCAGATGCTGGCCATCGCGCGGGCCCTGATGGCGGCGCCCCGCATGCTCCTGGTCGATGAGCCCTCGGTCGGCCTGGCCCCGGTGCTCGTGTCCCGGGTGATCACGAAGATCAGGGAGCTCAAGGAGCAGTACCAGCTCACCGTGCTGATGGCCGAGCAGAACTTCAACCAGGCCACGCGGATCGCCGACCGCGGCTACATCATCGTCCACGGCCAGATCGAGTTCGAGGGCCACAACACGGCGGAGCTCCGGGGCCACGAGCTGGTGAAGAAGTACTACCTCGGAGTCTGAAGTGTCGAGGTCGGGCTATGTGGGAGCCAGCGTCAAGCGCGCCGATGACCCCCGGCTCCTCAGCGGGCGCGGTCGCTACGTGGACGACCTCAGCTTGCCGCGCATGGTACACGTCGCCTTCCTGCGCAGTCCTCACCCGCACGCGGACATTCGCCGTCTCGATCTCGAAGCGGCGGGCCGGGCTCCCGGCGTCATAGCCACGCTGATCGGCGAGGAGGCGGCGGCGCTCTGCAAGCCGTATCGGGGCGTCCTCCTGCACTACCGGGGGATGAAAACGGGGGCGATGCTGCCGCTGGCGCATCATCGAGTCCGCTACGTCGGGGAGCCCGTCGCCGCGCTGGCGGCCGAAAGTCGGGCTGCGGCCGAGGATGCCATCGCGCTGATCCGCGTCGAGTACGAATCGCGACCGGCCGTGCTCTCGCCCGAGCAGGCGGGAGCGCCGGGGGCGTCCCTCATCCACGAAGAGCTCGGCGACAACGTCATCTACGAGACGGAGCTGAGCGCCGGCGACGTCACCCAGGCCTTCGCCGGGGCTCATCGCGTCTACCGCCGCACCTTCAAGGTCGGTCGCCACACGGGGGTGCCGCTGGAGCCCCGGAGCCTGGTCGCGGACTTCGAGCCCGCCACCCGCGCGCTCACGGTGTGGATCTCCACCCAGGTGCCGCACATGATGCAGGCGGTGTTGGCCGACCTCTTCGGGCTGCCCGAGCACCGCGTGCGCGTGATCGCCCCCGACGTGGGCGGCTCGTTCGGCATCAAGATTCACGTCTACCAGGACGACATGGCTGCGGTGGCCCTGGCCCTGCGCCTGGGCCGTCCCGTCAAGTGGGTGGCCAGCCGGCGCGAGTCTTTCCTCAGCGACATCCACGCCCGCGAGCAGACGATCGCGGTGGAGGTGGCCGTGGCCGCCGACGGCACGCTGCGGGGCATGCGGGGGCATATCGTTGCCGCGGTGGGACCCTACTCGGCTTACCCGCGCTCCAGCGTGGTGGAGGGCGGCCAGGTGCTCCGGCTGCTGCCCGGCCCGTATCGGCTGAGCGCCTACCAGGCGCGGCTGCAGGTGATCGCCCAGAACAAGGTCATCACGTCCCAGTACCGGGCCGTGGGCCACCCGATCGCGACCGCTGTGACGGAGAGCATGGTGGATGTGATCGCCCGTGACCTGGGCCTCGATCCTGGTGAGCTGCGCCGCCGAAATCTGCTGACCCGGGAGGAGCTACCCTATACCTCGGCCGGCGGCAACGTCTACGACTCCGGAAGCTACCAGGAGGCCCTCGCGCATCTCCTCGACGCCGCCAAATACGACGAGCTCCGGCGCGAGCAAGCCGAAGCCCGCGCGACGGGCCGTCATCTCGGCATCGGCCTGTCCTGCTTCCTCGAGCTCACCGGTCCGGGCGCGCAGTTCTACGGGATCGGGGGCGCGCCGATCTCGGGGCAGGAGGGCACCACAGTGCGCCTCGAGCCCTCCGGCGCCGTGACGGCGCTGGTCGGGGTCACCAACCAGGGGCAAGGCACGGGGACAGCGCTCGCCCAGATCATCGCCGACGAGCTCGGCGTCGTTCTAGAATCGGTGAGCGTGTTGTCAGGGGACACCGCCATGGTGCCGTACGGAGGCGGGACGTGGGCCAGCCGCGGCATGCCCATTGGGGGCAGCGCTACGTTGCTGGCGGCGCGTGCGCTCGCCGACAAGGTGCGACGGCTGGCCGCGACGCTCCTGGAGGCCCACCCCGAGGACATCGAGCTGCGCGATGGACGCGCCACCGTGCGGGGCAGCCCTGATCGCGGTCTCGGCCTGGCCGAGCTCGCCCGGACGGTGCACTTTCGCTCCAACGAGCTCAAGGGCATCGAGCCGAGCCTCGAGGCCACGGTGCACTACACGAACCCGTCGTCGTGGACCTTCACCAACGGTGCCCACCTGGCCGTCGTGGAGGTCGACGTGGAGACGGGCCGAGTCCGGGTGCTGCGCTACGTGGCAGTCGATGACTGCGGCCGCATCGTCAACCCGGCCCTGGTCGAGGGGCAGATCGCCGGCGGGATCGCGCAGGGCGTCGGCGGCGCGCTGTGGGAGCACTGCGTTTACGACGGCGATGGCCAGCTCCTGACGACCACCCTGATGGACTACGCCTTGCCGGCGGCAGGCGACCTGCCTACCGTCGAGGTCCACCATCTGCAGACGCCGGCCCCGCTGCTCGCCGGGGGCTTCAAGGGCGCCGGGGAGGCCGGGACGACGGGGGCGCCAGCGGCGATTCTCAACGCGGTCAACGACGCCTTGGCCCCGTTCGGGGCGGCGGTGACCGATCAGCCGATCACCTCCGAGCGCATCTTGCAAGCCCTGCAGACGGCACGCGGGGCGACACAAGCGAGGGTCGATTGAGAGGATTCGGACGGCTCTTCTGGACGCTACTTCTCGTCGCTACCGGCGCCGGCGGCATCTACCTGGCGGACCAGATGGTCCTGGCCCCGGGTCGAGCGCTGCAGCGACAGCTCGCGGAGCGCGACGCCGAGATCCGCGCCCTGAACCAGCGGAACCAGGCGCTGGAGGCGGCCGTGCGGCTCCTGCGACACACCGAGCGGCGCGCCCGACTCGTCGTGCTGGACCAGGGACGCGGCCCCGACGGACACGTCCAGACGCGTGTCCGCTTCACCGAGCTCGACGCCCAGGGTGACCCCGTCGGCGAGGCCCGGGAGCTCACGCTCGAGGGCGACGAGGTCTACGTCGACGCCCTCGTCATCAAGTTCGAGGACACGTTCGTGACCGCCGGCGACGCGCTCAAGGGCAAGGCGCTCCTGCTCTTCCGGCGGATCTTCACCGACCGCCGCCGTCCGGCAGACGGGGACGTGCTGGACCGGGAGGGGCAGATGCCGCAAAGCTACGCCGCCGAGCGGGCGCCGACGGCGTTCGAGCGCGAGCTCTGGGCGCGATTCTGGGAGCTGGCCAACGATCCCGAGGAGGCCCGGCGGCGCGGGGTCCGGGCCCTGCACGGCGAGGCGGTCTCGACCCGGCTGAGGAAGGACCTCGTCTACACCATCACGCTGCGAGCGACGGGCGAGCTGGCGATCCAGCCGATCCGGTAGCCGCGACTGGCGAGGCCAGGACGAACTGCGTAGACTCTGGGGCAACGCGCGGAGGTGCGTCATGGCGGTTCGAGCGCTGCTCCACTACGCCCTGGAAGTCCCCGACCAGACGGTGGGGGACAAGTTCTACCGGAGCTTCGGCCTGGTCGACGAGGGAGCGCGCGACGGGGCCGTGCATCTGCGGCCGGCCTCGCTCGAGCGCGATACGGTGCTCCTCTACCCGGGCCCCAGGAAGCGCCTGCACCACCTGGCCTTCGGGGCTCCCGGCGACGAATTCGAGGCCACATGCGAGTCGATCCGGCGGGCCGGGGTGCGTGAGGTCGATCCGCCCAGGGGTAGTCCTGATGGAGGCATCTGGGTCCGCGACCTCGACGGTCACGCGGTCAACATCCGGCCCGAACCCGGCCAGGTGCCGCCACCCGACCCGCCCCTCACCCTCAATTCGCCGGGCCATATCACCCGGATCGCCACGCGCGGCTATCCGGACGGGCTGGAGCCCCGTCCCCGCCGGCTCGGCCACGTCCTGCTCTTCACCGGTAACATCGACGGCCAGATCGATTTCTACACGCGCGTTCTTGGTCTGCGGCTCAGCGATCGGGCGCGGTCCGTGGTGGCCTTCCTGCGCTGCACCACCGACCATCACAACCTGGCGTTCCTGACCTCGCGTGGTCCCGGCTTCCACCACGGCTCCTTCGAGGTCGGCAGCGTCGACGAGATCGCCATGGGCGCCCTGGCCATGCAGGCGGCCGGATTTCAGCCGGGCTGGGGGCTGGGACGCCACGTGATCGGCTCGAACTTCTTCTACTACATCCGCGATCCCTGGGGCAGCTTCGCGGAGTACTTCCACGACCTGGATTACATCCCCGAGGACTGCGCGTGGCCGGCCCGGGACTTCCCCGAGCAGGACGCCCTCTACAAGTGGGGCCCGCCCGTCCCCGAGGACTTCGGGTTGAACCGGGAGCTGGAGGGCTGAGCGGCCGCCGCGTCCTCGTCACGGGTCTGAGCGGCCGCATCGGCGGCGCCGTGCTCAAGCACCTCGGCACCTCCCACGAGCTACGCGCCCTCAACCGGCGGCCCGTGGCCGGCCTCGCCGGTCACCGCGCCGACATAGCCGACTTCGCGGCCATCCGCGAGGCCTTCGCGGGCATCGACACCGTCGTGCATCTGGCGGCCCTCGCTGACGGCAGCGCGCCGCTGGATGCGGTGCTGCGTAACAACGTCGTCGGCACCCACAACGTCTTCGAGGCCGCCCGCCTCGCCGGCGTCCGTCGCGTCGTCTTTGCCAGCAGCGGGGCGACCGTCAGCGGCTGGGAGCGGGAAATGCCATACAGCGCGCTGGTGGCCGGGCGGTACGAGGAGGCCGGCACGTGGCCGTTGATCACCCACGAAACACCGGTGCGACCCGTCGGCCTCTACGGAGCGAGCAAGGTGTGGGGCGAGGCCCTGGCCCGGCACTACGCCGATGCCCACGGTCTCTCTATGATCTGCCTGCGCATCGGCCACGTCGTCACCGAGGACCGCCCGCTCACGGTGCGGGACTTCTCGGTGTGGTGCAGCCAGCGGGACATCGCCCGCATGATCGCTCACGCCATCGACGGACCGGACAGCGTCCGCTTCGACGTCTTCTTCGTCCTCTCGGATAACCGCTGGGGTTACCGGGACATCACTCACGCCCGCGACGTCCTCGGCTGGTCACCGCTCGACCGAGCCGAGGACCACCGCTGAGGGCGGATCCGGCGCCGGGCTCAGGCGCTGAGGCGCGAGACCACCTGGCGCGGCATGGCGGGTGCCGGGCGCTTGAAGCCAACCGAGGTCCGACGCTCGCTCTGGACGCTGGCCTTCCGCTCTACGCGGCTTGCCCGGCCTGCGCGGCGGCGACTGGCGATCTCCTCGACGACGAGCCATACCGGCACGCTGACTGCGACCCCGAAGCCGATCATCGTGTTGAGATCCATGGCCTGCCCTCCTGCCTGGAGACAAGAGCACGTGCCATACCAGGTCTCCAGCTTAAGGGAATCAGCCACTTAGCAAACGGAGCTCCATCGCCTCGGGCAGGGTGCCCGGACCCGCTCGGGCGTGCGCGCCCGAGCGTTCCCCCCCTACCGCAGCTCGCGGAAGAACGCCCGGATATCTGCGACCAGCAGCTCGGGCTCTTCGAGCGCCGCGAAGTGGCCGCCCGCCGGCATCGGAGTCCAGCGCCGGATGTTGTAGACCCGCTCGGCCAGGCTCCGCGGCGGGCGGAGGATCTCGCGCGGGAAGGCGGCGTAGGCGGTCGGCACGGTGACGGGCCGGCGCTCGGAGATGGGCCAGGGGCTGTGGCGGCGCGCGTAGTAGGGCCAGAACGAGGAGCCGATGGCTCCGGTCACCCAGTACAGCATGATGTTGGTCAGGAGCACGTCCTTGGGGAATCGCCGCTCGATATCGCCGCCGCAGTCGCTCCAGGCTCGGAACTTCTCCACGATCCAGGCGGCCAGGCCGGCGGGGGAATCGGTGAGGCCGTAGGCCAGGGTCTGGGGCCTGGTTCCCTGGATCCACTGGTAGCCAGTTTCCTCGCGCAGCCAGTGCTCGAGCTCCACGAAGTAGGTCTTCTCCTCGGGCGTCGCGCTCGCGGTGAGGGCGGCGTCGCGGCGCACGGCCAGGAGGTTCAGGTGGATGCCGGCCAGGCGGTCCGGGTGCGTCACCCCCAGACAGGAGGTGATGAAGCCGCCCCAGTCGCCGCCCTGAGCGGCGTACCGGCCGTAGCCGAGGACATCGGTCATCAGGGTCGCGAACGCCTCGGCGATCTCCGCCACACCGAAGCGCGGCTGGTCGGGACGGAACGAGAACGCGTAGCCCGGCAGCGAAGGGGCCACCACCGTGAAGGCGTCGGCCGGATCGGCGCCGAAGCGGGCGGGGTCGGTCAGCATCGGGATGAGCCGCTGGAACTCGACGATCGAGCCTGGCCAGCCGTGGGACAGCAGCAGCGGCAGGGGGGCCGGTCCGACACCGGGCTCGTGAACGAAGTGCAGCTCGATCCCGGCCAGGGGGACCGTGAATTGCCGGAGCCGGTTCAGCTCGGCTTCGTGCCGGCGCCAGTCGTAAACGTCTTGCCAGTAGGCCACGAGGTCTTTCAGGTACGCGAGGTCGGTGCCGTAGCTCCAGCCCCCGCCCGGCACCGTGTCGGGCCAGCGCACGCGGGACAGACGCGCCCGGAGGTCGCCGAGCACGTCAGCGGGCACGCTGATGGTGAACGGCCGTGGCGCCATGGAGGTCCGGCTCAGCCGGCGAAGGTCAGCCGCGGGTCGGCGGCCGGCACGTCCACCTCGGGGAGCTTCAGCTCGCGCCGGACGAGATTGGCCCCGAGGTTGATGGCCACGCACTTGTAGAAGGCGATCCGCCGCGCCAGCCCCTCGCGGCCGAACCCACAGTCGCTGGAGAGGATCAGGCGCTCGGGGGGGATCCACTCCAGCGCTCGGCGAATGAGGTCGGCCACAACCTCGGGGGGCTCCACCGCGGTGCTGGTGTGGCTCACCACCCCGATGGCGATCTTCTTGTCGGTCCGGTAGTGCTTGAGCAGCGGCAGGTCACGTCCGCCCGTAGACGCGCACTCCAGCGTGAGCACGTCGGCATCGGTCTGCAGCAGATGGGGGAGCGCCCGCTCGTAGGACGGGCGCTCCCAGCGCAGCGGCTGTTGGTTCGGATTGCCCCAGCAGGTGTGCAGCCAGATCTCGGTCTCCACGCCCCGGACTTCCCGGTTGAAGGCTTCGGTGAAGAATTGCAGCTCCCGCTCGCCGGCGCTACCGTCGGCGGCGCCCATGTGGTGCCGCGGCTCCTCGACCTGGATCACCTGGCACCCCGCCGCGGCCACCGCTCGCAGCTCGGCGTTGAAGATGTCGGCCAGATCGAGGATCAGCTCCCGCTCCGTGGGGTAGTGCCGGTTGATGAGCATCTTGACGAGCGTCTGAGCGCTAATGGCCCCGAACTTCACGGGACGGGAGGTACAGCGCTGGGCGACCTTGAAGAGCGCCGCGTACTCGAGTGGCCCGGCCTCGACCTTGGCGCCGACCACCGCCGGTTGCCAGGCTTCCTGGACCTCATAGAGGATGTGGCCAGCCCGGAGCGCGGTCCAGCCGGCGGCGCTGGAGCGGTCGTGGCGTCCGCTGATGCCACGCAGGCGCTCGATCGGATAGAAGAACCACGAGGCCCCGCCCACCGTGAGATCGAAGCGCGAGTCGCCGTCGGTGACGATGTGAAGGCCGGCCCGCTCCTGCTCGCGGACGAGGCAGGTCACGGCGTCCAGGTATTGCTCGCGGAACACCGAGTCGCCCAGCGCCAGCTTGAAGGCTCGCCCGCGCAACGTCTCGGCGAACCACTGGGGACGCGGGTAGGATCCCGTGACGGTAGTGGGCAGGACCGTGTCACGGGTCGCCTTGAACACGGCGCCTACGGTATCACAGGGGTGCCCCGCCCTTCGGCGCCCTCACTCCTTGGGAAAGGGCGTCGGGGTAGGCTTGCCGCGGTACTTGGCATCGACAGCGCGGCGGGCCTCGATCAGGGAACGGCCCCGCTTGCGCACCGCCATCACGTCACGCGTGATGTTCAGGCAGAGGTTTCAGGTCGCCGCGTGGCTGGTGAAGGTCAGCGTGCCGTCGGCATTGTCGGCCTTGACGTAGCAGTCGCGGTTGCTGGTGTGGCCGAAGGTGCCGCAGCCGCAGGTGCACGGGATGTACCGGAGCTCGTCGCCGTGCTCGACGGCGTAGCGATACAGCATCTGCTGGTCGGGGGTGGTGGCGAACTCGGGGAGCTGGCCCCTGGGGAGGGTCTGCACCTTGTCGCCGATCTCGTCGGTCGTGATGGGGGCGCCCCCCGCCGGCCGGCCCGCCAGCAGGACGCCCACCGTTCCCCCTGCGGCCAGAACGGCCGCGCCGCCGCACAGGAAGCTCCGGCGATTCATCGTTTCCTCCTCCTCGCCATCCTACGGGAGCGCGCCCGCCACGGCAAAGTCCGGCGCCGGGGGGCGAGGCGAGCCTCGTCCAGCGGACGCGGGCTACGGGGCATGATATACACTCGGGTGATGCGCAGCCTCCGCCTGATCGTGATGATTGCGCTGGTCCTGGGCGCCGGCGCCGGGCCGGCGTGGTCGATCACCCTGGAGGAAGTCATCCGCGGCCTGGAGGGCGCCTACCGGGGGATGAGCGACCTCAAGGCCGAGTTCACCCAGACCGCCTTCAACAAGAGCCTGAACTCCACCATCCCCGCCCAGGGCGCGATCTTCATGAAGAAGGGCGGCAAGGTGCGCTGGGAGTACCGCGAGCCGACCCGGCAGGAGATCGTCTCCGACGGCAAGACGCTCTGGGTCTACACGCCGGCGCTGAACCAGGTAAACACGGGCCCGGCGCCCGAGGCGCTGGCCGGACCGGCCGGCTCCTTCCTGGCCGGCCTGGGTCGGCTGCGCGAGCACTTCCACGTGCGCCTGCTGAATCCGGCCCAGGTCACCGACGCCGCGGGCAACGTCCCCCTGGACCTCACGCCCAAGGAACCGATTCCCACGCTCAATCGCCTCATCCTCACCGTCGAGCCCCGCTCCTGGCAGGTGCGCCAGGCCGTCGTTTTCGATCAGTTCGAGAATACGGTGACGATGCAGTTCTCCCGGGTCACCGTGAACAGCGGGCTCGCCGACCGGTTATTCACGTTCGTGCCGCCGGCCGGCGTCGCCACCGTGCCCTTCCGCTAATGGGATTGTGCGTGCAACAGCGACCGTCGAGTCGTTTTGAGCGCCGGGAAGACTTTAGCTTGGAGGGGGCGGCGGCCGTCCCCTCCAAACCTCCCCGTTCGCGTGAGGTGCCACGACCGTCCCCCTCCAAACCTCCCCGTTCGCGTGAGGGGCCACAACCGTCCCCCTCCAAACCTCCCCTTTCGCGTGAGGTGCCACGACCGTCCCCCTCCAAACCTCTCCGTTCGCGTGAGGTGCCACAACCATCCCCCTCGGGGAGGCGCTTCAACTAATGGCCGAGAACTCGTTCGACGTCGTCTGCAAGATCGACATGCAGGAGGTCACCAACGCGCTCGATCAGGCGCGGCGGGAAATCGAAACCCGCTACGATCTCAAGGGGGCCCGCAACGAGGTCGTTCTCGACAAGCAGGACATCGTCGTGACCGCCGCCGAGGAGATGAAGCTCAAGGCCGTCGTGGACATTCTCCAGTCGAAGCTCCACCGCCGCGGCGTGCCCCTCAAGGCTCTGACCTACGGCAAGGTGGAGGAGGCAGGGGGCGGTCTCAAGCGCCAGCGGATCGGGCTACAGCAGGGCATCCCCATCGAGAAGGCCCGGGAGATCGTTCGCCTCATCAAGGACACCAAGGTGAAGGTCCAGGCGGCGATCCAGGAGGATCAGGTCCGCGTCTCCGGCAAGAATCGCGATGATCTGCAGAAGATCATCGCCATGCTCAAGGAGCGCGACCTCGGCATCGCGCTCCAGTTCGCCAACTACCGGAGCGTGTGAGCACCGAGCGGCATGAAAATCCACCTCACGACGCTGGGCTGCCCCAAGAACCAGGTCGACTCGGAGCTGATGCTGGGGATGCTGGCCGGGGCCGGCTTTTCGCTGGTCGACCACGCCGAAGAAGCCGACTGCCTCATCGTCAACACCTGTGCCTTCATCGACCGGGCCCGCGAGGAGTCGGTGCGGACGATTCTGGAGCTGGCCCAGCTCAAGGAGGGAGGCCGGGCGACCTCGCTCATCGTCACCGGGTGCCTGGCCCAGCGCTACGGCGCCGACTTGCTTCGCGAGCTGCCGGAGGTCGACGGCCTCCTCGGGACCTCGGGCCTCGAGCGCATCGTCGACCTCGTGCGCCAGGCCGCGGGACGGCGGGACTGGGCGACCTCGGCCCCTCCCGGCTACCTCTACGATGCGGCCACGCCGCGGCTGTTGTCGAGCCCCGTGCCCTACGCCTACGTGAAGATCGCGGAGGGCTGCGATATGGGGTGCACCTTCTGCGCGATCCCGACCTTCCGGGGCCGCCACCGCAGTCGCCCCCTGGCCGATATCGTGGCCGAGGTGGAGAGCCTGGCCCGGCGCGGGGTCCAGGAGGCGATCCTCGTCTCCCAGGACACCCTTGCCTATGGTAAAGACCGCCCGGGTGAGGGCGACATCGGCGATCTGCTGCTCGCGCTGTCCGACACCGCGGTGCCCTGGATCCGCCCGATGTACCTGCATCCGGCCCACGTCAACGATCGGTTGGTGGCCAAGTGGCGGCGCGCCCGCGTCCTGCCCTATCTCGACATGCCCGTTCAGCATGGCGATGACGGAATTCTTCGGTCCATGCGACGGGCGGTGACGGCCGCGCGTATGAAGGACATCGTGGCGGCGTTCCGGGACGCCATCCCCGGCCTCACCGTGCGCACCACCGTCCTCGTCGGCTTCCCCGGTGAGAGCGAGGCGGCCATGGACAACCTCCTGCGCTTCCTCGAGGACGTCCGCTTCGAGCGCCTCGGCGTCTTCACCTACTCGCCGGAGGACGGTACGCCGTCGCCGGGCTTTGCCGATCAGGTTCCGACCGAGACCGCAGCCGAGCGGGCTGCCGCCGTCCAGGAGTTTCAAGATCGGCTCGTCTGGGAGCGGAGCCAGGGCCTGGTCGGTGCCGTACAGACGGTGCTGGTGGACGGCCCCAGCGAAGACCCGGCGTTCGACTGCGAGGGCCGGACGGCCGGGCAAGCACCCGAGATCGATGGCGTCGTCTACGTGCGCGGTCGGCTGGCGGCCGGCCATTTCGCTCCCGTGCGGATCACCGCCGTGGAGGGCTACGAGCTGGTGGGCGAGCCCGCCTAGGGTGAGAATGCCGGCCACGGGGGTGTCGCGCGGTTGGAGTGACCGCATCGCGATCCTCGTCGCTACCGTAGCGGGTGCCGGCTACGCTCCGGTGGCCCCCGGCACAGTGGGCAGCGTCGTGGCGGCGCTGCTGCTGTGGCTGATCCCGTTCTCTCCATCGGGGCTCATCGTCTTTCTCGTCGTGGTGACGGCGGCGGGGATCTGGGCCGCCCCTCGCGCCGAGCGGCTGCTCGGCGCCAAGGATCCGGGAGCGATCGTGATCGACGAGGTGGCGGGACTCACGCTGGCCCTGCTGGCTGCTCCCCGCACGCTCCCCGTCGTCGCAGTGGCGTTCCTCGTCTTCCGGGTCTTCGATGTCGTCAAGCCCTTCCCGGCGCGCGCCGCCGAGCGGCTGCCCGGCGGGATGGGCGTGGTAATGGACGACCTCGTGGCCGGGCTCTACACGCTGGCCGTGCTGCTCGTGCTCGGCGCGGTGGCGGGATGGCCGTGATTGCCGCTTCTCAGCTGGTCAGCGTCGGGGCCGGGGGCGCGGTGGCTGACGAGCAGCTCGCCGCCGCGGCGGCGGCGCTGGCGGCGGCCGGCCTGCCGCCCGCGGTGCGGATCTTCGTCGAGGACGACGAGAGCGCGCTGGAACGCGCGCTGGCGCCCGAGGTGGCGGTCACCGTGATCGTGGCCGGACCCGGAGGCTCGGCGGGAGACATCGTGCGCCGGACGTTGGCCCGCGTCGCGGGCGTTCGCCTGGTGCTCAGTGAGCCGATGCGGGCGGCGCTGCAGGAAGTGGCGCAGCGCCGCGACCGGCCGCTGCCCCGGCGCGATGATCGGCTGGCGCTCTTGCCGCACGGGGCCAGCCTGTGGACGGTGCCCGGCGCCGAACCGGCCTGGGTACTGGAGGCGCGCGGCTGCGCCTTCGTCGTGCTGCCCCGGGGCGGTGGTGCTGCGCAGGCTCTGGCCCAGCAGGTCACGACGTACGCTCGGGCGAGGCTCGGCGGGCGGGGCCTGGCCGTTCGTACCCTTCGGGTGACAGGTCCCAGCCTCGCCGAGGTCGAGGAGCGCCTGGCCGCCTGGCTCGGCCGCGCGGCGGGCGATGCCGTGGAGGTGGCGACGCTCGCGGCCGAAGGCGAGGTGTGGGTGCGGCTGCGGGGACGTGGGGTGACCTCGGGCGCCGCGGGCGAGTCGATCCGCTCGGCGGAGGGCGAGCTGGCCGCTCTGCTCGGTGAGGACTGCTACGGGCGCGATGACGAGACCCTCGAGCGGGTGGTCGGCACGCTGCTGGTCGAGCGCAAGCTGACGCTCGCCGTCGCCGAGTCGTGCACGGGCGGGCTGCTCGGCCACCGTCTCACCGGCGTGCCCGGCTCCTCCCGCTACTTCGAGCGCGGCGTGATGGTCTACTCCAACCGCGCCAAGGAGGAGTTGCTGGGGGTACCGGCCGAGGTGCTGCGCGTGCACGGCGCGGTCAGCGGACCCTGCGCCGAGGCCATGGCGGCGGGGATGCGCCGGGCCGGTGGCACTGACTGTGCGCTGGCGGTGACGGGCATCGCCGGGCCCGACGGCGGCACGCCCACCAAGCCGGTCGGTACCGTGTTCGTCGGGGTTGCCGTGGGTTCTCACGTCGGGGCCGAGCGTTTCCACTTCGTCGGCGACCGTGCCTCCGTCAAGTGGCAATCGGCCCAGGCGGCCCTCGACCTGCTGCGCCGGCGGCTGCTCCGCACCCCGGAGTCTGCCCGATAGCCGAGATCCGCTCATTCGTGGCGATCCTCCTGCCCGACGCGCTGCGGGCCGCCCTGGCCGTGGAAATCGAGCGGCTCGGATCCCGGGCGCGCGGGGTCGGCTGGATCGTTCCCGAGAACCTGCATCTGACCATCAAGTTCCTCGGCGGCGTTGAGCCGCTGCGCGTGGAACGGGTTGCCGCCGCCCTGCAGGCAGCCGCGGCGGCCGCCGAGGCCTTCGAGCTGGCCCTGCGCGGGGTGGGTGCCTTCCCGTCACCGGCCCGTCCACGGGTCATCTGGGCCGGCGTCCACGCGGGTGGAGGAGCGATGGCCGCGCTGGCGGCGCGAGTCGACGACGCGCTGGGCCCGCTCGACTTCCCTCGAGACGAGCGTCCTTTCTCCGCCCACGTGACCCTGGGCCGCGTGCGGGAACCGCGTCGCGATCCCGCGCTGACCGAGGCCCTGGCCGCCGGCGCGGAGAGGGACTTCGGCCGCTTCCGGGTGGAGCAGCTGACACTGATGCGCAGCGATCTGTCGCCGCGCGGGGCCCGCTACACGGCGCTCGCCGCCTGGCCGCTCGGCCGGTGAGCCCCGGGCTGAGCCGCTCCGTGCCGCTCTTCAGACATTGACGCCCGCCGCCACGGACTCCTAGAATGCTCAAAGCGGGATTCAGCGAAGAACCTCTCTCAGTGCAGGCGCCCCCGACAGCAAAGGAGATGATTCATGGCTGAGGTAAAGAGCGATCGGCGGCAGGCCCTGGAGCTGGCCATCGCCCAGATCGAGCGGCAGTTCGGCAAGGGCGCGGTCATGCGGCTGGGCTCGGGGGCGCCGCTCGAGGAAATCGCCGTCATTCCCACGGGGGCTCTGTCGCTCGATGCAGCCCTGGGTGTGGGCGGGCTGCCGCGGGGCCGCGTGACCGAGATCTACGGGCCGGAGTCGTCGGGCAAGACGACCCTGGCCCTGCACGTGGTGGCCGAGGCCCAGCGCCTGGGCGGTATCGCCGCCTTCATCGACGCCGAGCATGCCCTCGACCCGATCTACGCCCGCAAGCTCGGCGTCAACACCGACGAGCTGCTCATTTCTCAGCCCGATACCGGCGAGCAGGCCCTGGAGATCGCGGAAACACTGGTCCGCTCCAACGCGGTCGACGTGATCGTGGTGGACTCCGTGGCGGCGCTGGTGCCGCGGGCGGAGCTGGACGGTGACATGGGCGACTCACTGCCCGGGCTGCAGGCCCGCCTCATGTCCCAGGCCCTGCGCAAGCTCACCGCCGCGATCGCCCGGTCGGGGACGGTGATGATCTTCATCAACCAGATCCGGGAAAAGATCGGGGTCATGTTTGGGAACCCAGAAACCCAACCGGGCGGGCGGGCCCTGAAGTTCTACGCGTCGGTGCGCATCGACGTGCGCCGTCAGGATGCGATCAAGCAAGGCACGGAGTCCCTCGGTGTCCGGACCAAGGCCAAGGTGGTCAAGAACAAGCTGGCCCCGCCGTTCCGGGAAGCCGAGTTCGACATGATCTACGGCGAGGGGATCTCCAGGACCGGGACGATCCTCGACGCCGGCGTCGAGCAGGAGGTCATCGAGAAGTCCGGCACCTGGTACACCTACAAGAACGAGCGGATCGGGCAGGGTCGCGAGAACGCCAAGAAGTGGCTGCAGGACAACCCGACGGTTCTCGCCGACCTGGAGGCGAAGATCCGGGAGGCCCTGGGGCTCCGCGTCCCGACTCCGATCAAGTAGGGAGGGTCTGTGGATCTCGACACGCTTCTCGTTGCCAGCGTCACGGAGGGCGCCTCCGATCTGCACCTCAAGCCCAACTCGCCCCCGATCTTCCGCGTGCACGGCCGCCTGGTGCCGCGGCCGGACCTGGGGGTGATCACCGCCGCCGACATGGAAGCGGTCGCCCGGCGCGTCCTGCCCGAGCGCCTGTACGGCCAGCTCAAGGACGGGCGCGAGATCGACGTGGCCTACGCCGTGCGCGACCACGGCCGCTTCCGCGTGAACATGTTCCTGTCCACGGGCCAGATCCGGGCCGTCATGCGGGCGATTCCGTTTCACAAGCCGCGTTTCGAGGAGCTGAACCTCCCGGTCGTGCTGGAAAAGCTGTCCATGGAGCGGCGCGGCCTGATCCTGGTCACCGGCATCACCGGCTCCGGGAAGTCCACCACCCTGGCCGCCATGATCGACTTCATCAACCGCAGCCGGAACGACCACATCATCACCATCGAGGACCCGATCGAGTTCGCTCACGAGGACATCAACTGCGTGGTCAGCCAGCGCGAGATCGGCCACGACTCGACGAACTTCGCCATCGCGCTCCGCGCCGCCTTGCGCGAGGACCCTGACGTGATTCTGGTGGGTGAGATGCGCGATCCCGAGACCATGTCGGTGGCCCTGCACGCCGCCGAGACTGGCCACCTCGTGCTGTCCACGCTGCACACCCTGAATGCGACAGAGACGGTCAACCGCATCATCGGGACGTTCCCGCCCCACCAGGAGCAGCAGATCCGCGATCAGCTGGCCGCCGTCGTGGTGGGTGTGCTCTCCCAGCGCCTGGTCCCGACGGTCAGCGGTGACGGGCGGGTGCCGGCGGTAGAGGTCATGATCGGCACAGCCCTCATCAAGGACTGCATCCGCGAGGCCAAGCGGACGCCGGAAATCCCGGCCTACATCGCCCAGGGCGCCTCCCAGTACGGCATGCAGACGTTCGATCAGTGCCTGCTCAAGCTCTACCGCGACGGGATCATCTCCTACGAGACGGCCCGCGAGGCCGCCACCAACGCCGACGACTTCGACCTCAAGGTGCGCGGCATCTTCTCGACGGGTGAGCTGACGTTCGAGGGCGACCAGAAGAGGCCGGCGCCGGGCGCGCCGGGTGTGGGACCCGGGCCCGCCACGCCCGGCACCAGCCCGTTCCGGAAGCGATAGCCGCTCCCCGCTGCTCGTTGACCCTGGCCGCCGCCCGCCTGGCGGCGGCCGATCTGCTGTCCCGACGTCCGTGGACCCGGGCCGAGCTGGCCCGTCGCCTGATCCGACGGGGCGCGCCGGCCGACATCGCTGACCGGGTCATCGCCGACCTCACGGACCGCGGATACCTCGACGACGCCGCGTTCGCGCTCCGCTGGGTGCAGGTGCGTGCGGGTCGGGGGTACGGCGCCACTCGCTTGCGCGCCGAGCTGAGGGCGCGCGGCGTGGCCGCCGCCCTCATCGACGAGGCCCTGGCCCCGCTCGCCGCCGAGACCGAGTTGGAGCAGGCGCGAGCCCTGGCTCGCCGCCGGCTCGGCGCGCTCCGGCGCGCTCGTCCCGACCGTGCCGCGGCTCGTCTGGCCGACTATCTGGCGCGCCGGGGCTACCGGCCCGCGGTGGCGAGCCGGGTCGTCCGAGAGCTCGTGCGACAGACCGCCGAGGGATGACTGACGTCACGCTGCCCACGTCCCGCCTCGTCCTGCGCGAATTCACCGCCGAGGACTTCGCGGCCGTGCACGCCTACGGATCTGATCCCCAGGTGACGCGGTGGACCGTGTTCGGGCCGAACCGGGAGGACGACACCCGCGGCTTCTTGCGGCAGGCCCGGGCTTCCCGGGCCGAGCGGCCGCGAAGGAACTTCGACCTGGCCATCACGCTTTCCGACGGCGGTCGGCTCATCGGTGGCTGTGGGCTGCGCCGCACCGACGTTGTCGGCGAGGCGTTCATCGGCTACGCGCTGCGCCGGGACGCCTGGGGTCGCGGTTATGCGACCGAGGCGGCCCGGGCGCTGCTGGCGTTCGGGTTCGAGAGTCTCGGGTTGCGGCGCATCTTCGCGGACTGCCATCCGGCCAACGCGGCGTCCTGGCGCGTGATGGAGAAGCTCGGCATGCGCCGGGAGGGCCACTTTCGCGAGGAGAAACTGGTCAAGGGTGAGTGGTGGGACAGGTATGTGTACGCGATGCTGGCGCCGGAGTGGCGCGCGGCGAGGCCGCCAAATCCGGGTGATACAATGAGCGTCCCATGACCGGCGACCGCCTGCGCGAGGCGTTCCTGCACTACTTCGAAGGTGAGGGCCACACGCGCGTCCGCTCGTCGTCCCTGGTGCCCGGAGACGATCCCACGCTGCTCTTCACCAACGCCGGCATGGTGCAGTTCAAGCGCGTGTTCCTGGGCGAGGAGCAGCGAGACTACCGTCGGGCCACGAGCGCCCAGAAGTGCGTGCGCGCGGGAGGCAAGCACAACGATCTCGAGAACGTGGGCCGCACGGCCCGCCACCACACGTTCTTCGAGATGCTGGGCAACTTCTCCTTCGGCGACTACTTCAAGGCCGAGGCCATCGCCTTCGCCTGGGAGTTCCTCACGCGCAAGCTCGGCATCGACCCGCGCCGGCTCAGCGCCACCGTTTTCACCGACGACGACGATGCTGCCGGCCTGTGGAAGACGGTGGCCGGGCTCGCCGACGACCGGATCTTGAGGCTGGGCGAGAAGGACAACTTCTGGGCCATGGGCGACACCGGGCCCTGCGGGCCCTGCTCGGAGGTCCACTTCCACCAGGGTGACCATTTGCCCTGCGCCGAGGTCGCGGCCGGCCGGCCGTGCCGGGGGCCGGCCTGCGAGTGCGACCGCTGGCTCGAGGTCTGGAACCTGGTGTTCATGCAATTCAACCGCAACGCCGAGGGGCGGTTGACGCCGCTGCCGCGGCCCTCCATCGACACCGGGATGGGGCTGGAGCGGATCGCGGCCGTGATGCAGGGCAAGGCCTCCAACTTCGAGACGGACCTGCTCTGGCCGCTGGTCACCCGGGTCGCCGAGCTGTCCGGCCGGCGTTACCGGGAGCGCGAGGACCACGACATCTCCATGCGTGTGATCGCCGATCACGCCCGGGCCACCGCCTTCCTCATCGGTGATGGCGTGACGCCCTCCAACGAATGGCGGGGCTACGTGCTGCGGCGGATCATGCGGCGGGCCATGCGGCACGGTCGGCTGCTCGGGCTGCGGGACCCCTTTCTCTACCGCGCGGTGCCGTGGGTCGTCGAGCTGATGCAAGAGGCGTATCCCGAGGTCGCCACCGAGGGGCGGCGCATCGAAGAGGTCGTGCGCGGCGAGGAGGAGCGCTTCGCCGAGACGCTCGATACGGGCATGCGCCTCATCGAGGAGTACGACGAGGTGAGCAAGCGGAAAGGCCCCGCTGACGTCATGAGCCCGCTGGCCCTCGACGGACGCTTCCTGTTCAAGCTCTACGATACCCACGGGTTCCCCCGGGACCTCGCCGAGGAGATCTTCCAGGACAAGGGCTGGCGGGTGACGGAAGAGACGCAGGCGGCGTATGAGGCCGAGATGTCGGCCCAGCGGGACCGGGCCCGGGCCGGCGCGACGTTCGGAGCGGGAGACGACACCGAGGGGGCCCGTCTCTACCAGCAGCTCGTGGCCGAGGTCCCGGCCGTCGAGTTCGTGGGCTACGAGACGCTCATGGCCCCGGGCCGGATTCTCGCCCTCGTGAACGTAGGCCGCGAGGCTCCCCGTCGGGTACGGGAGGCGGTGGAAGGTGACGAGGTGGAGGTCATCCTGGACCGTACCCCCGCCTACGCGGAATCGGGGGGCCAGGTCGGCGACACCGGCACGCTGGTGGGCCGCGAGGGACGCGGCGAGATCGTCGACACCTACTACCGTGGCTCCAAGCTCATCGTCCACCGGGTGCGCGTGCGGTCGGGCGGGTTCCGCGAGGGCGAGGACGTCGCGGTCAGCGTCGAGTCGCCGCGGCGATTGGGGCTCCGCCAGCACCACACGGGCACGCACCTGCTCCACGCCGCGCTGCGGAAGGTCCTGGGGACTCACGTCGCCCAGGCCGGCTCGCTCGTCGCTCCCGATCACCTGCGCTTCGATTTCTCCCACGGCGGCGCCCTGCGGGATCCCGAGATCGAGCAGATCGAGGGGCTCGTCAACGAGCAGGTGCAGGCCAACATCCCGGTGGACCGCATGGAGATGGATCTGGATGAGGCGCTTCGCCAGGGCGCCCTGGCGCTCTTCGGCGAGAAATACGGCCAGCGGGTGCGGGTGATCAGGATCGGCGACTTCTCGACGGAGCTGTGCGGAGGGACCCATCTGGACCAGACGGGGCAGCTCGGCTTCCTGAAGGTCGAGAGCGAGGGCGCGGTGGCCTCCGGCGTCCGCCGGGTCGAGGCGGTGGCGGGATCGGCCGCCCTCGCCGCCGTCGGTCGCCATGAGCGGGCACTGCGCGAGGCCGCCGAGATTCTCAAGATCTCTCCAACCGAGGTGCCCCAGCGCCTGCGTCAGCTCGTGGAGGGGCAGCGAGCCCTGGAAAAGCAGCTGGCCGAGCTGGAGGCCCGGCTCGCGCAGAGCCGTGCCGACGATCTGGTGGCCGGGGCCCGTCAGGTCAACGGCATCCCGGTCATCGCGGCCCGCGTGGACGGGCTCGATGCCGAAGGCCTGCGGACCGTCGTCGATCGCCTCCGGCAGCGACTGGGCTCCGGGGTGGTGTGTGTCGGCAGCGTGGCCGACAGCAAAGTCAGCCTGGTGGCCGGCGTGACGAAGGATCTCACGGTTCGGCTCCACGCCGGCAAACTGATCCAGGAGGTGGCGCGGGCCGCCGGGGGCAGCGGCGGGGGCCGACCCGACCTCGCCCAGGCCGGGGCCAAGGACCCCGCCCTTCTGGACCAGGCGCTCCAGCGCGTCTACGACTTCGTCGCCCGGGCGGTCGCCAGCTAGAATAGTCTTCGTGAACAGCGTGGAGGCCCGGGGGGGCGCTCCGGCTGGATCCCGTGACGCCCCTGAGGCAGGGGTGTCTGGCGAGGGTTCTCTCGTGACACGGCTGGCCGCCGGCGTGGCCCACGAGCTACGCAACCCCCTGGCTGTCATCCTGGCCCGGGTTCAACTCCTGCAGCATGGGCTCAGAGCCGGCAAGCCTCCCGACGGTGACAAGCTCGCCCGCACCCTCGGCGCCATCGAAGAGCAGGCTCTGCGGGCCTCGAAGATCATCGATAACCTCTCGACCTTCGCGCGACCGCAGCCACCTGAGCTCGCCCCCGTTGACCCCGACCGAACGATCCGCGAGGCGCTGGCACACCTGCGCGAGCGGCTCGAAGCAGCGCGCGTGGCAGTCGAGATCGACGTCGCCCCCGACGTGGGGATGATCGTGGCCGACAGGGCGCAGCTCCAGGCGGCGCTGGCCCAGCTCGTGCTCAACGCCATCGAGGCCATGCCCGGAGGCGGCCATGTCCGCGTGAGTGCCCGGCGGACCGGCGACAGAGTGGAGCTGAGCGTCGCTGACGATGGCCCCGGCGTGGCCGAGGCCGATGCCGCCCGCATCTTCGAGGCGTTCGTGTCCACCAAGCGGGGCGCGGCCGGGCTCGGGCTCTGCATCGTGCAGACCATCGCCGCCTCGCACGGCGGCAGCATACGCCTGGCGGCAGCGGGGGGGCCGGGCGCCGAGTTCGTGCTGAGCCTGCCGGCGAGAGGCTGACGCCCTCCGTGACGGCGGGCCGCATCCTGATCGTGGACGACGAGGCGCCGGTGCTCGACGTGCTCAGCGAGTACTTCGCCGGTCAGGGCTACGCCGTGCAAACCGCCGCCAGCGGCGCCGCTGCGCTGGCGGCCGTCGGGCGCGAGCGCCCCGACCTCGTCCTCCTCGACGTGCGCATGCCCGACATGGACGGCGTAGAAGTCCTGCGGCGACTGCGCGCCGTCAACGGCGACCTCGCCATCATCATGGTCACCGCCAACGAGGACCTGGGACTGGCCCGGGAGACGCTCAAGCTCGGCGCCTTCGACTACGTGGCCAAGCCGTTCGACTTCCGGTACCTGGACCGCGCGGTCGCCGCCGGCCTGATCAACGTCGGGTCGGCCACCGCCACCGCCCCGGCTCCGTCGGTAAACCAGGCGTGGACGGCGCTGGCCCTGGCGGTGTTCCGGGCCGCGCGGACCATGCCCCCGGGCGGGCGCACCTCCACCGGCGCGCGTCTGGAGGCGACGGTGCTCGACACGGCGCTGAAGGCTGCCCACGCGGCACTCCCCGGGCACTGAGGCGCGGCCGTCGACCCCTTCTTCGCGATCCTCCACACGGTTGCCGAAACGGTCAGCCGGAGCCTGGACGTCGACGAGGTGGTGCGGACGGCGGTCGAGGCATTGACCAACGTCACTGGCCACGAGGTCTCCAGCCTCCATCTCATTTCCGATGATGGGCAGTGGCTGGTGCTCCAGGGAGATCGGGGTCTCTCGCCCTCCCTGCGGGAGGTGAATCTCCGGCTGCCCATGGGCCAGGGACTGATCGGCAAGGTCGCCGTCACCGGCCAGGCCGTGTGTGTCCCTGACGTGATGGCGGCCCCCGAGCTGTTCCCGCCGGCGCGGATTGCCGTTCGCTCCGCGCGGATGCGGGGGTTCGTCTGCGTGCCCATCCGCAGCCGCGGCCGTATTCTGGGGACACTGTCGCTCGGCCGTCAGACTACGGAGCCGTTCGACGAGCGCGAGGTGACCCTGGTGCAGGCCACCGCGCATCAGATCGGCATCGCGGTGGACAACGCCCGGCTCTACTCCGAGACGCGCCGCCAGCTCGACGAGCTGAAGCTGGCGCAGAGCCAGCTGATCCACGCTGAGAAACTGTCGGCGGTGGGGGAGCTGGCCTCCGGCGTGGCCCACGAGATCAACAATCCGCTCACCACGATCCTGGGCCAGGCTCATCTGCTGGCCAGCGCGGACAACCTGCCCCCGGCGGTGCGCGAGCGGGTCCAGATCATCTCCGAGGAGACCGCGCGGGCGGCCCGCATCGTGCAGAACCTCCTGACCTTCGCCCGCCACTCGGCCCCCGAGCGCCGTCCCTGTGTGCTGATCGACCAGGTGAAGCGGGTGCTCGACCTCAAGGCCTATCAGCTCGACCAGGACGATATCCGGGTGGTGACCGACCTGGGCCCTTGTCCAGTGGTGTATGCGGATGCGAACCAGATCCAGCAGGTGCTGCTCAACCTGGTGCAAAACGCTCATCAGGCCATGGCCGGCCATGCCGGCAAGCGGACGCTGACCCTGCGCGTGCGGGCCAGCAAGCAGTGGGCGGTGATCGAGGTCCTGGACACCGGCCCGGGCATCCACCCCAACGTCCTGCCGAAGATCTTCGACCCGTTCTTCACGACCAAGCCGGCGGGGCACGGCTGCGGTCTGGGTCTCAGCGTCTCCTACGGTATCGTGAGCGAGCACCGGGGCCGGTTGCGGGCCCAGAATCGCCCGGGCGGTGGAGCCGCCTTCGTCGTCGAGTTGCCGGTCGGCGAGCCTCGGGACTGAACGTCAGATACGTCCTGGCCGCGCTGCTGGGCGCCATTCTCGTCGGCGGGTGTGGCGACGTGGGCGGGCCGGTCCCGGGCAAGCCGGTCCATCACCGCGAGCGAGGCTTTGCGAATCCCGTCGCCGCCCATCCGCTGGCCAGCACCTGGGTGCGTATCCGGTTTTTCGTCACCCGGGTCTGGGCGAGCACGTTCACCCCGCGTACGATCGAGCTTCCGCGCGTCGCCAACGACGGGGCGGCCCTGCGCAACAACCGTACCGAGCCGACGGTGACCTGGGTCGGCCATTCGACACTGCTCGTCCAGCTCGACGGCGTAAACGTGCTGACCGACCCCCAGTGGTCGAATCGGGCGAGCCCGGTGAGCTTCGGCGGCCCCGGGCGCGTCACGCCGCCCGGGCTCCGGCTCGAGGACCTGCCGCCCATCCACCTGGTGCTCATCTCCCATGACCACTATGACCACCTCGACGTGGCCACCGTCGAGCGCCTGGCCGCCGACCATCGCCCGCGCTTCCTGGTGCCGCTCGGGCTCAAGACCTGGTTCGCGGACCTCGGCATCACCGACGTCGAGGAGATGGACTGGTGGCAGCATCGCACCGAGCATGGGCTGCTCGTCACCTGTCTGCCCGCCCAGCACTTCTCGGGTCGGGGCCTGGGGGACCGCAATCGCCGGCTGTGGAGCGGATGGGCCGTTGCCGGTCGCCACCGCCGCCTGTTCTTCGCGGGGGACACGGCCTACTACGCCGGCATGTTCCAGGAGATCGGCCAGCGCCTGGGGCCGTTCGACCTGGCCGCCGTTCCCATCGGCGCGTATCTGCCGCCAGCCATCATGCGCCCCAGCCACACGACACCGGAGGAGGGCTTGCAGCTGTTCGAGGACGTCCGCGGACGGGTCTTCGTGCCGATCCACTGGGGCACCTTCGACCTCGCCGACGAGCCTCTCGACGAGCCGGCCCGGCGTCTGGCCGCCGACGCCCAGCGACGGGGGCTGGGCCACCAGCGGGTGTGGATCCTCAAGCACGGGGAGACGCGGAGCTGGTGAGGAGAGGTGCCGCTACATCGCCTCCAGCAGTAACCCTTTGAGGTAGCTGGTCTCCGGCACCGTCAGGAGCGCGGGGTGGTCGGCGGGCTGGCCCAGCCGAGTCAGCACCCGGAGCCGGACCCCGGCATCCATCGCCGCCTCCCGGCAGATCTCCTCGAAGAGCGTCGGCGTGACGTGATACGAGCACGAGAAGGTCGCCAGCACGCCCGATCGCGTCAGCAGGCGCATCGCCCGCAGATTGATCTCCTTGTACCCGCGGGCGGCAGCCGGCAGCGTGTGGCGCCCGGGAGCGAAAGGAGGCGGATCGAGCACGACGAGGCCGAAGCGGGCAGCCGAGCGGCCGAGCCGACGGAGCTCGTCGAAGGCGTTGGCAGCCAGGAGCTCGGCACGGTCGGCGACGCCGTTGAGGGCCACGTTCTGCCTGGCCCCGGCGATCGCGTCCGCCGAGGACTCGATGCAGAGCGCATGGCGGGCGCCGGCCACGAGCGCGTGGCAGGCGAAGGCCGCCGTGTAGCTGAAGGCGTCGAGGACGTCACGCCCCTGGGCCAGGGCGGCCACGCGGGCGTGGTTGTCGCGCTGGTCGAGGTAGAGCCCGGTCTTGTGGCCGGCGCCGAAGGTGACCCCCAGCCGGACGCCCCCCTCCTCCACCACCACGTCCGGCGGCCCGGGCTCGTCGAGCCAGCCGCGGGCCGGCTCGAAGCCCTCCAGGCGCGCCGGCGTCGGGTCGTCAGCCGACAGGACGGGCAGCGCTCCTACGGTAGCCCGCAGGCTGCGCACCAGGTCGGCGCGGCGCAAGGCGATCCCCAGGGTCGAGCACTGGACCACGAGGACGGGGCCGTAGCGGTCGGCGACGAAGCCGGGCAGGCCGTCGGCCTCGCTCCAGACCAAGCGCCCCGGCGCGAGCGCCTCCGGGCCACCTCGGCCCGCGACGGCCGCCTGGATGCGGCGGTGGAGCAGCCCGGCGTCGAGGGGCTCATCGTGCCAGGTGACGATCCGGCAGCAGAGCGCGGGCTGCGGATTGTAGAGTCCCCGGCCCACGAAGTGCCCGCTCGAGTCCACGACGGCAACGGCGGCCCCAGCCTCGACCTTTCCTACGTCGGCGACATCACCCTTGAAGATCCACGGGTGCACCCGCGCCCGGGCCTCCCGTCCCCGCTTGAGCCTGAGCACCGCCTCGTGCACGCCCGGAGCTTACCCCAAGCGCGATACACCACGCCGCACCAGGCCGCGAGCCGAGCACCGGCTGATGTCGTGGGTGCTCGCTCAAGGCGAGCCTGCGGCGTCCGCCGTGGATCGGGGGAGCGGGGACCTCTGGGAGACCCGTTTCCTGGCATGGCTGACTGGACGGCTCGGGGAGATGGGGAACGGATAAGCGACCATCACCACCTACCGCGTGGTCGAACAGGGGTCCCCGCTCCCCCGATCCACGGCGGAATGGGCGACAGCTAGCGCTTGCGGAGGACGACGACCATCAGCAGCGGATGCTTGGACCGCTCTAGCACCTGGTGGGACTTGAAGCCGAAAAACCACTGGACGAACTCGAAACCGCCGGCCAGGTCCACCAGCGCACGAAGCTCCTGGGGGAACACCATCCGACTCAAGTGGGTCTGCTGGTAGACGCGCCGGGTACCGTTCTCGACCGCCTCCAGGCGCAGCCGCTCCCGGAACACCTGGCTCACGGGGTCGACGTCATGGAGTGCCGAGAAGGAGGCCCGCACGATGAGCTGGCCCCGCCGCCGCGACCACGACCAGCTCCGGGCCGGGTCGGTCCAGGACGACGCCATGTAGCGGTCGAAAATATAGAGGCCCCCACGCCGAAGCGACCGGGCCACGGATCTGAAGTGCCCCAACAACTGCTCGTTCGTCAGCAGGTGCCCCTGGGAGTCCTGCATGCAGAGGGCCGCGTCGACAGGGCGCCGTAACCGGAAGTCGGTCATGTCCGCCACGGTTAGCTCGGCCTGGTGGCCCTTCGCCACCAGCCGCTCGCGCAGGAACTCGATGTTCTTCGGCGACAGATCCAGGCCGACCATCCGGTAGCCCCGCTCGGCCAGTCGGATGAGGTGGGGACCGGTGCCGCAGGCGATGTCGAGCACCCGACGCACGGGACGGCGGGCGTAATGCCTGAAGCAGTGAGCGAGGAAGTCCACCTCGCCCTTGCGGTTCATGTCGAAGGCGATCTCGTAGAGTCGGGGGGCGCTGTACATGGTCAGCGGGGGTCGTTCCACCAGCCGAGCAGGGCTTCTCGGATCACCCACGAGGCGGCGATGCCCGTCCGGCCGGTGGGGTCCCAGGCGTGGGCGACCTCCACTAGATCTGCCCCCACGATTCGGCAGGCTCCCAGCAGCCGGACGATCTCGATGAGCTCGGCGACCCGCAGCCCGCACGGCTCCGGCGACCCGGTGCCGGGCGCCTCCGACGGGTCAAGGACGTCGATGTCGATCGTCACGTAGAGAGGGTGCTTGCGGAGCTCGGGCAGGAGCCGGCGCACCACGTCGACCGGATGGCCCTCGTGGGCCGGATGGAAATGCGGCCCCGGGCGCTCCAGCTCCTCTCGCGAGCCCGTGCGCATGCCCACCTGGTACACCCGCTCGGGGGGCAGCACCTCCATCACCCGGGCCATGGCCGAGGCGTAGTTGTAGCGCTCGCCCAGGAACTCGACGCGGGTGTCAGGGTGGGCGTCGAACTGGATCAACCTCAGGTCGGGCCAGGCCGGGGCTACGACCTCGATCACCGGGACCGTGGCCGTATGGTCGCCGCCCAGCATGAAGGCCCGCAGCTCGGGCCGCCACCAGGCGGCGATGTCGGCCCGGGCGGCGTCGAGCTGCTCCCGGGGCGGGGCGCCGTCGGGCAGCTCACAGTCGCCGGCGTCGGCGAGAGGGAGGTCCTCCAGGTCGCGGCGGAGGACCGGGGAGTACGTCTCGATGGAATCCGAGGCCAGCCGGACGTCGCGGGGTCCCCCGTCGGCGCCCTTGCGGAGGTTGACGCGCCCCTCGAAGGGCACGCCGTAGACGACGATCCGGGCCTGCTGCAGCGGATGCTGGCAGGCGATGAAGGGCGGCGATGCGGGCCGCATCGTGAAACCTCGACGGCCGGGACCGCCGGCTAGACCAGATCCTCTTCAGAGAGCAGGGTGATGGCGGCCACGGCGCAGCCCACGCGCTCGACGGTGTGCTCGACGGCCACCACCTTCATCTCCCGAACCGGCTCGCCACGAACCCGGAAGGCCTCGTCCAGCATGGCCCGGATGGCGTCTTCGGCTTCCTCCCGGGTGGCCTGGCCATGGAACTCCATGATCACGCCGTTCTTGGCCGGATCATCGGGGATCGCGTAGCCGACCGCGGCCGCGATGGTTTCTCCGGGAACGGTGCTGGTCATGGCTGCGTACGCCGTGGGGATGAGCGCGCCGGGGGCGATCTTGGGCAGATCGATCACCGGGACGTCGGGTGGGAGGATGCTGGAGATCTTGATGAGGTTGATGTTGCCGATGCCGGCTGCCAGCAGCGCGTTGTCGAAAGCGTTGAGGGAAGTGCCGCCCTCCGCATGGCCCGCAGTCACCGCCGCCATCGTGACCCGCTTCGTCATCCGCTCGTTCCTCCCGTCCCGCGTGGTGATCTCCCCTCCCTCGCACGGGCGCACTCGCGCCGCGCATTCTCGTTCAATGTACGAACGTCGCGGGCGAATGCAAGAGAAAAGTTGCGCTTCTCGGCTTTCGAACGGGTTTCCCGGCCGGCGGAACGGTCGGCGTGCGCGGCGCTGCAGGCGTCGCGGGCGCTCTGTTCCACCACCCGAGCGGCCCACGCCGGTGCCGCGGTAGGCCGGGCGTAAAAGGACTCGGATCGGGCGCGGGAAGAATCGCACTGGTGATTCCGGCGGGGCATGGGCGTGGCGAGAGCCCGGGTGCCCGACTCCGATCGGCCGAGCGACGAATCGCCGCGGGTGATTCCGGCGGGGCATGGGCGTGGCGAG